>NZ_JAPWDU010000003.1:0-300000 GCF_027257155.1 Cerasicoccus sp. TK19100
CGTAAGCTCATCATCATGCTCAACGCCATCATCAAAAACCCAAACTATAAAATAGCATGAGCCAAAACAAAGACAGTTGCTCCAGACACCCTGCCCGCCCGACACCGGTGAAAACCGCGCCCCAACTACCTTCACGCGACTGAAACATTCCAAAAATGGGCTTTAACCCTCCCCAGAATCCGCTAGCTTCAGTGGTTTTTTACGCCTCCATGCCGTTGAATTTCTTCTCAAAAGCCAAAAACTCCATCGTCAAGCGTTGTCAGGACGACGATGTGACGCGGCTGCGCAAACGTTACAACCCTTATTACCACACGTTTGAAACGCAGCGGGGCTCCCGGGTCATCCGGGACGGCAAGGAGTACGTCATGCTCTGCAGCAACGACTACCTCGGCCTGAGCAACCACCCCAAAGTTCTTGAGAACGCCAAGCGCGGCCTCGACGAATGGGGCAGCAGCACCACCGGTGCCCGCCTGGCCAACGGCTCACGCGGTTTCCACACCGCGCTGGAGGAAAAGTTTGCTGCCTTCATCGGCAAGGAAGCCTGCCACATCAGCGTGGCTGGCTACATTTCGTGCATGTCTTCGGTGCAGTCCTTTGCGCAAAAGGGCGACATCGTGCTCGTCGATAAAAATGTCCACAGCTCACTCTGGGCGGGCATCGGCCTGACCCAGGCTTCGGTGGAGCGCTTTTCGCACAACAACCCCGCCGACCTGAAGGACGTCATTTCGTTCGAGAAACCGGAGACGCCAAAGATCGTCGTTTTCGAGGGTGTTTATTCGATGGAAGGCCATGTAGGCCGTGTCCCCGAATTGCTCAAGGCCTGCGAAGGCCACGACTGTTTCTTTGTCATGGACGACGCGCACGGCTTCGGCGTGATGGGTGAGCAAGGTCGCGGCACCGCCAACCACTTTGGCCTGACCGACGAGATCGACGTCATCACCGGCAGTTTCTCCAAGTCCCTCAGCAGCACGGGCGGCTTCGTCGCCGGCTCGAAGGACGTCATCGAATACCTGCGCACCCACAGCAAGCAGACGATTTTCTCCGCCTCGATCAGCCCACCGCAGGCCTACGCGGCCTCGGCCTCGCTGGACATCCTGCAAAACGAGCCCGAGCACCATCAGCGCCTCTGGGAAAACACCCGCCGCTACAAGGAGATGCTCCGCAGCCTGGGCCTGGACATTTGGGAAAGCGAAACGCCCGCCGTGCCGATCATCATGGGCAAGAAGGAGAAGGCTTACCGCTTCTGGCAGGCCCTGCTCGAAAAGGGCGTCTTCACCGTAATTTCGATCGCCCCGGCCGTCCCCCCAGGCAAGGACCTGATCCGCACCAGCATCTCCGCCCGCCACACCGAGGAAGACCTGGAAATCGTCTTCGACGCCATGTCCTACGCGGCAAAAAAGGTCAAAGGCGCATCGACGTTTAGCTTCGGCTTTTAGGAAGCCGCTGGCGGAAAGAAGGCGACGTTGGCAGAACACGGAACGCTGGTGGAACGCGAACCTCTGTGTTCGCTTACGATCCGTCTAGAATGAGGTAGCGCGGAGCGTCCCCGCTCCGCAAGCAGTGGCAAGAGAGGAAATTTCGTTCGATAGGAGTTGGTTAGTGAAATTCACCTTACTCGAACCTTTGGACCGAAGTCTCATTTCTTGCGGAGCGAGGACGCTCCGCGCTACCTCAGAATCATCGATTATAGGCGAACACAGAGGTTCGCGTTCCCGCCACTCCACGTCATTTTGCCGCGCTCTTATAAGTGCTCAAATTAACACTGAATAAATTTGCAATTATCCGCCGCCCGATGTAGCATGCGCCCATTCTTTTCGGCCATGTCCTTGCGGTTTATCTTTGTCGACCTCGACTCCTACTTTGCCTCCTGCGAGCAGCAGCGTGACCCTGCGCTACGCGGGCGGCCAGTGGGCGTGGTCCCCATGATGACGGACTCCACTTGCTGCATTGCCGCAAGCTATGAGGCCAAGGCCTTCGGCGTGAAGACCGGCACGAATGTCCGCGAGGCGCGCTGGTTGTGCCCGCAAATTAAATTCGTCGAAGCCGGACACGCGAACTATGTAGATATCCACAACCGCATTACCAAAGCAGTGGAGCATGATTGCCTGCCGGAAATCAATATCCGCTCCATCGACGAATTTTGCGCCGTCATCCCGCCCAGTTGGTGCAACGAACGCGACGCCCGCGCGCTCGCGGGCCGCATCCGGGAGACCATTACCCGCGTCGCTGGCGAATGCGTGACGTGCTCCATCGGCATTGGGCCCAACGTGTTTTTGGCCAAGATGGGCAGCGGCATGAACAAGCCGCGTGGACTGACTTTCCTCCACGCCGACAACCTGCCCGGCCCGCTGGAGGCGCTGGATCTGTCCGACATTTATGGCGTCGGCAAACGCATGCACCAGCGCCTGCTGCGCCGCGGCGTGCGCTCGATCCGCGACCTCTACGACTGCAACCGCGCCAAGATGCACTCCATCTGGGGCGGTATTGAGGGCGACCGCATGTATGCCGAGCTACGCGGCGAGATCATTGAGCACGCTGAAACGGTGCGCCGCCAGGTGAGCCATTCACACGTGCTTCCGCCCAGACTACGCAACCGCGAGGACGCCTTTGCCGTAATTCACCGGCTCACGCAAAAGGCCGCCATGCGCCTGCGCAAGCTAGACCACTACGCCGGCAGTTTGTCCATCGGCGTGCGGCTGGGCTTCGACAACCGCTGGGGCCGCGAAACGCGATTTTTCCCGACGCAGGAGAGCCGCATTTTTCTGCGCGAGCTCAGGAAGCTCTGGTCGCAAATCCCCGACGACGCCCCCGAGCCGTGCAAGGTGAGCGTGGTCCTCGGCGAGCTCGTTTCCTCGACCAACTACACCAACCCGCTCTTCACCGAGATGAACAACCCCCGCAACGTAAAGCTAGACCAAGCCATGGACGCTCTTAATAAACGCTTTGGCGCGAAGACGCTCTACTACGCCGGCGGCCACAAGGCCCGCGACGAGACCCCGATGCGCATCGCCTTCCAACACATTCCCGATCTGGAAACGGAGAATGATCAGGCGTGAGGCTTGAACTATCGCGGCATTTAAAAACACCCGCCGCGAAAACGCCGCTCGGAAAATTTCTCAGTGTCGATTTTAACGACCTCCCCGTAGCCGGTAACGACTTGGACTTGCTCGCTCTCGCGCGTGATCTGCAACGACGAATAATCCTCGCCCGCCACCTGCCGCAGGTTTTTAAAAGCGGTGAGTAGCATGGTCCGGTTGTTGCTCGAATCCCTCATAAACGGATCAAAGATGCCCGCTTCTTTCACGGCGGGGTCCAGCTTCTCATAATCCGAAACAAGGTCCTGAAACGTTACCACCGTCACTGCGTCGCGCCGCATTTTTTCATGCGCCGCCATGACCAGCAAATTCAGGTTTTCCGCAATCGCGCCGGAGCCCTTCCCCGTCAGTTTTCCGTTACTCTCAATGTCGCCAATGGTCAAAGCCATCCGGTGCTGCGGCCGCTCACTTACCGAGGCACCACCATGCAGGTGGATGCGGTATTGCACGCCGTCGCGCTCCAGTTCGACGAACGAGGAATCCTTCTGCGCCATGACGCGCCGCACACGAAAGTCATCGATGAGCGAATCTTGTCGCACGCGGTAACGCAGGCCGTAATCGAGGTCTTCCACAATGGCTTCGGCGTCGTCATCAATGCGCATCAGCCCCACCAATCGAAAGCACGACGCCGACTGCACGCTAGCCCCCTCATCCGCTGCATAGAGCGGGTAAAATACCCCTAATAGGATAAGCGATAACAGGGCCGCTTTCATTAGGTATTAATATCACCTTCGCTGCCAACGCGCATCGTTGGCAGCGGAAATTATTAATGCGTAATCTCCACAGGGGTCGCATTGATGTCCACGTCAAAGTCCGCATTCACGACTGGTGCATTATTTGTCAGGACCGAATATTCAACCGTTTCACCATAACGTGTAACAACGCTGAAATGAAAAGTATCCTGAGTAAAACGAAAGCTGGAATAGTTCTCACCAGCAATTGCGGTTAACTCATGAAAAGCTTCAAAAGTATGTCTGAATTGAATGAACTCGCTATAGAGAGTTTCCATGCCTGCGTTCATAATGGTTGCCTTAGTCCGTTGATAATCCGCTTCCAAATCGGCAAAGGTCGCCGTGTTTATATTTTCACGATCTAATTTTTCTAATGCGGCGTCGATGAGGTTTCTCAAATTTTGCTCAATATGGTCCCGCCCTTGCGGTGTCAACGAACCATCTTCATTGATGAAACCCGCCTCGACGCTCGCGAGGTGTGCTGACTCCACATCATCCGTTTTCACGCGCTTCAGGCCAACGCGATAGGCATTCCCGGCGCGCTCCAGCTCCACATAGGATTCGCGTCCATTCAGCGCCAAGCGGACAACCTTGTAGCCGTCTAGCTCATCATCCGCCGATACGCGGAAACGCGCATGGTCTTTGTCGCGCTCAATGATCGCAACCACGTCATCATCGACGCGCAGTAAGCCCACCAGGTGATAATCGCCCAGCGGCTGCAGGAAGCGGAAGCTGGTATTGAAATCATAGCCCAACAGCAGGGAGGCATTCATCAGCGCCAATAGCGAGAGCAGGACCACTTTCATCGAATAATAATATCACACAAGACACGCGCTTGTTCCCGAAATATGCGCATCAACGGCAGCGCGTGGGAACAAAGGCCCGCATTTTTCAGTCTTTCCCCGTGGATAAAAATTCATAGCATTGCGGCATGGATACGGACACAATCAGTCAAGGACTGGCGATACTGATGGGCATTGGCCTGGCGGCGGCCTGTGGCTTTCGCGTGTTCGTGCCCTTGTTTGTCGCCAGCCTCGCGGCCAATGCGGACATCAATACGATCGGCGGCGAAAACATCCAGCAACTGCTTGGGCAGGACTTTGAATGGCTCGGCAGCACACCGGTCACGATCGCCCTCGGCGTGGCGACCGCCGTGGAAATTGCCGCGTATTATATCCCGTGGGTCGACAACATGCTGGACTCCATCGCGAGCCCGGCGGCGGTCATCGCGGGCACGTTTGTCACCGCAGCCGTGATGCCGGACTTCCTCGGCGGCGGGGCCACGCAATGGTTCACCGCAATGATCATCGGTGGCGGCACGGCGGGCGCGGTGCAGACGGCATCCGTCGTCACCCGAGGTGCCTCGACAGCGACCACCGGTGGCGCGGGTAACCCCATTATCTCCACTGCCGAGCTGGGTGGCTCGATCATGACGGCAATCCTCGCGATCCTGGTTCCCGTCATCGCGGGCATTGTGCTGATCGTGATTTTCTTCTTCGTGATTCGGACGATTCTCCGCTATTTCAAGCGCCGCGCTCAGGCCAAGCCAGTCAGCCAAGCCACCACGCCTCAGACCCACGGCTAAAATAGCCTGAGATAGGGCGTGCCCGGCGATTCAGTCGGTCAGGTTAGAGGAAACCGTTTCTAGCGCCCGGCGGGTGCCAGTTTGCGTTGCGGATTTTCCATCCAGCAGCAGGCGATGAAAAAGCCACAGGCGGCAACAATGCTCGCCCAGTAGGCCCAGCCGTAGTCGCCGGTTAACCATTCGCACAGGTCGAAGAACACCGGCCCCAGAGCGCTGGTCACGACGAGCAGCGACATCACCCAGCTACTGATATTGCCCAGGTGACGGAGGCCAAAATACCGGGGCCACGTCACCGTGAGCAGCGTTCCGTAGGTGCCCCAGCTAACCCCGAAGCCCGCGACAAAGATCACCTTGGCCCAAGCCTCAGGCAGGTTCATAAACCCGAACAGCCCCAGGGCCATACCAAAGGTCGTGATCAGGTAGCAATACTTCAGGCGGAAACGGCTCGTCATCCAACCAATAACAAAGCTCACCGGGATGTTAATCAGCACCGTCTGCGCGATGAGCGAGTACAGCGCCTCCGCGTCCATGCCCAGCTGCCCCGCAATTGTCGAGGCGTGAAACCCGATGGCCGTGCCAACGAACCCATTGAGGCATATCGCCAGCGAGAAGACCCAAAATGGCCAGGTCCGCAGCGCCTCGGGCACGGTGAAATCCCGATGCGTCACAAATTCAGCATCCACCTTTTTGCTCGAAGCCGTCTTGCCGTCGTCAATCTCCAGCCCGCATTCCTCGGGATTATCCCGGAATACGAGCCAGCAAAACAGCGAGCAGAAGAAAAACATAAACAGCGCCATGCCGATCCAGGCCTGCCGCCAGCCGCCGGACAAATCGATCACCCAGGATAAAATCAGCAGGGCCGAGGTAAACGCCACGGCCACCGGCACCCCACTAATCGCGCTGGCCAAGCCACGGCGGCGGTCAAACCACTTGCCAATCATCATGCGCGAAACGATCGACAGCACCCCCTGCCCCCAAAAGCGGATCAGGAAAAATCCCAGCACCATCAGCGGCATGGCGAGCCAAAAGGTCGTCTGCCCGGCCAGCGCCAGAACGATACGGTCCACCTGCGAAATAAACAACAACGACACACCCAGCGCGAGCGAGGCCATCACCCCCGTCTTGCGCGCGCCCATACGGTCGAAAAGCCCGCCCAGCGTGGGCAGGGTCAACCCCGAGGCAATCGTCCCGATCATGTAAGCAATGCTCAGGTCCATACTTTCGATCCCCAGCGCCTCTAGCATATAGGGCTTAAACGGGCCGACACCCGCCGTCTGCCCCGGCAGGCTGAAGAGCATCGCCGCCGTGCACCCGGCCACAATCACCCAGCCGTAGAAAAACGGAAAAGCACTGGGCCGGAAGGGCGCGTTCGGATCAAACAGTCGTTTCATTCAAAGACCGTGAACCTACCCGCTTCACTTACCAGCACAACCCGCGAATCAAATTTTTCGCGCCCTCTGCGGCCTGTTGTGGCCGCACCGGACTTAATCGTAATAACTCGGAGGGAGCAGCCGGCCGCCAAAGAAAAAGACGACCATCATCATGTTGGCCAGCAGACCGAGGCGGATGGCGGTTTCCACCGTCATCAGGACCAGCGCCCATTTGAGCCCGCATACGCGACGCAGCGCAAAGCCGCCAATCGACACCATCAGCATCAGGGCGCCCTGCAGGCCTCCGCGCGGATCGAACACCAGCGCCACCATGTAGAGCCACATGATGCCCATGCCCGCCAGCCACAGCAACACCGCCCAGGAGGGCAGGCGGCGGTCACCGTCGACCGGGTGCACGCCTTTGCGAATTTGCTTCACCCCGATAAAGCGCTCCGACACGAGCAATTGCACGATGTCGATCACCATAATCAAGGGGGCCAAATAGATCAGTAGCATGGGTCTGTCGGTCTGCGAGTTGGGAGTGTGGCTCCAGCGTCGCGTTTTCTGGTGGGCGGGTCAAATGCCGGTTGAAATTTTTTCCATTTGCACATTTGACAAGCTACGTGGTTTAAACAGACGTTTGAAACGAAAAATGGAGGCATTAGACACCAGACATCGTATTTTACTGACGGCCGAACGATTCTACGCCGAGCGCGGCTTCGACGGCACGTCGATGCGTAGCTTAACTGAGGACGCCGGCGTCAACCTGGCTGCCGTTAACTATCACTTCGGCTCGAAAAAAGCGCTGATGTGGGAAATGTTTCGCGCCAAAATCGTCCCGCTCAACACCGAACGCATCCGCCTGCTCGACGCCGCGCAAGCCAAGCCCGGCGGCGCGACGCTGGAGGACATTTTCGACGCCCTGCTCCGCCCAATGTTCGAGGTGGCCAAAGGCCCCGACGGCCCCAACATCATTCTCCTGCGCATGGTCGGCCGCCTCTTCTCGGAGTCCGAAGAGTTCTGGGAGCAGCTGCACGAGGAATTTTTTGTCGACCTGTCCGCCCGCTTCATTGAGGCCGTTCAGGCCGCCGCACCCGATGTGGAGCCCGAGTCGCTCGCTTGGCGTTTTCACTTCTCCATCGGGGCCATGCTCGGCGCGCTGCTGATGCACCACCCCAAGAAGTGCAACCACGCGGAGATCGATATCAATAACTTGGACCTCTCCTGCAAAAAGCTATGCAGCTATATGTGCGCGGGCTTCCGCGGCATGGAGGACAGCGCTTCGTGAAACGCCGTTGGCAGCGCTGGGCACCGCTCGGTGCCGGGCTGATTCTGGCTGGCTGCGCCACACCGCCGGAGAGCCGCGTGGAGGAAATGCCCGCCAGCTATCCGGCCAACTGGACCGCCGACGGCGCACCCGGGGAAACCGAAACCGGCGTCTCCCTGGAGGAAGATCAGGGCGGCTGGGTGGACGATTTTAACTCCGCCGACCTGCGCCCGCTGATCAACGAGGCCATCGCCAACAACTACGATTTGCAGGCCACCGCGGCCTCCCTCGGCATCGCCAGCGCGGACGCCACCATCGCCGGCGCGGACGCCTATCCTCAAATCAACGGCGAGTTCGGCGGCGGTCGCCAGCGCCAGAATATCGGCGGCATGAACACGGAATTTTCCAACGTGATGCTCAGTGTCGGTGCCACGTGGGAAATCGATATTTGGGGCCGATTGCGTGATCGCCAAAGCGCGGCCCTGGCCGACGTGCAGGCCCAGCTGGCCACGTATCGCGGGGCGCGGCTCTCCCTCGCCGCCCGCACGGCCAACGCCTGGTTCCGCACCATCGAGGCGCGCCAGCAGCTCGACCTCGCCACCGTCACCTACGAAAGTTTTAACCGTGGCACGGAGGCCATCCGCAGCCGCTACGAACGCGGTGTCAGCCCCGCGCTCGACCTGCGCCTGTCCCTCGCGCAAACCGCTGCCGCCAAGGCATCGATGGATCTGCGCGGGCAGGAATACGACGCCGCCGTGCGCCAGTTGGAGGTCCTCCTCGGGCGCTACCCAGCCAAGGAGCTCGCCGTCGTGGAAGAGCTGCCCAGCATCACCCGCCCGGTGCCCGTCGGCCTGCCGTCGGAATTGCTCGACCGTCGGCCCGACCTGATCGTCGCCGAGCGGCAGCTCGCCGCCTCGGGTAAGCGCATCAGCGAAGCCCGCAAATCCATGCTCCCGCGCATCGCGCTGACGGGTGAGTATGGCTACTCCAGTAGCTCGCTGAGCAACCTGCTCGACAGCAGTTTTTCCGTGTGGACGCTCGCGGGTAATGCCCTGCAACCGATCTTTCAAGGCATGCGCCTAAGCGCCGCCGTGGACCGCGCCAAGGCCGTGGCTCAGCAGAATCTGGCCGCCTACGGGCAGACCGCGCTCGACGCTTTTCGCGAAGTCGAAACCACCCTCGCCGCCGAGCAATTCCTCAACGAGCGTGTCGACAACCTCGACGAATCGGCCACCCAATCCATTGCCGCCGAAGACGCCGCGTGGGAGCAATATTCGCGCGGCTTGACGGACATCATCACCGTGCTGGAATCCCAGCGCCGCGCCTTTGAAGCGCGTACCGCACTGATCAACGCGCGCACGAACCGCCTCGTCAACCGCGTCAATCTCTACCTCGCGCTCGGGGGCGATTTCGACCACGCGCCGCAGGAGGGGGTCGAGGTCAAGTCGCCGCTTGGCCCGGACGAAATTACACTACCATCTGAAACTTTGCCTGAGAAAGTAGCTTTGCAGGACAAAGCTACCGCTGAGGAATCCTGACATGAACCGTCCCAAATCTGACTCATCCGTGGACAAGACACCGCCATTACCGCAGAGCCAATCTCCCGCTGCTAAGAACCGCGGGGTGACGCCGTGGAAAATCATTCTGCCCATCGTCATCCTGATCGCCGCCGCGTTTCTGGGCAAAGTCATCGTCAACAGCAAGCCGCAGCCCGAGAAAAAAACGCCGCCGCCGCGCGTCGTTGCGGTGGAGGTGGTCAACGTGCAGCCGGAGACTGTCCGGCTAAGCGTGGATTCGCAGGGCACCGTGCGCCCGCGCATGGAAACCCAGCTGACTGCCGAAGTCGCCGGGCGCATCGAATCGGTGTCACCCAACTTTCGCGAAGGCGGTTTTATTAAAAAGGGCGAAGTGCTGATCCAGATTGAAACGTTGGACTATGAAGCCGCACTGGCCAACGCCCAGGCCCAGCTTGCCCAGGCTAAGTTTACCCTCGCCCAGGAGCAGGCACAGTCCGAACAGGCCGCCGCTGATTGGGAAGACCTCGGGCGTGGCGACCCCTCCGACCTCGCCCTGCGCAAGCCACAGCTGGAGCAGGCGCAGGCCATGATCGGCAGCTCCAAGGCCGGTGTGATTCGCGCCGAACGTAACCTCGAGCGCACTAGGCTTCGCGCCCCCTACGATGGCCGCGTGGTCGCGCAGGATGTTGACCTGGGCCAATACGTCGGGGCCAACACCGTGCTCGGCAAGATCTACGCGACCGACGTTGCCGAAGTCTTTTTGCCGCTTTCGGACCATGAGCTGGCCCGCCTCGATTTGCCAAGCGGACTCGACGCCAATGACGATATCACCGGGCCGAAGGTAACGCTCTCCAGCGATTACGGCAACCGCCGCTACACCTGGGAAGGCCAGATCATACGCACTGGCGCACAGTTCGACTCGAGCAGCCGTTTGCTCGATGTCGTGGTGGAAATCACCGACCCGCTCGCCGCTGACCGCAAGCAGCCGGGCCGCCCGCCACTCAAGCCGGGCAAATACGTGGAGGCGCAGATTCAGGGACGCGAGGTGCACGACGCTTACTCAATTCCCCGCAGCGCCCTGCGCGAGGGCGATACCGTGCTCATCGCCAAGGCGGACGATACTTTAACGCAACGCGAAGTCGTGGTGATTCAGGCCGACACCGAAAAGGCCGTGATCAGCGAGGGCCTTGAACCCGGCGACCGCGTCATTACCAGCCCGGTCGAATACGTGATCGAGGGCATGAAGCTCGTTATCGATAACGGCGAAGGCAGCGCGTCATGATTAACTGGTTTGCCCGCAATGGCGTCGCCGCCAACTTGCTGATGTTCGTCCTCGTTCTGGGCGGGCTGGCAACCATGTACACGATCAAGATCGAGCTGTTCCCTCAGTTTTCGTTCGATACGATCAGCGTGCGCGTGCCGTTCCGTGGCGCGGCTCCGGCCGAAGTGGAGGAGCAGATCGTCAAGCGCATTGAAGAGGAAATCCAGGACCTCGACGGCATCAAGGAAATGACGAGCACCGCGATCGAGGGCTATGGCACCGTGACCGTGGAAGTCGAGAAAGGCTACGATGTTCGCAAGCTGCTGGACGACATCAAGACGCGCGTCGATGCGATCAACACCTTCCCCCCCGAGTCCGAGCGCCCCGTGATTCAGGAGAACCTGATCCGGCGCGAAGTCATGGCCATTTCGCTCGCAGGTGACACCGACGAAAAGACGCTCAAGCGCCTCGCCGAGGAAGTCCGCGAGGACCTCCTGGCCACCGGAAAGATCAGCCAGGTGGACATCATTGGCGTGCGCGATTACGAGATTGGCATCGAAGTCAGCGAGAACGACCTGCGCCGCCACGGCCTCACGTTTAATGACGTGGTTAACGCCGTGCGCTCGACCTCCATCGACTTACCGGGCGGCTCGATTAAGAGCGATGGCGGCGAAATCCTGGTCCGCACCAAGGGCCAGGCCTACGAGCGCCAGCAGTTTGAAGACATCGTTCTGATCACACGCGAGGACGGCTCGCGCATCACATTGGGCGAGGTGGCCACAGTCAACGATGGCTTCACCGACGAGCCGCTGCGCATGATCACCGACGGGCAGCCGGGTGTCGATTTGGTCGTGTATGAAGTCGGCCAGCAAAACCCGCTAAGCATCTCCGCCGCCGTCAAAGAATACGTGAAAGACAAGCAGAGTGACCTGCCGCCGGGCATCACGATCAGCACCTGGCGCGACACCTCGTTTTACCTCTGGGGCCGCCTGAACATGCTGATCGAAAACGGTATCCTCGGCCTCGTGCTCGTGCTCGCCGTGTTGACACTTTTCCTGCGCCCGTCGCTCGCATTTTGGGTGACACTGGGCATCCCGATTTCGTTCCTCGGCACCTTTTTCGCGATGCCGTTTATCGACGTGTCGGTGAACTTGATTTCGCTGTTCGGCTTCATCCTCGTGCTCGGCATTGTGGTGGACGACGCCATCGTTGTCGGCGAAAGTGTCTTCACGGAGTTCCAGCGCAGCGGACCCGGCGTGGAGTCTTCCATTCGCGGCACCAAGGCCGTGGCGACGCCCGTGACCTTCGCCGTGCTGACGACTGCTGTGGCTTTCATTCCGATGCTGATGATCCCCGGCTTTCAGGGTAAATTCCTGAAGGCGATTCCGATGGTGGTCATCCCGACGTTGCTCTTCTCGCTGATCGAATCGAAGCTCATCCTGCCCTACCACCTCTCGCTGTGCAAGGTGGGTGACCGCAAGCGCGAGAAGCTGAATTTCTTCCAACGCTTTCAGCGCAAAATTTCCGATGGCCTTGAGCGCCTGATCGACAAATGGTATCGCCCATTGCTGGCCAAGGCGCTGAACTTCCGCTACGTGACGATGGCGAGCTTTGTCGGCATTCTGGCGCTAACGATCTCGCTCGTGATCGGCGGCTTTATTAAGTTCGTGCCGTTCCCGGCCGTGCCCAGTGACTACATCGGCGTGGTGTTCTCTTACCCGGACGGCACCCCGGCCAGCGTCACCCAGAAAGCGATCGACCGCATCAACGGCGCGCTGGACGAAGTCATTGCCGAGAGCAAGGCGGCGGGCCGGCCCAACCCCGTCGACAAGCGCCAGAGCGTGCTCGGTATCCAGGCCTTTGGCGGCGGCCCCGGCGGCACGCAAACCACCGACGTGCAGAGCCACCAAGGGCAGGTCGTGGTGGAGCTACGCAAGTCCGAACTGCGCACCGACGAAGACTCCGCCGTGCTGCTGGCTAACCGCTGGCGCGCCGCGCTCGGCCAGGTGCCAGGCGTGAAGTCCATGACTTTTGAAGCCACCGCGGCCGGCGGCCAAGGCGAACCCATCGACATCCAGCTGACCGGTGAATCCCTGGAACAGCTCCGCTCCGTGGCCAACGAGCTTAAGGACGCACTGCGCAACTTTGACGGCGTGTTCGACATCCGTGACAACCTCGCCGACGGCCAAAAGGAAATTCAGCTCAACATCAAACCGAGCGCCGAAGCCTTGGGCCTGAGCCAGCTCGAGCTGGGCAACCAGGTGCGCGCGGCGTTCTTTGGCGAGGAAGCGCAGCGCGTGCAGCGTGGCCGCGACGACATCCGCGTGATGGTCCGCTACCCGCGCGAAGAGCGCGAGTCCGTGGGTAATCTGGAGCGTATGCGCATCCGCACCGCCGACGGCCGCGAAGTGCCGTTTAGCGAAGTGGCGGAGGCCGAAGTTGGCCTTGGCTACGCGGCAATTAACCGCGACAACCGCCAGCGCATCGTCAACGTGTTCGCCGATGCCGACAAGGACAACATCGACCTGGAGTCCGTGAAAAATACACTGAAGGAAGAAATCCTGCCCGGCATTCTGGAGCGCTATGACGGCGTCAACGCCGTCTTCCGCGGCGAAGACGAGGAGGTCCGCGAAAGCAATTCGAGCATGCTCAGCAGCACGATTCTGGTATTTTTCCTGATCTATGCACTGCTCGCGATTCCGTTTAAGAGCTACCTGCAGCCGCTGATCGTGATGTTCGTCATTCCGTTTGGTTTGGTGGGCGCATTCCTGGGTCACGCCTTCATGGGGCACCCGATCAGCCAGCTGTCGATCTTTGGCATCATCGCGCTGTCGGGCGTCGTCGTGAACGACAGCCTTGTGCTCGTGGACTACATTAACCAACAGCGCAAGCAGGGCGTGTCGCTGCTGGACGCAGTCTGGGAGTCCGGTGCCGCCCGCTTCCGGCCGATTTTGCTCACCTCGCTGACGACATTCTGCGGGCTGACGCCCATCCTTTTCGAGAAAAGCCTGCAAGCGCAATTCCTGATTCCCATGGCGATCTCGCTGAGCTTCGGCATCCTCTTCGCGACGTTTATTACGCTGCTGCTGGTGCCGGCGATCTACCTGATTCTGGAGGACTTCAAGCGCATCACGGTCCGCCTGTGGTCCTGGTTCTGGGGCCTCGACAAGCCCGAGCCCAACGCCTCGCAGCACGCGTAGGGCTTGTCAAAACCGGCCCCGCCCGCCAAGGTGCGCAGATGGAAACCGTCGCCAATTGCCCGTATCTGCCGCCCGCGCCCGACCGCATGAGCTGGCGCGATCTGGCCGCGTGGCGTGAGCAGCAGGGTCCAGAGTTTTACGCCATCGCCCTGGCCTACGGCCAATACCTCTGGCGACAGGGGCTGAGCGCGCGGGCACTGCTGGCCGTCGACCGCGGACTTTACGCCGACCTGACGGGCAGCGAAGCCATCCTCGCCGACTGGCCCCTGCCCTACCGTGCGATCGGCTGGCTGGTGGCGAACAACCCGCCAGGCGTTTTCATCGGCAACCCGCGCGTGCACTACCAGCACTTGGCCGACCGCGTTCGCGGCGAGCGCGCCGAGCAGAAGAAATGGCGCGCCTGGGCCGCCTGGGCCGTGGTTCGCCAAGTCGCCCCCGATTACTCCGCCGATCCCAAGCACGACGTCGCCGAGCCCACGCTGGAGCAAATCGAAGACGGACTGACCCAGCACGGTGCGTCAGGCGAAGTGGCCGTCTGGCAGGCCTTGATTGATGAATTCCGCCAATCTCAAACCCGCACGTGAATGCGGCTTAGCGCAGCGGCGAGGTCTTTAATTTTGATCGGCTTGCTCAGGTAGTCGGACATGCCCGCTTCGCGGCATTTTCTTTCATCGCCCTTCATCGCGAGGGCGGTTAGCGCAATAATCGGGATGTCCCGGCAGGTCACGCCGTGGAAGCCTTCGCGGATCGCGCGGGTGCACGCAAAGCCGTCCATCTCCGGCATCTGGCAGTCCATCAGGACGCAATCAACCGTCTGGCTGCGTAAAAACTCCAAGGCTTGCAGGCCGTTTTCCGCCAGGTAAACCGTGTGGTTGAGCTTTTCCAGCATCTCGATTGCCACCTGCTGGTTCGTCGCGGAGTCTTCCACGATGAGCACACGCAGGCTGTGCTGCGGCTCTGCCTTCTCCTCGTCGGCGGCAATCGCGGTCAAATAGGCCGGCGCATCGGGCTGGTAGCGTTCCAACAGGCGCTGCACAGCATTCGGGCTCAAGGGCTTGTAAATGTTGGCGACGTTCTCGCAGCAGGATTTCACTCGGCGAGACATCAGGCCGACCATGATAATCGTCACCGCGTCGAGGGCCTGATCACTGCGTACCTGGTCGCAAAAATCCCGACCGGAAAGCGTCTCCTGCTCGGTTTCGATCAGAGCGAAGTCAAACGGCTTACCCTGCTCTTGCGCGCTGCGAACACGGTTTAGCGCGGCGACGTTGTCATGGTAGATTTCTACCTGACAGCCAATACCTTGCAGCATCTTCCCCATAATCTCGCACATGCGGGCGTTGTCATCGCAAAAGAGCACGCGCAGGCCTTTGATCAGGCGCAGCGGTTCGGTGGGCAGCGCCTCCGTATCCGACTTTATTAGCGGCAAATCGAGCCAGAAAGTGCTACCCTCGCCCTTGGAGCTGGAAAACTCCAGCTCGCCATTCATCAGCTTGGCCAGCTTGCGGGAAATGGCCAAGCCCAAGCCGGTGCCGCCGTAGCGACGGCTCGTAGAGCCATCGGCCTGCATGAAGGCGTGAAACAGGTTTTTTTGCACCTCTGAGCTGATCCCAATACCGGTGTCACTCACCAGCGTGCGCAGCGATGTGCCCTTTTCCGGTGTGTGATAAAGGTCGAGCACGACACAAATCTCGCCCTCATCGGTAAACTTGATCGCGTTGCCCAGCAGGTTGTTGATCACCTGGCGGTAGCGCAGCGGGTCGATCTGCACCCACTCCGGCACCTGGGGTGCGATATCCAGGATGACTTCCACGCCTTTATCGAACGCCTGGCGCGCCAGGAGCTGCACACACTCTTCGGCGAGCTCGCGGATGGGCGTATCTTCAGCCTCAACGGTCAGCTTGCCGGCCTCGATTTTGGAGTAGTCCAGAATGTCGTTGATAATGCCCAACAGGGCGTCCGCGCTGCGCTGCACGGTGTCGGCAAACTGGCGCTGCTCGTCGTCGAGCTCCGACTCTTGCAACAGGCTCACCATGCCCACGATGCCATTCATCGGCGTGCGGATTTCGTGGCTCATATTGGCCAAAAATTCTGACTTCAGGCGTGCGCCTTCCAGGGCCAGGTCGCGGGCGGACTCCAGCTCGTGGTTGGCTTTTTCCAGATCGAGCGTCAGCTTTTCGAGCTGCTGCTTTTGGCGGATCAGCTTGTCCTCGCTGTGCTCAAGCAGGCGGATTTTCTGGCTGATCAGCGCATTTTGCAGACGCACAAGGTTGTCCACCGGGATGAGGCCGATGAGGCTGCGGTTGGTGTCGACCAGCAGCGCGTCTTCATAAAATCGCTCCGAGCTGCGGCTGAATACGCGCTCCAGCACCTGAGGCACCGGGGACGAGATCGCAATAATCTCCGGCGAGGGCACCATTACGTCGCGGATGCACTTTTTGCCGTAGATAGAAAAGCCAAACTGCGAGCCCAGCAGCCCGCCAATGCGTTCCCGCGAGCACATGCCGACGACCTGATGGTTGTCCACCACCGCCATAAAGCTGTAGCGGTGCTCCTGGAAGAGCTTTTGCACCTTGGCAATGCTGGTCGCCCCGGCCACTGCGTGGTTGTGCCCCACGAGCGTACGCAAGTCCACCGTTTCCGGCGACTCCGTAAAATCGTTCTGCTTTTCCTGGCTCATGCTTAGGGAATCTCGCGACAAGCACCTGGCGGGTTAAGCCTATCACAACCCATATATCTGCCACAGGAATGCGAAAACGCCACTTTAAATAACCCGCTGGTTGTTACGCGAAAGTGAAGATTTTTTCGACCCTTTAACCGGTTAATCACATAAATCGGCGTCTTACCGCTTGCGTGAGTATTGGCGCAGCGCATGCTCTTAACAAAATCTTGGTATGAACATAAGCTATCGTCACACGAAAATCGTCTTCACCCTCGGACCCGCCAGCGAGAGCGAGGAGCGTCTGGAAGAACTCATCCTTGCCGGGGTGGACGTCTGCCGTCTCAACATGGCCCACGCCAGCCACGAATGGACACGCGACGCCGTACGCCGCGTTCGCAAGGTGTGTGATCAGGTGGGCCGCCACATCGCCATCATGATGGACGTCAAGGGCCCGGAAATTCGCACCGGCGACCTGCCCGAAAAGATCGAGCTGAAAGAAGGTGAGATTTTCGACTTCCTCGTCAAGGGCACCATCGAGGACAATTTGGAAGAAGGCATTCGCGGCGTGACGGTCAATTACCCGAAGTTTGCCGATGACGTCAAAGAAGGCGCGACGCTCCTCGTCGACAGCGGCCTGGTCCGCATGAAGATCCTCGAAGTCCGCCCGGGCGACCGCGTGCGCTGCGAGGTCGTCATCCCCGGCCCCATGGGCAACCGCCGCCACATCAACCTGCCCGGCACCCACATTAGCCTGCCCGCGCTGACCGAAAAGGACCGCGGGGACATCGCTCTGGGCGTCGAGGAAGGTATCGACTTTTTCGCCCTGTCCTTTGTTCGCGAGGCGGACGACCTGGACATCCTGCGCCGGCATCTCGCCGAGCGCGGCTCCCAGGCCCGCATCATTGCCAAGATCGAGGACCAGACCGCGATCGCGAATTTGGACAGCATCGTCATCGCCTCGGACGCCGTCATGGTCGCCCGTGGAGACCTAGGCATCGAGTGCCCCTACGAGCAGCTCCCGGTCATCCAGCGCCGCGCGGTCAACAAGTGCATCGAGCAGAAGAAGCCCGTCATCATCGCCACGCACATGTTGGAATCAATGATCGAGGCCCCGCTGCCGACCCGCGCCGAAGTGTCGGATATCGCCAACGCTGTCTTCGAAAAAGCCGATGCAATCATGCTCTCCGGCGAGACCACCACGGGCAATTACCCCGTCGAGTGCGTCCGCGTGATGGACCGCATTTCCCGCCAGATCGAGCGCGAAATGCGCCACGATCCGCTGAGCCCAAACGTCCAGCTAAAGACGCCCAAGGCGCAAATGCTCAAGGCTAGCGCCCAGCTTGCGCAAGACCTCGGTGCCGGCATCGTGGTTTATTCGCGCCGCGGTTATCTGGCGGAGGTGCTCAGCGCCCTGCGCCCGAACTACAGCCCGATCTTTGTCTTCACCGATGAGGAATTGCTCTTCAAGCAGCTTCTCCTCCTGCGCGGCGTCGAGCCGTTCATGATGGAATTCTCCGACGAAACCGAGGCCACAATCCAAAAGAGCTTCACCCGCCTCAAGGAAAGCCGCCACCGCTGGGCCGTCCCCGGCGACTGGATGGTCGTCATCACGAACCTCATCGTCGGCGAGCGCTCCATCGACTCCGTCCAAATGCGCCAGGTCGAGTGATGCCTTCAGGCAGCAGACAATCATTCTGCAAGCGCCAACGGCGCGGGCTCATATTAGCCTAGGGTCAGTGAAGAGCTTGCTCTGAACGCAGCCCTAGGAATAATTCTACGAGCTATAATCGTTGAGTGCTGAAAGCACGGCCTCAAAGGCGCTTTTAGAAGCCACCCTTTCAGGGGTCAGTTTACTTATTTCAATCAGCACCTAGGGCTACGCTTCAGTCGCGATGCGACTTGCGCTCACCCTAGGCTAAAATGGGACCGCACCTTTGGCGCTCGATACCAACGGCTGATGTTTGATTCGATAGCCTTAAACTTACTTCTCGGATATGAATAGTCTCTAACGCTTCAGCCGATCTTCAATCAGCCGCTGGCAGGAAAGTTTCTGTCCAGCCAGATCGCTCAAGCGCGCCGTTGGGCTGGCCTGAATCGCCGGCAACCAGCGTCCTAAAAATTCCGGCCTCGGCGTGACACACGCGCCGAGGTCTTTTTTGTACTGCTGGATCGATTGCCCAAGATTCCAAAACTGGTAACCGCACTGCTGCAAAACCAGCCCCAACGCGATGAGCTGCACCTTGCCGTAGTTACGCACACCGGGAGCCGAGCGGTCGAGGAAGCCCGTCAGGCTGGTGTAAACCGCGCCGCAGAGGTAGCCCATTTCGCCGCCGATCAGCCGCCCATCGGACTCGCGCCACAGCTCAGTCGCCACCGTTTGGCAGCCCGGAATCGCCCCCGTGGATAGGTCGAGCATCAGCTTGGCGTAGCGCGGAATGAGCCATCCCTCGTCCCCATAAGCGCGGCGAATTCCCTGACACACTGGCCGCGGGTTGCTCGAAATGCGCAGGTGGACGCCCTGCTCCGCCAAATCGCCACGCCGCACGAGCCGGGCGACTTTTTTGTCCACCCGCAGCTCCGGCCACTCCAGCTTGGAATACTGTTGATGGAGCTGCGCGATCAGCACGGGGGCCTGATGTCGCGGCGGACAACTGATCGTCAAAAAACCCGCGCGCGCCATCGCGGCAAAATTTTCCGCCGACCAATCATTCGTCCAAAAACTCTCCAGCTCCATGTTCGGATAAATCGCCGACTGCAAGATCGGCGGCTGTAAATACTCCGGAAGTATCTGGTAAATTTTCTGCACGCGCCGTTCAAGATGACGGCGGCGAGCAGCCGAGTCTAGCGCAGAGAAAAAAACTCAACCGCAACGCAACACGTGGACGGTAATTTCCGGCGGGCAGTTCAGCCGCGCAGGTATGCCGCAGGAGCCGGTCCCACGCGAGGTGTAGCCCGGCATCGCGCCGCTTAGCCAACGCCCTTTGATGAACGCGCCACTCAGGTTTTTCACCGGGCACACCACGTGCCGCCCACCGGGCAAACACAGCTGCCCGCCGTGGGTGTGGCCGCTGAGCATCAGGTCGAAACCGTGTTGCGCGGCCTTCGGGTGCGGCTCCGGCGAATGGCAAAGCAGCACACAGCAGTCGTCGTCGGGCACATCCGCGCGTGCTTTGGCAAAATCGGCCACACCGTAAAAATGCTCATCATCCACGCCCGCGATCCACAGCCGCTCGACGCCGCGCGTAAGGCACGCCGATTCATTGAGCAGGACGGGCAGGCCCGCCTCCTCTAAGGCCCAGACTTCCTCGATGAAATCATGATTGCCCAGGATGCCCCAGCGCTGCGAACTCACCGCCTCCAGCACGGGTGCCATCAAGCGCATTGACGGGCCGTAATCGTCGTCGGTCGAGTTGCGGTAATCACCGGTAAACACGCAGGCATCGTGCGGCGTCTCGCGCACCTTGGCGGCGATGGTGTCAGCCAGAGTCGCGTCGATATCGATGTGCAGATCGGTCAGTTGCAGCAGTCGAAATCCGTCAAACGCCTTGGGCAAGCGCGGCAGGTGCCAAATCTGTTCGACTATCTCATGGGCGTGAATATTGCGGCGCGCGCGGCCCTTCAGCCCAAGCACCGTCAGCCCTAGCTCGGCGAGGCGATCCAACGGAATGTATTTCTCCAGCTTAAAGGCACCCTCGCCCTGGTGAGACAGCCGCGCGTAATGCGAAGCCTGCCGGTGCAACCGCTCGCTGAGCAATGCCCGCCCCAGCCGCTTCTCCAGCGATGCATATTTCGGCGGCAGCGCCATCGCTAAGGGTCAGCGCGAATCGCGCCATTGAGGAATGATTCAATTTGCTCGCTGATCGGCTTGAGGTCGTAGTGCTCGACCACCTCTTTACCCGCCTGCGCAGCAATGCGTTCGCGTAGCGCGGCGTCGTTCGCCAGCCGATGGATTGCAGCGGCAACGGAGTCCGGATTCGCCGCCTCAGCCAGCACGCAGTTTTCCCCGTCGCGCCCCAGCTCGACATCACCGCCGTCGGGCACGAGCACCACCGGCAGCCGCGCGGCCATCGCCTCCAGCGGCGTCAGCGCAAAGGGCTCGCCCCAGTTGCTCGTAAAGAGCAGCGCATCGTACTCTGAGTAAACGCGGCGCATCTGCTCGGGCGTGGTCGACTTAAACTGCGCGGCATCGCCGAGGCCCAGTTTCGCGCACTCGTCCTTGAGCTGTTGCTCGTAATCGGGCTCGCCTTTACCGTAGAGATCGAGCGTCACGTCGAGACCCTGTTCGCGCGCCTTGGCCACGCCGCGAATCGCCGTCATCGGGTCTTTGTCTTCGCTCAGTCGCCCGACGAAGAGCAATTTTTTAAAAGAACCATGGTTCGTCTTCTGCTCGAATTTTCCCGTCTCAACGCCGCAGTAAATCACGCCTCCGTGGGCAACCTTGTAGCCGGCATCGACGGTCAGCTGACGCAAAAACGCGCTGCAAAAATAAATGTGCTTCCAGCGAATGTTCTCCACGGGAAAGGTCGGCGTGTCGCGGTCGAACTTGCGCCGCTGAGCCAACAGCTCGGCCAGCATGCGTAACAGCCCGGACCCGCCGCGCGCCTTGCGGTTCCACCAGTCCAGCCACACGTCGCCCTTCAGGCTGCGCGCAATCCAGTGGTCGGAGATGTCGTAAACGATCGGGATGCTGCCCGCTTCAAGCCGGTGCAATAGCGACTTCGAGATGCCGCCCATATTCCACACATGAATCACGTCGGGTTGCACGCGGTGAATCGCGGCGGCGAGCGTCGCGTGGTTTTGGCGCTCCAGCTCAATCAGCTGACTCATCGGCAACCACGGGTGCCCGAAGAAACCATGTATGCGCAAGGCGCGCTCCACACCCGGTGGATCGGGCTCGTGGACGCCGGACTTGGTGTGATTCGAGGTGAGCACGTGAATCTCGTGCCCCCGCTCACGCAGGCGATCCATCACCTGCTGGCAACGCACTTCATAACCTCCAACATGATGCGGCGGGTAGAGATTGCTGATGGTTAAAATTCTCATGGCGACTAGTGGCTGGATTTTCGTTCGGCAGCACCGGCTTCGTAGCCATCGGCGCGTCCCCGGCGCTGCTGCCAGCGAACACCAATCGCGTGCGGCCATTCGCCAAGGCGGCCCTCGCGCTGGCAGTATTTGAAGTCGGCCAACGCGTCTTTAACCGTGCCCATCAAGAGGAACTTCGGCTTGTTGCCAACGGGGTTCGCGTGCCCGGCCTTGGACACCGCCACGGCGTCACCCCGCGCACGCTTGTAGGACTGCGCCAGCGTGTAGTTGTGCGAATGGATCGCGATGGATTTCTCAGCGAGGACGATCTCGCGGCCAGCGTCTTTCATGCGGCGCGACCACTCATCGTCCTCGGCATATTGCAGGTCTTCGCGAAACGGGAATTCGCTCCAAATCGTTTTCGATGTGATGCAGCTGACCATGCTGAAAAAGTTCGGCCAGTTGACACTCTCGCGGTTTGGGCCAAAGCAGCGGTCGTAGTCGTGCGCAAAGACCGCCTGGCAATCGTCGCGCGGTATCTGTCGGCTAAAAGCCGAGCCGAGATTGGGCGTAGCAAGTGCGGTCTTGAGCAGTTCGCTGAGCCACTGCCGGTTGGCGGGCGTGGCGTCGCTGTTAAGATAAACAACCCACTCATTCGTCGCCAACTGCATGCCGCGGTTGAGCACCTTGCCGGGCACGTAAGTTCCAGGCTCCAGAATTTCAAAGGCAAACGGGTCGAACTGCCGGATGATCTCGTGCGAGCCGTCCGTCGAGGCGCTGTCGATCACGATGAGTTCGATTTTCCCCGGATAGTCTTGATCGAACACGCTCTTGAGCGTGTCGCCAATGGCCCACGCCTCGTTGTAAGAGCGCATGACCAGGCTGATGGATTCGGGCAGGTTATTCATGATGGGTAGCGCTCCTCCGCTTGTTGGTAAATGGACTCCTGTTCCGCGGCGATCGTTTGCCACGTGTAGCGTTCCTGGACTTCGGCCTGGCCGGCGCACGCCAGCCGCTCACCCAGTCCGGGCTCATCGATGAGCTGCCGCATGCGGGTGGCCAGCGCCTCGACATCGCCACTGGGAAAATGCAAGCCAGTCTGTTCGTGCGTCACGAGGCGCTGCAAACCGCCAACGGCCGACGCGATGACGGGCGTCTTCGTCGCCCACGCTTCCAGCACGACAATGCCAAAAGGCTCATGCCGCGAAGCGAGGACAAAGCAGTCCAACGCCGCGAGCAGATCCTTGTGCGCCTGGCTCTCCACCTCGACTGCGGGCAGCAAATGCACATCGCTGGCGAAGCCGGATTCTTCAATGAGCTGCTCCAGCTCGCGCGCGTAGTCGGCGTTGGTCGCAGGCCCGCAAAGCAGCAGACGTGCGTTGGGCTTTTGCGCGCGCACACACAACCAGGCCTCGAGGAGCAGCTTTTGGTTTTTCTGCGGATCGAGCCGGCTGATGCAGCCAAAAAGGAAATCATCCGGCTTGATGCCGAGGCGCTCACGTGCGGCGCTGCGGTAACCGCCGGTCAAGTTTCCCGGCTCCACGCCGTTGGGCAAATGATGCACACGATCAGCGGGGAGCTTTTCCTTTGCCGCTTCGTATTCGGAATAGCCAACGCAGATTATCGCATCCGCATTTTCCAGCAAATGCCGACTGCCGAGCAGCAGCCCAAACGGACGCCCCCACTCGAAGTGCCCCTGCTGCGCGGCCACAACGGACTGCGCCTCGTCCTTGGGCACGTCGAATATATTTCCATGCAGCGTGACCACAAACGGCCGCTTGCGCAGGCGCGCGGCAGTGCGGACCGTGGCCCCCATGCGCTTGGTCACATGCGCGTGAAAGATGCGCACACCTTTGTGGCACGCCAATCCGGCCAGCAGCGATAGCGAAAGCAGGTTGCCACCCTTCTTGTCGAGTGCCAGCCGCTCCGCATCGCTTAATCCGAAAAATGGATAGGTATAATTATAGCGGCGGATCGAAATGTCGCGCCACGTCTCGACGGGCTTGGGTGCCAGCGCGCGCGAAGTGTGAATCTCCGGCTGCCAACCAGCGGCTTGTTGCTGCCGACAGAGGTTGTAAATCACCGATTCCGTGCCGCCCCATTCATCGAGGGCGAAGCGTCGCGGAACATGGATGATCGTGCGGTCCTTCATTGGTCCAGCCGTTGCAGGATGTAGGGAATGAGCTGCTTCTTGCGGGAGACAAATCCATCCGCCAGCCATGGCTCGCTGTTGGCTTCGGGGGACAACTTGCGCGGCCACTCGTCACTGGGTGCCAGCACACTGAGGCGACTGGTTTGCTTGAGCACATCGGTGATCATCAGCACGGCGAAGTCGTGGCCATTGAGCGATTCGCGCAGGGACATTTCCAGCTCTCGCGCGCGGTCTCCAGTCAGCGCATTCAGGTCGACGGTTTCAATTTGCGCCGCCAAGAACTGGCGCTTGTCATGGGTGAAGGCCTTGCAGTCGGCCTTGACTAACTCGCTCGCTTTCGCCGAGACCAAGCGATCGTTGCGACGCAGTACTTCCAACCCGAACTCTTGCAAATCGACGCCCGCAAGGCTGGCCAAGTCACGGGCGATGCGGCGGTCCTGTTCGCGGGTCGTGGGTGATTGCAAAAGCAGCGTGTCGGAGATCAAGGCACCCAGCAGCAGCCGCGCCTTCGAGGCCGGGACGGTAATGCCCATTTCCCGGCAACGTGCAAAGAGGATGCTGGCCGTGGATCCCCAGATGCGGCAATCGATGTCCACCGGCTCGCTCGTTTCGATGTCGCCAATGCGGTGGTGGTCGACAATCGCCGTGACCACCGCTTCGTCGAGCCCTTTGATGCTCTGCGCTTTTTCAAAATGATCGACCAAGGCCACACGTGCACGGTGGGTGTCGGCAAGCTCCTGCGTCGTCACCACGCCGACCAAGTCGCCCGCGGCGTCCACCGCCAACAAGCCGTAATCGGCATCGGCGATGGCGTGCTTTTGCACCATGAGCACCTCGTCGCAGTCGATCGTGGCAAAGTCGGTTTCCATCGCGTTGCGGCATGGGATACAGCCGCCCAGGCTCGCGCAAAACGCAAATGCGCTGCCGTGATAACTAAAGACCGGCGTCTCCGTTTGCTCCTCCAGCTCAGGGCAACGCTCCGGGCCAACGACGATGATCGCCGCCGGCTTTTGCGCGAGCAGCTGCGCCGGATCGACCGGATGCGGACCAGTTACTAAAATGTCGTTCGGGCCAGGCTGCTCACCGCTGACGAAGCGCATTCCCGTAGGTTCGACGTTGACGGGGACCCCGTTGAGGGAGTTTAACGGCAGGCTTTCCACGAGGTGGTGCCACTGCAAGAGCGCGCCGAGCATGTCCTCGATATTCGCACTGAGCAGATAATTCACGCGCGGCATACGGTCGCTGATGATGCCCTGAATCTCGCCCTTATCGTCTTGCACCACGATGACCGGAGCCCGCTTTTCGCGGAGCAATCGCAGGGCGGCCGAGAGTGGTGCGTCGGGCGCAATCGTCAATGCCTTGGCACACGTTTCACGAATCGTGGGGCGGCAGTCTTCGCGAAAAACCGGCAAGGGCTCACCGGCAGTTTCGAAGAGCCAGGCGCTTTGCGGATTGGGGTCACCCAGGCGCAGCGCAGTGGCGGCAATCGCGTCCTCCCCATGCCCAAGCATCCAAGCAAACACGTGCGCCGACACCAGCGAATCGGTGTCGGGATTCTGGTGACCAGTGACGAAAATATTATTCACAGACATGGGTTGAGTTCGCGGCTTCTCGCATGACGGGGAAGATATCAGTCAACTGTGCGACGGGCAAGGTTTCGTGTGTGGCCAGCCAGCAAGCCGTGCTGTCCGGATGCGCGGGATCGTAGCCATGCATGCCGGTCACGAAGCCCATATTCATAAACGAAGGCACGAACAGGCTCCCTGCGGGCAGCAGGTAAAAGAGCTCGCCGTAGCGGCGGTTGGGGAACAGGCAACCGCCCGCCTCCAGCTCGGCATCGGTCACGATTTTTCCATCAGGCTGCGCCTGGAGCCATGCCGTTGTTACCTTGCGCGCGTGGTCGTTGAGGAACCAGAAACGCACCATGGTGGAGTCCCACACGGCCACGTAGTCCACGCCGTAAAGCAGGTCAACCTCACTCCAGCGACGCAACATGTCCGAGGCCGTCGTCACCTTGGCCATGCCGTGGTCACTAAACAAATGCAGGCGTACCTCGCGGTAGCTTTTGGCGGCAGTTGCATGCAGCTCGCGCAGGGCGTTCGCAAACTGGTCAAAGGCGGCATCGACGCCCGGTCCCGTTGGGCCGTATTTGTGCATCGTCGCATCAAGGCCCGCGGTGAAAAGATACATTAGCTCAATGTCGCCTTTGGCGAGAGCGTCCTTGGCTTGGGCAATGTTCGCGGCGTCGCCCGCACGCCAGTCGGAGCGGATCCAGGCTTTGCCCGACTCCTGCCAATGCTCAAAAATCGTACGCTGTCCACCGATGATCCCGCCTGGTTCGTAGATGTCTTTTTTCTCCGTGTAGTCGAGGTATGGCAGTCGCCCAAAGGGCACGCTGTAGAGTTGAAAGTAGCCGGTGTAGCCAAGCTTGGTGGCAAAGTATCGGCTGACCCGGTTGCGCACGCGGTGATGCCCGGCGAGTTTTTGCGGCAGGAAGCCAAGCTTACCCAAATCGCGAAAAGGGGACTCGCCCTCGGCCTTTACAAAGAAGGAGAAGTGCCCGTGGTCGCAAGGCAGCGCGCCGGTCAGGATGGTGGGGTCGCAAGTAGACGAGTAACCGAAGAGCGTCTGGCAGGGGTTGCGCACCGGGAAAAGTTCGCGCATAAAGTCCCGCTCCTCGGCGATCTTCCAACCGAGGGCGTCAGCAAAGATAAACACGTCGACGCGTGGTTTCACTCGGCGGGTAAAAGGCTTTGAATTTGGCGAATCAAGTTCGCAGGGCTGAAGGGCTTGGACATGACGCCACTCGCGCCGGAATCGTTTAACACCGGCATGAGCTCACTGCTGGTGCGCGCGGTAAAGATCAACACCGGCAGGGATTCATTGCCTGGCATCGCGCGGAGGGCCTTCATCAGCTCGGTGCCCTTGGTGTCGGGGAGGTCATAGTCCAGCAAAGCCAGGTCAAGCTTCAGGCTCGGTGCCGCCTTGAGACATTGGTCGCCGGATTGAAAGAAATGCCCTTTGATCTTCGTGCGCCGCAGGTGTAGCTGCACGAGCCGGATCATGGTTACGTCGTCGTCGACTACGATAATTTCACTCATTGTTCTGTCTTATAAATACCATGGTTATGTCATCACTCAATGCGTCTGTGCTGGAGTCTTCATCCATCACATCGCACAGGTCCCGCCAGAGGGCGGCACCACTTTGATAATTGCTGGATCGCATCAGCTCGATAAGGCGCTCCCAGCCGTAGAGCTCACCGCGATAGCGCCATTCGTAACAGCCATCGGATACCATGACGATGCGATCCTCGGGGCCCATCTCGATAACGTCCGACGTGTAGGTGAATGACGGCATCAGCCCAATGGGCGGGCCCGACGGCTCGAATTCCTGTACGTCTCCGTTCTTCGTAATGCGGATTGTGGGGCAATGCCCGGCGTTCACGTGCTCGCAAATGTCGGCATCGTCACTCCAACGAAGAATGGTCACCGTGATGAACATCGTCAGGTCGCCCAGCATGTGGTTGAGGATGCGGCCGATCTGCTGAAGCATCACGGGCAATGGCTTGGGGTTGTCGAGGAGCAGATTGAACGCGGCGCGATAAATGATCCCCAGCAGCGCGGCGGAGACGCCCTTGCCCATCACGTCGATAATGGTTACGTAGTGGTTGCCCAGCCGGTCCTGACAATACTCCGCAAAGTCACCGGCGACGTTCTGCGCGACGCGCTGGAACACGCGCACATTTTGCTTCATGACATTCGTCGGCTGGCGAACGGGGAGCAGGTGCTGCTGGATGTCGGCCGCGATCTCGAACTCGCGCAAGTCCTTCTCCGCCTCTTGACGGATCGTTGTGGAAATAAAGTTCGCAATCGAGATGCCAAAGATTTCGGCAAAGGTCCGCAGGTTGTTCACATGCGAGGAGACCAAACGCTTCTCGGTACTAATGCGACCAGCCGCGAGCATGCCGAAGAATTGCGTTTCTGAAGTGATCGGCAACAGGCAGCCGGAGCTGAACTCGCTAAGCAGCGGGATGCTCGCATTGAGGTCATTGCGCTGATGCTCGTCTTCCCAGATGATTTCGCAGTTGCGGCGGACCAGCTCCAGCACCTCATCGGTGACTGCCTCTTCCGGCATGACGGAGCTCACCTTTTCCAACTGGCTCATCACATAAACCGGCAGCTTACCATTGGGAATAATTTGTAGATAATCCAAATCGGAATTACCGCGAACATTGGTTAAGCTACTTTCCAGAAAACTACTGAGCGAGTCGGACTTCACCAACGATTCGCTGAGTTGATAAAACGCCGCCAGCCCTTCGTAGCTCGCAGAGAGTTCATTAAGAATGGACTGCATTTCATCGGACGGCGGCTCAATGCCAACGGACTCCGCGCAGTGCTTTTCCACGTCGACACGATAGCCGGAGGGGCCATGCCACTCCTGCAAACTATCGACAAACGACTTGATTAAAAAGCGACCACGCCCGTTCTCCTGCTCGATGTCTTCCGGCAGGTTGCCTTCACCCCTGGCAGTTGCCGGCCCCGTGCCCGGGTCTTGGATGGATAGCCTGACCACGCTGCGCGTCAGCGACCATTCGACCATAATTTCTGCTGCCGGGTTTTCCTTCGCCCCATGGACAATCGCATTGGTCAACAGCTCGGTGAAGATCAACTTCCAGCCATTAATTTCGTCCGTCGGGAGTTCGCACGACTCGAGGAAGGTAACAAACTTCTGACGGGCCAACGGCGTGACACCTACCGCAGCCTGCACGCGGGCTCGTTGGGAAGTCACCGTATCGGTTTGCAAAAAGAATGAGGGGTTAGTCGGCATTCTCTGGTTTGGGTAAATAGAAAGTCAAAGTGGCCCCGCCTTCGGGATCATTGTCCGCCAGAATCGAGCCGCTCAGCCGGCGGATGATGCGCTCGACAATCGTCAGGCCCAAGCCCGTGCCCTCGATGTAGGCGCTCTGACCACGGGAAAACGGTTTGAAAAGCTCTTCGTGATCATCGGGCAGGCCGTTGCCATTATCGTGAACGGTGTAGCTGATTTTATCATCGGTCGACTTAGCGTTAATGATGACAACGGGCGGACGGCCACCGTATTTAATGGCGTTGCTAATCAGGTTGGTCCAAACTTCGGACAACCAGGGTGCATAACCGTAAGCCGGTGGAATTTCACCCTCGATCCGGACCTCCGCATCGTACTCCTCTATCAAAGTCGCTAACGATTCCAGTGACTGTTTTACCAGCGCCTGCATATCCACAGTCGACAGCTCCACGACGCCTTTGCGAAAGCGCGCAAAAGACAACAGGCCGTTGATGATGTTCTGTGCATGGTTGGCACCGAGCTTAATCATTTCAACAATCTCACGGGCTTCGTCGCCGGTCAGATCTTCGATCATTTCAAAGGTCTCCACCGCCGAGGCAATGCCTCCAATGGGGTTCTTCAAGTCATGCGCAACGGTCATGTCGTAGGCGTCGAGCTGGCTGATTAACTCGTCTTTTTTGGCATTCTCCTGGCGCAGCGCCTCGCGTAATTGACTCACCTCCAAATGGGTCTTCACGCGCACCATTAGCTCCTCGTGCTGGATGGGCTTGGTGATGTAATCCACCCCGCCGGCAGCAAAGCCCGACAGCTTGCTATCCATGTCGTCCAAAGCCGTCATGAAGATAATCGGCTGCCCGTGATAATCCTCTCGCTTGCGAATTTCATGAGCGAGCTCAAAGCCATCCATGTCGGGCATCATCACGTCGAGCAGCATCAAGTCGGGTTCCACACGGTCCAAGCGGCGCAAGGCACTACGGGCGTTTTCCGCCGTGAGCATGCGGTAGCCACTCTTGGCCAAGTGCGCGCAAACCACGGCCAGATTCGTGGGATTGTCATCCACGACGAGGAGGGTTGCAGGAGATTCTTCAGACATGATTATGCAGAGTTGGCTTTGCCAAGGGCTTGATTGAGGATGTCCTCCAGAGCTTGGCTTTGAAATTGGGCGGCGAGGTCGGAAAGGTGCGAGTAGAAGTCCTGGCAGGCTTCATCTTCGGCGGAGAGCTCACTTACTTTGTCTTGCAAAGCTAAGATATCGCCCTCTTCTGCAAGGTTCAGCAATGCCTGCAAAATGTCGGCAGACGGCGTGGCCATTTCGCTCCGATCGGCAGCGGTAGTTTTCTGCCTGACGGGCTCATCATCGAGGCTTTCCCAATCAATGCCGAGCACCTCGCCCACTTTTTGATAAAGGTCATCGGCCTTCACCGGCTTGGCGACAAACGCAGCAAACGGCCGGAGCCGCACCTCGTTCTCCTCGTTTTGCATGACGCTCGCGGAGACGGCGATGACCGGCACGTTGCGCAAAATGGGATCGCACATGATGCGGTGGCAGAGCTCAAAGCCGTCCATCTCCGGCATCAGTAAATCGCTGGCGACCAGGTCGGGTAAATCACGATGCATCAAGTCCAGCGCTTCCTTACCCGAAGACGCAGACTCCACCTGGAAACCAGCGGCAACGAGCAATTCCTTGGTCACGCGGCGGCTGTTGTCATCGTCGTCCACCACGAGCACCGAACGCTGCTCTCCCTGAAAGCGCACGCGCCCAAGTTTGCGCGCAGGGATGTATTCCGAGTGCGACTCCTTGGGTGGCAAATAGGGTATCTCAAACCAAAAGCACGAGCCCTCGCCCAGCTTTGATTCGAGATAAATACTGCCCTCCATAAGCTCGATCAGCTTGCGGCAAATCGGCAGGCCCAGGCCGGTGCCTTCCGCGGTTTTCTTGCCACCGGACTGCTCGAACGTTTCAAATACACGCTGTTGATCCTCTTCCGGAATGCCGGCACCAGTGTCTTGCACGACGAACTTGAGTGTCTCCCCGCAAGGCCCGCCCTTGAGCGTTACGCGTCCGTTTGTGGTGAACTTGATCGCGTTGCCCACGAGATTCAGCAACACTTGGCGTATCGCGCGTTCATCTGCCTGGAAGTAAAAAATTTCCTCGAGCGGTTGGTCCTGATTAAAGTCCCAGGGTGTCACGGTGTAAGTCACCGACTTAAGCTCCGCATTCGGCGAGAACATGTCGTCCATGTCGCGCAAGACCTCCTGCAACAGCACGTCCGCATCTGTGAGTTGGAACTTGCCTGCCTCGATTTTCGATAAATCCAGGATGTCGTTGATCAAGTGCAGCAAGTGCTCACCACTACGCCCGATGGAGGAGATCATTTCCGCAGCGTCGGCGGGCAGATCATTGCGCATGCCGAGCACCTGCGTGTAGCCGAGCACACCATTGAGCGGGGTGCGAATTTCGTGACTCATGTTGGCCAGAAAACGGCTTTTGGCCTGGTTGGCGCGGTTGGCTTCTTCCGCCGCTTCGCGCGCGTGTTCAGAGGCAAGTTTGAGCGCCGTTTCCGTTTCCTTCTGCTTGGTGATGTCGGTCTCGATGCCAATGTAATTAGTCAGCTCTCCTTTATCATCGTAGAGCGGGTTCACGTCCACGCGGAGCCAATAGGTGTTGCCATTTTTATGGTAGTTGAGCAGTTCGGCGGAAAATGCTTTTTGGCTCTTCAGTTGCTGGCCGATCTCGGCAACGGTGTCCTTATCGGTCAATGGACCCTGGAGCATTTCTCCGGGTTTTCGCCCCCGCATCTCGTCGAGCGTATAACCGGTGATATTCTCAAAAGCCTGATTAATCCAGACCACCCGACCGCTTTCATCCGTAATGACCACGCCGTTCATGGTCTTACTCGCCACAAGCGACAGACGGCGGATTTGCGCCTCCGCTTTTTTCTGCTCGGTGATGTCGAGCATCACGCCATTAAAGACAATTTCGTTTGGTGAAATACGCTGGGGCTTACTATCGCCTTGCCACCACTTGACTTCGCCCGAGGGAGTGATCATGCGGCCAACGAATCGCCAATCCTGCATGGTCCTCATCGCTTCATCAATCGACTCACGCCAGGCAGAAACGTCGTCCGGGTGTATCTGAATGGCACGCCAATCTCTGATCGCGGCATCCGCCTTAAAGCCGAATACCTGCTCCGAACGCTGGCTCACATAGTAAAGGCCACACTCGCCGTTTTCGCGCTCAAACCACTGAAAGATAACCCCGGGAAATGTCTGCGCCAATGAGGCCAGACGCTGCTCCTCCTCCCGGAGTTTGCTGGTTGAGTAGCGCAGCTCCTGGGTGCGGCGTTCCACGGTTTGGGCAAGCTTGCCGCTGAGCTCTTCCAGTTCGCGATTTTTTTCAAACAGACGCAGCGCCTTATCCTCCAGCAAGCGCTCCGCCTCCTTCCGGGCATTGCGCTCCCGGTCGTATCGTTTTCTCCACTTCTCAATTTCTTCAATCATACTCGCGATTAACTAGCCCCTCGTCAGGGTAAATACGGAGGTATCGTCGCTAATGCTTTCCCGGCTGATGGTTGCGGTTTCGTTAAAGTGTTTGAGACAGCCGCGAATAAGACCCTCGGCGAAATCTTCCATGTGGCGGCTTGAGCTGTAGATCATCTTCATGGTGTCGCCATCGCGCTCACACTCGAAGTGCGGCAACTCGGCGTCAGGGTAAAGCTTGCGGACTTCCACATGAATATATTGGTCGATACTGGAGAGGAAGCCAAAGGCATCCGTGGCACCATGAAAGAACTGCGGGTAAGCGCCATGGAATCGCCCGAAAAGATGCTCACCGTAAATCTTAAGCAACTCATCCGGAGCAATACCGCTGTGCTTGCTGAGCTGCATGACCAGGGAGACCACTTCCTCATGCGGGTAGGTACCAACCGCCGTGTAAACTCCCTTGGAGACTGGCAGGTCTGCATCCGCGATGATGGAGTCGACCATGTTGATGCCGAACTTCTCCTCGACCATGTCCAGAAGCTCGGTGAATACCATTCCTTTCATTCTTGATCCTTAGTGATGGGTTAGTTGCTGGAGATAAATTGCGCACTGCGTCCGGGTGTGCTCCGGATGGGTGACTTGATAAACCGCATGCAAGGCCTCGGTCGGGTCGTCGGGGTCATGACAGCCCAGGCAGTCGCTGTAGGCGATGGCACCAGGCTTGGCCTCGCGTAAAATCGATTGCCAGTCTGGCGGCAGCGCGTCGAGCTGCTCATCCGAGCGCGGCAGCGGACCATACAAGCGCATTCGCCCGCAGGCGGCCTCCCACAGCCAGGGCAAACGCTCCAGCCAAAGCGGCAGGCTGGCCGGGCCGGGGTAGCTCGTGCCATTGAGCGCGATCCGCGCATCATGCGATGGTAGCCCAAAGTAGAGCAACGAGCGAAACTTAAACCAATACCAGAGCGCCGCCCAGCGTTCGGACCACGGGACTTGATTATCCGGCGGCGCAATCGAATCAGCAATAAACGATTCTATGCGTTCCAGACGCGCGCGGTTTTTGCAGCTATATAATACGCGCCCGTAGAGGATGGCGTTTTCCAGAGTCAAGTGAGCACCGAGGAAGCTGTGTGGCATCAGCCGGGCGTCACGGACCACGGTATCCTCCGCCACCAGCGACCCGCTGCCAACAACCGCATTGGGCCCAATGACAGAGCCTGGCCCGATCGCCACGTAATCACCGATAAGGTAGGGCGGATTCAGCTTAACTGACGGATGAATACGGCAAAGTCGGCCAACGGACAAATTAACATCGAGGTCCTCGTCATTCGTCGACTCCAGCCATGCCCGATCAAGCGCCTGCCAGTGGTCCATCAGCTCCCACTCCGAGGCGAAGCCATCGGGTGCTTCACCATCGGGCAGACCACTCATTACTTTGCCGTGGCTGGCGTCCGCCTGCGATACGGTAACCACTTCAATAATGATCGGCCAAAGCGTCGCTTCTTTAACGGCTTCGCGCACGCGATGCGGACGATCCGCAACAGATACGCGCACATGCTTATAGCCCTGATCCAGCGCGTAGTCGAACCAATGGTAAAGCAGCGGCTGGTCACCCACCGGCCACAAGACAAACGGATCCGGCAAGCGCAAGGCATGCTCCTGCTCACGCCAATCCGGGCAAACCAGTGAAAGAACGGCGGACTCCGTAGCAGCTACCGGCATGGCGTTAATAGGCACCCTTTCCAAGCACCACGGCAGGCACTGTTTTAAGTAATATTAATATATCCTGCTTCAGGCTTTGCGAACCGATGTATTGCAAGTCCAGCCGCACTTGCCCCTCGAAGTCGATCTCGGCGCGACCTCCGATTTGCCACAGGCAGGTGATGCCGGGCTTGACCATCAACCGACGCAAATGAAACGCCTTATACTCGGCGACTTCCTTGGGCACCGGTGGTCGTGGCCCGACCAGGGACATGTCGCCACGCAGCACATTGTAGAACTGCGGAAACTCGTCGATGGACAATTTGCGTATATATTTACCGACCTTGGTGATGCGCGGGTCATCCTTCATCTTAAAGGTCACCCCGGTCTCGTGCTGATTCTGCTCCGCCAGCTCATGCTTGATCTGGTCGGCGTTGATCACCATGGAGCGAAACTTAAGGCACTGAAACGCTCGACCGGCTTCCCCGACCCGCGTCTGCGAAAAGAAAACCGGGCCGCGATCCTCTAACTTGATCATTATTGCGGTTACCGCAAAAATAGGGGAAAATATCAAAAGCGCTACAGCCGAGCCGATGACGTCTAGGGCCCTTTTTCCTCCCTCGCTTAATGCAATGGTCAGTCGCCAAAGTTTAATTTTTCGGCGCATGGCTTTCCGCCATTTAGCCAATTCGACTTGGCCTTCTTGAGAGAGCCAGAACTCATCAAGAGCGGGGTTGGAAATATCATCGGCCATGACCGTTAATCCTTGATAACCAATAAATAGTTCTAAGCTTGCCTTGCCAAGGAAAGAATGATCATTTACTGATAGAATTTACCCCACGAGACATATCATGCCAATATTTGAAACACAGGATCAAGGCGAGGTATTGGTTATCCAGCTGCTGGCAACTCATCTTGAGGCCGCCAATGCTGCGGAGTTTAAACAAGAGCTGAGCCGCACCCAATTACCCTCCAGCGGAAACGTCCTCGTCGATTGCGCTAAGCTGGAATTCATCGACAGTTCCGGCCTCGGAGCCCTGCTGCATTTAAATAACTCGCTGAGCAAGGAAGTGCGCCCACTCGCCTTAAAAAATCTGCGCCCGGAAGTGCTCAGCGTGGTCGAACTCTTACGCCTCAACACCGTCTTTAAGCTAGAAAGCTGAGCCAATGCGCCGTTTCTTCAACGGGACATTCCCTTCCCTGTTGGACAAACTGGATGCGCACGTCGCGCGCGCGCAGGAGCGCTTCGCGGACAACGACTTGATCGAATCACTGATTCTTGGCGGCGGTTATGGCCGCGGTGAAGGCGGGGTCTATTTAGCGGACGACGAACCGCAACTCTACAACGACCTCGACTATTTTCTCTTCACGTCTGAGCCGGAGAATCCCGAGCTACTCCGCGAGGTGCGCGACTTTGAGAAAGTCGAAAGCGCGGCTCTCGGCATTGATGTGGAAGTCACCTGTCTGCCACCGGGTAACTTAAACGGTGCCGAGAAGTCCATGATGTTTCACGACTTGGTCAAGGGCTGCCTCGTCGTCACCGGACCGCAAAATTATCTTGCCGAATGGCAGGACAAAATGGACCCGGCCCTCATCGCGCCTATCGAGGCCACCCGCCTCCTCTGGAATCGTGGTAGCGGCTTGTTCTTTGCCCGCTGCCGATTGGATGAACCGGACGCACGCGGCTTCATCTACCGCCAGCACATGAAACTGGCCATCGCTCTGGGCGACGCGATCCTCTGCATGGCCGGCCAGCATAACGCCTATTGCGAAATCCGCGGCGAGCGCTTTGCCCAGCTCGACTCGCCGTTGGCCACGGACGAGATTCGCGCGCTTCACGCGACCGGTGTCGCCTTCAAGCAGCGCCCAGAGGAACCGCCAGCCGATCTCGATCTCGCCGCACAAAATGCACAGATGCGCGCGCTCTGGCAAACTGTCTATATTAATATAGAAGGGAAACGCCTCGGCTGCGCATTCGAGAATGCAGATGACTACGCCAAGTCGGCTCGCCGCCTTTTCCCCGAGGAGTCGGCCTTACGTTGCCTGCTGCTCGCGGTGCGCGACCGGCTCAAGCGCGGCGCGGCCCTGCGCCCCTACGGCGACTACCCGCGCGGCGCACTCATGCGCGCCCTGGTGCAGCTAAATGCCGACCAGCCCGACTGGGATCAGGTAAAGCAAAATTTGCCGATTAAAAATACTGACTGGAAATCAACATCCAGTGTTTACGAAACTTGGTGGAACTATTACAGTTAATCTCATGAACCGGCTGCTGGTTATCTTGCCCTACGTTCCATTTCCCATTCGGCGGGGGACTTTCCAGCGCGTTTTCCACCTGACTGAACAACTTGCCGGAGCCTTTCAGCTCGATCTGTTTTGCCTCTCCAGCGAAGCCGAGGACGCCGAGCATCATGACCGCTTTGCGGCAATGTGCCACCGCGTTGAGTTCAGCCATTTTGCGCATCCGCCCTGGCCATCCTTTTGGACAGACCGCGTGTGGCACCCCCAGCCAACCACGATTCGCCACTGGCATTCAGACGATGTCGAAAACGCACTGGGCGAGTTCATCGCCGGGCAGGACTACGACGCCGTGTTTTGGGTCGATATCGTGCTTTGGCCTTACGTGAAAAAGTTCTTCGCCGACCACCCCTGCCTCGTCATGGACCGCAGCCGTGTCGACTGGCTGTTCCAGCAGGAAGAGCTCGCCACACTCGACGACACCGCCTGGGGCCGCTTCATGCGGCGGGAGAATTTATTTAAGATCGCGCGCGCGGAGCGGGAGGTGATTGAGAGCATTCAGCTCGAAGTCGTGTGCGGTTTGGAGGACAAGGAATTCCTCGACGCGCGTCTGGGCCAGCCGGGCAAAACCTTTGTGCTGCCCAACGGCGCGAACACCGATTTCTTTAACGCCGACAACTGGCCACCGCAGCCCACGGAGTTTCCCAGTGCGCTCTTCTGCGGTGCCCTCGACTACACGCCCAACACCGACGCGATGCGCTGGTATTTTGAGGCGGTCCACCACCGAATCCTGGAGCTTCAGCCGGACTACCAGCTTATTCTCGTGGGCAAAAATCCGACCGACGAGGTGAAATCATACGCCAAAGAGCCGGGCGTCATCTTCGAAGGCGAGGTGCCGGACGTCCGCCCATTTTACCAAAAAGCCTGGATGCAGATTGTGCCCCTGCGCATTGGCGGCGGCACGCGATTAAAAATCGTTGAAGGCCTCTCGATGGAAAACCCCGTGGTCTCGACCACCCTTGGTGCCCAGGGCCTGGAGCTCGCACATCGACAGGAGCTCCTGCTTGCCGACACCGCCGAAGACTTTGCCCAAGCCTGCCATCAACTGATGAACGACCAAGCCCTCCGCCAACAACTCGCCCAAGCCGGACGCGCCAAAGTCCTCGGAGCCTACACGTGGACCGCCCTCGGCGGACGCCTGATCGACCAACTTAACCGCCTTCTCCCAAGCCATGAGCCCGCCTAATCCCATCGACCCACTGGAGCCGCCCATCGCGGTGCTGCTCGGCCTCCCCTTTCACGATCTCACGATGGAGGAGGCTCTTGAAGAGTGCCGCCGTGCGCTCAACAACCGACGAGCCGATTACTTCGTAACGGCCAATGTGGACTTCGCTGCGCAAGCTTATGAGGACGAGCATTTGCGCAAGATCTTGTTTTACGCCAAGCGCGTCGTGTGCGACGGCATGCCGCTGGTCTGGATTTCCCGCATCCTTGGCCACCCGCTGCGCGAGCGCATTGCCGGCTCCGACCTCACCCCAAAGCTGCTCGAAATCTGTGCCCAAACAAACAAGCGCGTTTACTTCTTCGGCAGTGATGACAAGACCCTCGGCGAAACCGTCGAAATATTGAAAGATAAGATGCCCGACCTCGAAATTGCCGGCTTTGAATCACCCCCGATGGGCAAGGTGCAGGACTGGGATAACGAAGGCGTCGTTCAGCGAATCCAGGACGCCAAAACGGATCTACTGCTCGTCGCCCTGGGCTGCCCCAAGCAGGAGGATTGGATTTACCTTTTTCATCAGCGCACGGGAGCTGCGCTGAGCATCGGTATCGGTGCTTCGCTGGACTTCGTTTCCGGAAAACAAGTCCGCGCACCGATGTGGATGCAAAAGACCGGCTTGGAGTGGCTATGGCGTCTGGGCACCAACCCCAAGCGCTTGCTCAGCCGCTACACGCGCGACTTCTTCTTCCTTGCCTGGGTGACGCTTCAGCAATGGCTCTCCAAGCGCCGCCGCGAACCGGCCCCCGCGATCAAACCAGCGCCCGAGCCAACCCCGGCAGAGTATCAACGGCTGGTCTGGCACGGCTCGGCCGAGCGCGCGACCATCGACCAACTTCCCGTGCCCGACAGCTGGGATCAACCCGTGCTGCTCGACATGAGCGATGTCGACTTCATTGACAGCGCCGGCATGGGCGCACTGGCCGGCATGGCCCGGCAAGCGCGTGAGCACGAGCAGTCCTTTGCAATTCTGTCGGCGGCAGACATCGTCGTCAAAGCGCTCAAGGCCGTGCGCCTGGATTCATTGTTTGAATTTTACCAGAACGAGGCCGACTACGCCATTGCGCTGACCACCGGTGCCACCGCCACCACCGAAGCAACCGAGGCCCTCCGCTACCAACTGAAAGAAATTCACGACAACACAAACTACAAGCACCTGACCCAGCAGCTTACGGATCTGATCGACGCCAACCCGTCGGCAAAGCTGCTACTCATCGATGCGTCCAAGGTGGTCTTTGTCGACAGTAGCGGCATCACGGCTCTACTCACGGCTTATCGCCGTATGAACGATCGCGGCGGCAAGGTGGAGCTAATTGCGCCGAGTCCACCGGTTAAACGCATCGTTCACTTGCTTCGGTTGACCGAATTCCTGCCCGAGCACCGCGAGGGAAAGGTAAGCTATTAAAGTCCTTCTCTCAGCGGGGATGATCCAGGGCGGGCGTTCGGGTGTCGGACGCTACGTCATTGCCTTGAGCGAGACACTCATCAAGCGCGGGCTTGAGCTGCACCTCGCAGGGCTGGATGCCGATCGCAGCCACTTCCCCATGATACCTGACGAGCACTGGGTCAGCATTCCGGCCAGCTTCGACTCGGGGGCTAAGAATCTGTTGTGGCACCAGGCGTCACTGCCGGGCATTATCCGGCACAACGGCTATGACGTCGTCCACATCCCCAGCTACCGCCGCATGGTCATCAACTGCCCGGCACCCCAGGTGGCCACAATTCACGACTGCGCGCCGTTCATCATGGCCGAGAAATACGACGCCCTGCGCGGCTTTTTCGGACGCAAAGTCGTGCCGTGGATTGCCCGCCGGATGGACCGCGTTATCGCCGTGAGCGCGACTGCGGGCAAAGACATTCAGCACTACCTGGGCGTCACGCCGGAGCGCCTTACCCTCATCCCTAACGGCATCGACCACGCGCGTTTTCAACCAGCCAGTGAAAATGCGCTCGCTGATTTCCGCACCAGACGCGCGCTGACGAAACCCTACCTAATCTACATTGCGCGTTTTGAGCACCCGGCGAAAAATCACGTGCGGCTCATCGAAGCCTTTGGGCGCTTCCGCGAAGAAAGTGGGCTTGACTGGCAGCTCGTGCTGGGCGGCGCACCTTGGCACGGCAAGGAAGTCATCGACGAGGCTTGGCAAAGCTCCACCCACCGCGACGCCATTCGTATGGAAGGCTTTGTGGAGGACGACGAGCTTGCGCTCTGGTATGGCGCGGCCGAAGCCCTCGTCTTCCCCTCGCTCATGGAAGGCTTTGGCTTCCCGGTGATTGAGGCGCAGGCCTGCGGAACCTTGGCGGTCTCCTCCAACGCCACGAGCCTGGCCGAAGTCAACGGCCCCGCCGCCCTGCCCTTCGACCCAACCTCGGTCGACTCCATAACCGCGGCGCTGCATCAACTGGGCCAAATGGATACCGCCGAGCGCACCAGGCGCATCGCGCAAGGCATCGAGTGGGCCGCGCAATATCGCTGGGAAAAACACGCCGAGCAATGCGAGCAAGTTTACCGGGAGGTCGCCGGTGGATAAACCGATGGAAAAGCCCGAGTGGAAACGCCGCTTCTGGGCCAACACCGGCAGTAGCTATGTGCAGGTGATGCTGCGCCTCGTGCTTGGGCTAATCCTGTTTCGCCAACTCTTCAGCGGTCTAAGTGAGGAGGCCTTCGGTTTCTGGTCACTTTTGTGGTCACTCTTTGGCTACGGCGTGTTGCTCGATTTCGGCTTCGGTTTTACGGCACAAAAAGCCGTCGCCGAAAAAATGGCACAAGGTGACATGGAGGGGCTCAACCGGCTGCTCGCCACAATCTTTTGGACCTTTGTCGCGCTGGCCGCCGGCCTGGTAACGGTGTTCCTCCTGCTGCGACCTTACTTCATGGAAGCGGTCTCGGTTTCGGCTGACGACTGGAGCGCGTTCAGCAGCGCGTATATTATCTTTTTCATCGGCATGGCGCTGACCTTTCCGCTGGGCCTTTTCCCCGAAGTGCTACGCGGCTTGCAGCGCATCGACCTCGCCAACTGGGTCGGCGTCGGCAACACCGTCTTGCACTTTTCGGTCATTGTCACCGCGCTCGCACTCGACTGGCCCTTCCCTGCGCTAATGGCGATCAGCGTCGTCTCCAGCCTGATCCCGAATATCTTCGCCGCGTTCTTTGCGTTCCGGTTAATCAAGAATCTCTCACTGATGCCCCGCTTGTTCGAGTGGCGCGCGGTGAAGGCGCAAATGAGTTTTTCCATCGCCGCCTATTTGATCACCTTTAGCAACCTGATCATGGCCAAGAGCGACCAGCTCGTGATCAGCCTTACCGTGGGCGTGGCGGCAGTAGCGATTTATCAGGCCGGTTTTAAAATGGGCGAAATGCTCAACCTGTTCAGCGTGCAGTTGCAATCAGCGCTCTCTCCGGCGGCCGCGCAATTAAAAGCCAGCGGCGATGAGGCCGGTCTGCGCGAACTGCTTCTGCGCAGTTCGCGGCTAACGCTGGTCGTCGTTACCCCAGCCTACGTGCTGTCGGCGGTATATCTCGATGGGCTCATCCGGCTGCTCACTGGCTTGGATGAGGTGCCTGCCGAGGCCTTTTGGGTCGGCCAAGCCCTACTGCTTGCAATCTACAGTTCACAACTGACAAATAGCTGCACCAAGCGTATTCTGATGATGACCGGGCATGAAAAGATACTCCTGCGCTTATCCGTCATCGATGCCGTTTTGAACGTCGCGATCAGCTTTGCCTTGGTGTTTCCTTTGGGCATATTGGGCGTCGCCCTTGGCACCTTGATCCCTACGGCGCTGATCGGCTGGCTGTTCGTGATCCCGCTGACTTTGACATCCGTGGAGCTCAGCGCCGGGCGTTTCCTGAAATTTCACTGCCAAGGAAGTGGCTGGCCCCTGGGAAGTTTCGCGCTCGTGTTGATTTTAATTATCCTTCTCGCGCCTTTCCCCAGTGACGGCGGGTTATGGTCCCTAGCCTGGCGAGGCGCACTGGCGGGCCTTCCGTGGCTTTGGTTCTCCCGAAAATTGGTTAAGGAAATGACATTATAGCCGTTAAATAATAACACATCTGTCGCGACCGATGAAATACCTCACTCCAATCCTCACCACCGTAATCATCAGCGGCCAAGTCGTTGCCCAAACAGAGTTGTCCGTTCAATCCACCGCGCGTCCTGCAGGTCTGGATATTGTCGCTCCGGTTATGCAAGCCGGCTCCGATGCACAGTCCGCTCAATTTCAAGCCGACGTGCTCCCCAGCATGCTGGATTTCATCGACACCAACCTTGGTGAATCGCAAAGCGTGAGTAACGTCTCCTCCATCGCACTGGACCCCTCCAAGCTGTATTTGGCCAACGATGCTGCCGTGCGCGTTTACTTTATCGGCGAAGGTGCGGGTTATCATAACACACTCGGTTTTAATACCGAAGGGCCGAGCATCAGCTCCGGCGATCCACTTCTCATTTTCCCCGACGCTTCGAGCATCGACAGCTATTACACCTATGGCGACCAAAACGCCTGGCGCTCCAACAGCGCACCGCTGATGCCGGGCGACTTTGTGGACCTCGGCGTGCTCGAAGCCGGCACCCAGCTCGACTTTTTCCTCATCGCCAACGGTGCCAATGGCGGCTCGAATGTGTGGTCGACGGATTCCTCAGTGAACGCCGACGGCCTGATCCACACAGTGAGCCTGGTCGAAGAAGGCAGCCCGTATTTGCTGATCGGTTTTGAAGACCTCTATGGCGGCGGCGACAAGGACTACAATGACTTGCTCTTCGCCGTCGATATCGGCGCAGCCAATGTTTCTTACCTGGCCAATCCCGAGCCGTCGACCTGGTTGATCATGGGTCTGTTTGCCGCTGGCGTGTTTTACATTGCCCGACGCCAACAGCCCGAGTTGGCCGAGGCTCGGGTAGGCTAGGTATATCGTCCCCAAGTCAAGGCGGTGTCTGAGAATAAGCGCTAGTTACCCCCATCGCACTTCCATTTCTCAGGCACTGCCTTTCGCCCCGAAGCCGCCTAAGGGGCAAATTAAAAAAAGTGACAGTTGATCTCTCCGTGTTGTTGTTCTAGCATTCCCTCATGTCCAAGTTGGCCATCCGCGCAAGTGTCGTTGTGATTGTCCTGATCGCACTGGGAAGCGGGCTTTGGGTGTGGCGCGCGCACACGCTAAAGAAAATGCAGGAGAGCACCTTGAGTGATCTCCAATCTGCCTGGGAGCAGGAAAACTTTTCGCGGGTCCGGCTACTCGCCGAGCACCTTGAGGACGAAACACAACGCGATGACTGGCTCCGCCAAATAGACGAAGCACAACTGGCGCAGGCTGTCGAAAACAACGATGCCTTTACCCTGCGCCAACTGCGCGCCAACCAAAGTGGCCTGGCCGAAACGGAAACCGAAGCGCTGGTTCTCGCGCGTGCGGCCATCCATGAGCGGGATACCCGCATCTACGACGCCATAGTCGAGCGCTGGCAGGGCAATGCCGCACAGCACGCGGCCTGGATTTTTCTTGAAACCGATGCGCTCATCGTCGCCGGGAAAATTACCGAAGCACGCGAGCTGCTGGAGCAGCATTCCTTCAGCGGGCGGCAGGAGTCCAACCGCTTGCTGCGCCTCTCGGTCTTATCGACCAACGAGCCACGCGAAACGCTGCGGCTCATCGATGAATCTGTCCGCGCCATGCCCGACAATCCGGATGCGCTGTCGTTTCGTGGTCAGGTTTTTGAAAGCCTCGGCCAGTATCAGGCCGCGCGCGCCGACTACGTGCGCGCCGTTGCGCTGGACAATGATTCGCCCTTGTTCTGGGACCAACTGGCGGAGTTTTACCGACGCCGCGAGCAGTATAACTTTGCGGTGCAAAGTTGGCTCGACGGCTTTGCCAAAACCGGCGTGCCGGAATTCTGGGTCAAAGCCTGGTTCTGGCGTCGCGTCAGCGGGTTGGGCCCGGCGCTACCCGCCGCCCCGCAGACCGGCCCCTTCACCGAGTATACCCAATATCTCGCAGCCCTGCCGGAGTCCACCTGGTGGGATGCGGAAACCTTTAGCGCCCTGCCCTACGCGAGCCGCATCCAGCAGCAACGACAGGAAACCTTCTGGCTTCGCCTGCTGCAAACGCTTCAGGACGACGCCCATACCGAGGCGCTCATGCTTCTGCGCGCGGACCCTTTCGCCAATCGCTCCTGGGCTCCCGATTTGAAACTCGCGCTGATGACGATACTGCTCTGGCAGGCCGACGAACCCCTGCCTGCAACGCCGCTGAACACCGACGAAACCGACCATCAATTTTACCGAAGCCTCGCCACCCTCGCGCAGACCACCGCATCGCCCGAGCTGGAAAAAGTGCTGGCCGGCACCAGTGCGTATGCGGCCGCATTTTTAGCCGAAGGCTGGCTCGCCACGGCCATCGATTTTGATGAGCGACAAGCCGGGCAACCCGCATGGTTTGACTACGGCCAAGCGCAGGCACGCCGCCAAATTGAATCCGTGGACGCCGCCATAGCGCGGCTCGACAAGAGCAGCGATCACGCCGAAACCCAGCTCCTGCTGGCCGATCTGCTTTGGCTGCAACAGCGCCCCGAAGAGGCCACCGCCATTTGGAAGAAATACCAGGCAACACCGGGAGCCGTAGGCCAGCGCGCTTCGACGCTGCTCGCCGTTCAGGCGGCGACCGCTAACCAGTGGGACGACGTTGCCGACGTCGCGGCAGCCAATCCGGAATGGGCCGCCTCGACCTTTGGTGCCGAAATGCGCGCCCGGCTCGCACTGGCCAAGGGCGACTTAAACGCCGCGCGCGAAATCTACGCATCCATCGCCGATGCCTCCATGGACGCCAAGCTCTTCCTCGCGCGGCTCGCGTATCAGGATAAAAACTGGACGCGTGCCCGAGAACTGACCCAAGCGTTGATCAAGGAAAACCCGGACGAGCCCGCCTTTTACCAAAACCTGCAGGCGATTGCCCAAGCGGAGGCACAGCCATGAGAGCCGCCTCTGGCTTCGCCTTGATTTTACTTTGGGCGCTGGTCTGGTCGCGCCCGATGGTCCAGCGATTGCCGGTGGACAACAGCTGGCCTTTGCTGCTCGGATTCGTGCTGGCGTATTGGCTCGGCCGGCCTTGGCGTCTGCGCGCAACGCCAGCCAAGCCAACGGCCCCACTTCTCGCACTCGGGGTAATTCTGTTCGCCTTTGGCCTGCTCGGCGAGCTGCTCGTGCTGGCAGCGATCGGGTGGACCCTGCTCCTCGTTGGCTGGGTCGCCCGCTATTGCGAGGGCCCGCGACATCGCGGCGCCTGGGCAATGCTCCCGCTGTTTTCATTCCCCTGGATCGCCACGGATTTCACGGCGCTTGGTTGGCAGTTTCGGCTAAGCGGCGCATGGATCGCCGAAGGGCTATTTACCGCGCTCGGTTTTTCCATTCACCGCGAAGGCACACTGCTGGACATCCAAGGGCTGCCGGTCGCCATTGAGCCCGCCTGCGCCGGGATGAATCTGCTGCCCGCGCTGCTTCTGACGGGCGCGGCGGTCGGCTATTTGTTCCTCGCGGGGCAAAGTCGGTTCTGGCTGTTCATCGGGTTGCTCGTCCCGCTGGCGTGGCTCGCAAATACGCTGCGTATCTGCGTGATCACCGCCGTGGCGCTTACCTGGGGCAGCCAGTTCGCGAGCGGATTTTTCCACACCTGGGGCGCACTGCTGGTGCTCGGGATCATGTTCGGTGCCTGCATCGGACTCGCTAAAGTTTTACGCCCCGCGCTCAAGTCAGCGCACTTCGCATGACGCAGGAAAAGACAGCCGATAAACATCATCGGGCTCAGGCTCTGGCAGCGTTGGGCCTGGGTATATATGCCGCGTCGAACCTGCCCTCGATCTGGCAGGCCGACGTCTATGCGCGCGGCGCGGGTTTTATTTTTTTGGTATGGCTGGTGCCGCTGATCTGGGTTGCCGTGCGTGACCATCGCGCGGGCAAACTTCGCCCTGATCCACTGGTGTTTGCGTTATCATTTCTAGCCTGCATCGTGGGCATACTCGGCTCGTTGAACATCGCGCGCCATGTCGCGCTGGGCCTCGCCCTGGGCGGACAGACATCGAGCAACGTCTGGAAGTGGCTTTGGCTGGCGGGCATGCTTTCCTGGCTCCCGGCAACGGGTTGGCTGACGCGCGAACTGCCGGGCAGCGGTCTGCCGATTCGCTGCACCATCCTCGCGCTAAGCGTGGGTGCCTCCTTCGCCTGGTGGAGAGGAGCGCGCACATGAAGACCTGGCAAAACGCGCTCCTGTGGGCGGTCTGCATTGTCGCGCTCTTCGTTGCCTTAATCGTTGAGCTGGCACCCCAGCGAGACGCCATTAGCCAACTGCTGGATATCCCCGATCGCGGTGAGGAATTCCGCTCGCGCGAAACGCCGCTCACCGCGCAAGAACGCGAACTGCTGGGCGAGGCGTCCGCCGTTAAAAAATACATCGCTCCCAACGGCGCGGAGCCGTTTCTGTTTTCGGCCATCGATGGCACGCGCAACCGCCACGCGGTGCATGATCCGCGCTACTGCTTCGTCGGTGCTGGCTGGCGCATCGTCAACGAGCAAAGCATCCCCGTCGACCAAGGTGAGCTACAGCTACTCACCCTCGAGCGCGACGGCGAGCAACGGCAAGCGATGTTTTGGTTTAGCACGCCGGGCAACTGGTTCGTCTCGCCGATGACCTACTGGATGCGCGCGACCTGGCGGCGCCTCACCTTTGGCGCAGGCGGCGAGGAGCCCATCCTCATGGTGGTGCAGTCCCTCGGCGACCAGCCATTGAACAATCCTCAGACACTGAGTATCCTGGAGGCACTTGACCCATGGAAATAGTCAAGCTGCTCATCAAGGTAGCAGTCATCCTGGCCGGAACCTTCGGGGTGCCACTGGTCGTGGCGTTTCTGGCCAACCAGAACAAGCTCTGGCGACGGGTTATCCTCTGCGGCATGGTGCTGCTGCTCGTGCGACCGCCGGGTAACTTCACGCTCATGCTGTACTCGGTGGACTGGTATCGCGGGCACACCAAAGGCTTTGAGTTTAACCTGCTGTGGATGTGCGGCGTGGGGCTGATTATTGCCGCCGCCATGCGCGGGCGTAAACCGCTGCTCCGGCTCCCCGGCTTGTGGGCCTATGCGCTGTATATCTTTGCCGGATGCCTGTCGCTGGTGACTGCCTTTAACCCGCTCTTCGGGGTGATGTCCGTGTGGAAATTCGGCATGATCATCATTATCGCCATGGGCGTCTGCCTGGCGATTGAAGACGAGGAAGACATTCACTGGATCCTGCGCGCGTTCGCGGCGGCACTGGTGATCAACGTGCTCGTGTGCATCAAGATGCGTTACCTCGAAGGGCGTTACCAGATCCCCGCCTGGTTCGAACACCAGAACCCGATGGCTATGTGGTGCTACTTCGTTGGGCTGCCGCTGCTGGCGGTTTCACTGGCCAAAGATATCCGCTTCCGTGACTCGCTGTGGTATTTCGTGGGCTTTGGCGCGGCGGGGCTGAGCATTATATTTTCCGTCTCGCGCGCATCACTGGCGGCGATTGGTGCGGGGGCAATTTTCCTGCTCGGCGCGAGCTTCCTGCGCGGCATTACGCCAAAGCGCATGGGCGTGCTTGTGCTGATGGGCAGCGCGGGTAGCATCGTGCTGCTGCTGGCAATGGACACCCTGGTCAACCGCTTTGAATCCTCGGAAGACACCGGGCCGGAAAACGACCTGCGCTGGATTCTCAACCAGCAGTCCAGGGCCATGCTGGACGACTCCCCCGTCGGCATTGGCTGGAACAGCTTCGGCATCGCCAACAGCCGCCCCGACGGTGCCAAATACAGCAAGCTGCTTGAAGCCTGGAACGCCAACCGCGGCCACACCATCGTCGCCGAGCACTACTACGCCAACCCGCTCACCGAGAGCCACTATTGGCTGATCCTCGCCGAAACGGGCTACCTGGCCTTTGCCGGATTCATCCTTTTCGAGCTTTGCACGATCTACTGGTGCGTGCGCGGCGTCTGGCATTATCGCAAATCCATGCTGGGCTTTTTGTGCCTGGGCATCGGCGTGATCTTTGCGATCACCTACCTGCATAGCCAGCTTGAGCGTGTCTTAACGCAGACCAAAAACATGTCCACCTGGATGGTATTCGTCGGCGTGATGATGCGCATCGAACTCTGGCGACGCCAAGGCTACCTGCCCGCAACGTGGGATGGCAAACGCCGACAACTCCAGGCCACTGCCACCGCGAGCAATCAACCGCACGCACCCGTGCGCCGACGCCCGCGCTTTCTCGACACCACCGCACGCGACGAAAACTTCGCGCGTGACGTAAACCCCAAACAGTGATAACTTTAGGCTAATTCAAACATGGTCAGCGAACACAAACCCCGGGTGCTCGTCATCGCGGAAGCCGCCAACCCGCGCTTAACCAGCGTCGCGCTCATCGGCTATTCCCTGACCAACGCCCTCCGCGAAGTAGCCGACGTCCAACTGGCCACCGAGCTGCGCAACCGTGACTCGATTCTGGAAGCTGGCTTCCCGGCCGACCAACTCATCCCCGTCGATAACCGCAAGATGCAGGGCTTGGCCTTTAAGGTGGCGAAATTCCTGCGCGGCGGTGAATCGCTCGGGTGGACCATTTACTCGGCATTTTATAACGTGGCCTACCCCGTCTTTGAGCGCAAACTCTGGCACATGCTGGAGTCGCGGCTCAAAAGCGGCGAGTTCGACCTGGTGCACCGCGTCACCCCGCTCAGCCCGACCAACGCCAGTCCGATCGCCAAGCGCTTAAAGCAAATCGGTGTACCGTTCATCATCGGCCCGCTTAATGGCGGCGTCCCTTGGCCCGCAGGCTTCGATGCCATTCGCCGGCAGGAAAAAGAATGGCTCAGCTACGTGCGCGGCGCGTATAAATTTACCCCCGGCCTTCAGCAAACGCGTGACCGTGCCTCGGCGCTCATCCTAGCCTCCGGCCACACTTACGGCGAAGTCGTCACCACCGACGCCCGCCGCGAGAAAGCCATCTACATTCCGGAAAACGCGATCGACCCCGCACGCTTTCCCATGCCCCAACCCAAGGCACCGAGCAAGATGCTCAAGCTCGCCTTCGTCGGCCGACTCGTGCCCTACAAAGGCGCGGTGACTTTGCTCGAAGCCGCGCTGCCGTTGCTCAAAAGCAGGCGCGCGCAGTTGGACATCATTGGTGACGGCGCGGAGATGGGACGGCTCAAGGAGCTCGTGGCCCAGCATCAGTTGGAGTCCTGTGTGTCTTTGCCTGGCTGGATCGCCCACGAGAAACTGCACGAGCGCCTTTGCGCGTCGGACGTCTTTGCGTTCCCCAGTGTGCGCGAGTTTGGCGGCGGCGTGGTGCTCGAAGCAATGGCGCTAGGTCTGGCACCCGTCATCGCCGACTACGCCGGGCCAACCGAACTCTTGCCCGACGATTGCGGCTGGCGCGTTAAATTTGAATCCGCTGATCAACTGCGGGCAGGCTTCACGGAGGTGCTCACGCAGCTCGCCGACCAGCCTGAGGAAGTCCGCGCCGCAGGCGACCGCGCCTGTCAATTTGTGCGCGCAAACTTCACCTGGCCAGCCAAGGCGCGGCAGATTCGCGCCGTGTATGACTGGACGCTCCAAAGCGCGCACAAGCCGCAATTCGCCTTTGCCTTCAACCCGGAGCACCGCGCATGAAGCACATTGTTTTTTACGACGACAACCCGGACTTTGGCGGCCATCAGTTTATGGCGATGCGTGGCGTGGCCGCGGCCAACCGTTGCCCCGACTTTCGAACGACCTTTGTGCTCAACCCGAACAACGACCGCCTCAAGGCGCACACCGATGCGATCATCCAGGAAGGCGGCAAACTGGAGGTCCGCTACTCGCCGGTTGTCACCAAGAAATTTCAAGCGCTGCGCAACCACGTCAGCGGCAAGGCGCTGGATGACCTCGCGCGCGCGTTTAACGAATTGCAGGCGGACCTGATCGTCTGCCTGCAAGGCGAGATCGAAGACAGCTCACTCGCACTGCTGGCGGGGAAGAAAGCCGGATGCCGCGTGATGAGCTATATCCCCGTCGCCCACACGATGGAGCAGATGGGCGCGAAGCTGGGTGCCCTGCGCGACCGCACCACCGGCTACCTTTTCCGCACGCCGGATTGCTGGATGACGATCAGCCAATGCATTGCCGACATGCTTCGCCGACGGGGTGCCGATGCGCCGATCCACATTGTCGAAAACGGCATCGACACCACACGCTTCGTCCCGCGCGACGCCGCCACACTACGCCAGGAGCAGGGCCTGCCGGATGGGTTGCTCTTCGGCATTTGTGGCCGCGTAGAGTTTAACCAGAAGCAGCAGCACTTTCTCGTCAACGCCATGAGCCGCTGGCCCGATGAACTCGCACGGGCCAAGCTACTCGTCGTCGGCGACGGGCCGGACTGCGCGCGCCTCAAGCAGATTATCGCCGAGCTGGGGCTGACCGAGCGCATCATTTTGCGCGCTTGGGAAAAGCAGCCCGAGACGCTCTACCCGGCGCTGGACTGCCTGATCATCCCGTCGCGTTTCGAAGGGTTTCCCCTCGTCATGCTGGAGGCCGCAGCCTGCGGCGTGCCCGTGATCGGCTCGGACAACGACGGCATGCACGACTTTTTGCCCGAGCCCTGGCGCTTCCCGCAAGGCGACGAGGCAGGCCTGATCAACGCCCTGAAAGCGGCGATCAACAACCCGGCGGCATTGGTCAACCAGCAACGGCAAGTCGTGTTGGAAAACCATACACTGCAACAATTTGAAGATCGCTTTGTGGAAACCCTTGTCCGAGAATTACCTTGAATGCGCCCTGCGCGAAAACTACACCTGCAATAAGAAACTATGAGTGAAATCCCCAGGGATCACACATCTGCCGCCGGGTCGAGCGTCGACAAGGCCAGCGCGGCGAACCCGGGGTTTCAGTTCCCCCTGGGCTTTGATCCCCTGCGCTGGGTTTACGCATTCCTGGTCCGCATTTACTGGCCCGTGGCCCTCGCACTGGTGCTGGCGGTGTCGGGGTTTCTCGTGGGCTCGCTGTTTAATACCCGGCAGTTCACCGTCTCGCTACAGCTCATTAAAAAGCCCGTCCCCTCGGTGATCAAAGCCGGCCAGGAGGGAGACGCCTTTCGCCCGCGCCAGCTCAACGACCGCAGCCTGCGCTCGACGCTCCTGGCCAACGAAGCCATTTTCAAAACCGCCACCGCACTTGGCATGGACCCGGACAAGCTCAAGGGCTCGGTGGATATCGAGCAGCTCGAAGGCACGGACTTTTTCTACATCACCGTGCACAGCGATGTGAGCGGCGAGGACGCCATTGAAACCGTCGAGCTCTGGGCCGACGAGATTATCCACTACACCATTGGCCTGCAGCGCCGCGAATCCCTGGCCATGCGCGAACTGCTGGAGGAGGAAAGCAACGATCTCGCGCGCGATCTGGAAGGTGTCAACCAGCGCTTGTTGTCGTTCTCCTCGGACAACGACTTTCTCGATGGCGACAAGCAACTGGAAGCTTCGCTGCGCTCGATGGCCGGGATGGAGTTATCTTTGGAAGACTCGCGCATCCTGCTGTCTTCCATGACCCAGCAACTCAAGGCGCTCACCGAGGAATTACAGGCGCTAAGCCCGATCTCGGATCAGCTGAAATCCGCGCGCGAGGAATTGGCCCAGCTGCGGGGCCGCTACACCGACGCCAATCCCCTCGTCAAAGAGAAGCTTTACGAAATCCAATACCTCGAGGAAAAACTCAAGGAAGAGGCCGAGAGCCCAGGCGACGACCTGCGTCGCTTCACCGGCACGCCCCTCGGTAACCAGCTGTATCTGGAGATCGTGCAGGCGCGCAATGAGAAGCTACAGCTCGAACAACGCGTCAAGGAATACGAGCGCATACTCAACGATCAGCGGAGCAAACTCCAGCACTTGCCTCGCCAAATCCTGCGCTACAGCGAACTGCTTCAACAGCGCGATCAGTTGCGATCAGCCTTCGAGCTGCTCAACAGTCGCCTGCAGGAGGCGCGCATCTTTGCCGAAAACGCACCAGGCTACTGGGAGGTATTCCAGTCGCCGTCCGCAGGGGATGTCAACGTGGTCGTAAAGCGTCAAAAGGCGCTGCTGCTTGGCTTGGCCGGGTTTGCCGGAGGCGCGTTCCTGGGGCTGGCGATCAGTCTGTTTTTAGAAATCCGCAACCCGACGCCGCACTTCCCGCTGGCCTACGCGATCGCCGCCAAGGCCCTGCCTGCGCTCGACCTGCCGGCCAATGATCCCGCCGCCTGGCGCACGCGCCTTAATGCCTTTTGGCTAACGGACCTCATCCGCCTGCAGCGCGACGGCTACCTGGCCATCGTCACCACCCACGCCGGGCAGCAGAACGAAACCACCTTTTGGCAAACGCTGTTTCAGCTTGCCGAGACCGACGACACCCCACTGAAGGTGCTCGACCTGAGCGCCAAGCCGGGTGATCTCGGAGCCGCGCCCGGACAGCACGTCCACTGGCGCGATCTGGATGACTGGCGCGCCTGGGCCAAGGAAAACCTGCTGAGAGGGCCCGTCATCCTGCGACTGCAGGGCGACCCCTACCCAGCCATTATCCCGATCCTGGAGCAAGTGGGGCACTGGCTGTGCATGGTGGACGACCAATGCCAGCTAGGCCAACTCAAGCACGACCTGCGCCTTTACGCCAACACCCTACACCAGCCCGATGGCCTGATTTTAATCCGCCAACCCGCCGCTAACCCGATTGCCAGTGGCTGCGAGCAGGCCGGGCTCATCCTCGGCTCGCTGCTGCGTAAAAAACCCGCCACGAACGCCGCCTGATGCGCCTGCTGCTCCTCATAACTATGCTACTGCCCCTAGCGCTACTGGCGCAGGAGGCGGAGCCCGCGGAGGATTCCTGGCGCGTCCGCTACGAGCTGGGGCCCGGCGATGTCATTAACTTCGCATTTTATGGTCGCCCCGAGCTGGACAGACCCGGCATCCGCATCGCGCCGGATGGCACCGTGAGCTACCTGCAAGCGACCAACGTAGACGTCAACGGCCTGACCATTGACGAGGCACGTCTGGCCTTCGAAAAGCGCCTCACCGCGAACTTCCGCAACCCGCGCGTGATCATTACGCCGGAAGAAGTCGGCAGCAAGCGCTACTCGATCATGGGCAAGGTGATGAAGCGCGGCGTTTTTACGCTGGACCGCCCACTGACACTCGTCGAGGCCGTGGCCCGCGCCGGAGGCGTTGAGGTGGGGCTCTTTGAGCAAAACACGATCGAGCTGGCCGACATGCAGCGCTCCTTCGTCGTGCGCGGTGACCAGCGCCTGGATGTAGATTTCCAAAAGCTTTTTCTCGAAGGCGACATGAGCCAAAACATCGGCATCGAGCCGAATGACTACATCTACATCGCCTCCAACATCACCAACGAATACTATGTGTTCGGCGCCGTCGGCCAGCCCGGCGTACAGAGCTTTACGCCAAACGCGACCGTCGTCACCGCGCTGACCCGGCGCCTGGGTTACCAACCCAAAGCCTGGGTCCACCGCGTGGTCGTCGTGCGTGGCAGCCTGACGGACCCCCAGGTGTTTGAGATCAACGTGGGTGACATCCTGACCGGCAAAACCAAAGATTTCCGCCTGGAGCCCAAGGACATCGTTTACGTGGCCGAACGCCCGACGGCCGAGCTGGAGGAGCTGACCGATCTGGCCATCCGCGCATTCATCACCAGCGCGGCGGTCACCTACGTCAACATCCACACCCCCAACCTGATCAACCCGGACTAATGATTGCCCGCTGCCTGACAGTCTTAGGCTGCGGCCTCCTGCTGCTGTTGGCCGGTTGCCTGCAAGCGCCGAAGCCAACCTTCGACCCCTATGCGCCCGACACCACCCTGACGTCGCCCGACTTTGAAACGCTGGAGCCGGAAACGACGATCACCCCAGCAATGCTGAAGCCGTCGACCGCACCTTATCAACTCGGCCCGGGGGACATTCTGGAAATCGAAGTCGCGGAAATCCCCGGCACCCTCGCCCGGACCTTTATCATGCCCGACGGCATGGTTTACTACAACCTCGCCGGCGGCGTGAAGGCTGAGGGGCTGACCGTCAATCAGCTTAGCGAGAGCCTGGCGAAGGCCCTGGCCCGCGATTACACCGAGCCGGTGGTCAACATCACCCTGGTCGAGGTGCGCAGCCGCCGCTACTGGATGCTCGGCCGCGTTTACAACCCGGGGCTGTATCCGCTGCGCCAGCCGACGACGCTCATCGAGTCCATCGCGATGGCGGGCGGGCTGTTTAGCGCGCGCTTCTCGGGCTCCACCGAAGAGCTGGCAGACCTCGGGCACAGCATCGTCATCCGCGATGGAGAGGTGCTCCCGGTCGACTTTACCAAGCTCATTCGCGAGGGCGACATGAGCCAGAACATCTACCTCCAGCACAACGACTACATCTACCTGCCCTCTGCGCAGGGTAGCTCGGTGCTGCTGCTGGGCCGCGTCACCCAGCCCAAGGCGGTTTCTTACAAGGACGACCTGACACTTACCGAGGCCATCGCCTATGGCCTCGGTCCGTCCGACAAGGCCTACCTGTCGCAGGTGGTTATTGTCCGTGGCTCCCTCCGCGAGCCACAGGTGGCGGTGGTCGACTTTTATAAGATCATGACCGGCCAGATGCCCGATGTGCCACTGGAACCGTGGGACATCGTTTGGATTCCACAAGATCCCTGGGAGACAGCCTACGACTATCTGAAGCAAGTCGTGCGCAGCGCGGCGCAGGCCATTGCGATCAACGAAGGCTCTCGCCTGGCGGGCGGTGACACTGGTGCCACGGTATCCGTGCCGGTGCAGACCTCGCCTACCCCAGCCGCCACGCCGGCTGCCGCCACTGGCGCGGAGTAACCGACCGGTAGGCAAATCGCTCCGAGTATCCATGGAGCAAACTAGTGACCTTAGTCCCCGCCCTGTAGACTCCGCGCTTTTAGCCGATACATGTGGCAGGTTTCTGCGGTGCATGATCAAACGCTATGATGTAAATTTCGTGCTAGGTTAAAATCAGCTGAGCAAAGCTATTAAAGCAGTTCGGCACCCAATACCCAACTAACCGAAGATGTGGCATGATGTGTAATCATGAAAACGCCCGCCCTTACCCTCATCTTCGCAATTCTAACCATTGGCATCTGCTCCGCCCAAGCACGTGTTTCGGGGGTAAGTATGCTGACCAATGTGCCGATGGCTCAAGCCATCAACGACGCACAACAAGCCGCTGACCAAAATGCCGGATGGATGGTTATGCTCGGCGACGGCCGCTCAATGGCTCCTTACTACGGCAAAGGCTCGGTCCTCCTTGTAGACAAAGCAGATTTTAGCCGCCTCAAGCCCGGCATGATGGCCGTCTTTCAGGATGCAGACGGCGACCTCGTCGGCCACTGGCTGATCCGCAAGGAAGCCGCTGGCTGGGTCACCCAAGGTGTCAACAATGCCGCCCTCGACACCGACTTGATGACACAGGGCAATTACGTGGGCGTCATCTTCGGAGTTCTGAAAACTGCCGGCGAAGACGCAACCGGTATCGCCTACGCCCGCCAGCACAACCTGCCCCGCGTAATCGGCAAGTCCTACTAACCCGCGAAGGTGCCTCCAATTGGCCAGCGTCAGCACTGCGCAACACATCGCTACGCGTTCAGCCGCGAAATGAATTTCTAAACAACCGGTTCGGGCAACGCTGACATGCAGTTTCCAGTTGCCCAAGGCAGTCCCCCGCAAGCGTTACTGAACCAGGACTACATACGCAGCTTCGTCCGGGCAGCTTAAGGGCAAAAAGCGGGTCGTCGAAAAGTGCGCCGTGCTCAGGGGTTTGGGTCGACCAAGCCGTTGGCAATTGCAAAACGGGTCAACCCGGCGGAGTCGTGAATATCCAGTTTGGAGATAATGCGGTTACGGTGCGTTTCCGCCGTTTTAACGCTGATCCCTAATTTCTCCGCAATTTGCTTATTGCTATAGCTTTCCGCGACGAGTTGCAGCACCTCCCGCTCGCGGGTTGAAAGATCATCCGGGTGGTTCGCCTGCTCAGGGTGGAGCATCATTTCGCGAAGAATGTCCGACACATGCGGGCTGAAATAGGTTTGGCCTTGCGCCACCGTTTCAATCGCGGTTTCCAGCGTTTGCAGGCTCTCGGATTTCTGGACCAGACCACCGGCACCAAGCTCCAACATCTGCCGCACAAGGATGCGGTTCGGAAAAGCCGAAAACCCGAGCACTCTGACTTCGGGCATTTCTTGGCGAATCTTTTTCATGATGCCGACGCCATTCAAACCGGGCAGCATGATGTCCAAAATAGCCATATCCGGCTTCAGCTTGGCGATAAGCGCATAACCGTCCAAGCCATCACCAGTTTGGCCAACCAGTTCCAGCATGGGGGACGCCTCTACGAGCCTGATAATGAACTCACGCAGGATCACCTGATCCTCAACAACAACGACACGTTTCATTTTGATACAATATACAGAGTAACCTCATTATGATGCAATCAAAGAAGTATTCGGGAGCAGAAAATCCCCCTACAATGAATCCCCTAGGCAAAAAACTACAATAAACCATGTATTCGATAGGCGGGCCATATGTAACTTCTTGTTAAACAGTAGCCTTACACGATTGGATGGCACATAAAAACGCGAATACCTAGCATATTACTCTGGCTGATAAAATCCTTTAATGATTCAAATTGCACTAATTTTAAAGTGCTAAGAGATCAGTAATAGATATTGTATACCTAGGGCGATTTTGATATGAATAATGCATGAAATCCCGTGGGGGACAATGGAGATTCGGACCGGATGATGTCCTGATATTGATTGCATGGTCAGCAATCATCATTCCGTTGTTGGTTTTGTTTGGTTGGATCATTGAGAATCAAGCGATTGTTAGCATATACCCCGGCCTCGCCTCCATGAAGTTTAACACGGCGTTATGCTTTCTACTGGCCGGAATATCCGTCACCCTAATTCGACGTGCAAAACAGGCTGCCAAGGTTAGCCTGGGCGCAAGGATTTGCAGCACACTGGTCCTCTTAATCGGCGCATTGACGATAACCAAGTATGCCAGCGGTTTCCAACTGGGCATTGATCAAGTCATTAACGATCCCTGGACCGCGAAGGGCGACTTTCCTGGCCGGATGTCGGTAGCGACTGCGGTCGGTGCGACGCTCCTTGGCACCACTTTGCTGTTGGTTAACACAAGCACCAGAAAATCACCGGTTTTGTCGCAAATATTGGCGCTCCTTGTGTTCACCGGGGCACTAATCGCGTTTCTGGGCTACGTACTCGACCCCCAATCGCTCTACCAACTGCCCTGGTTTTCATCGGTCGCGCTGCACACCTCAGTGCTGTTTATCGGCTTGAGCCTGTGCGCACTGCTGCTGAGCCGAAACCTTGGCCTGATGCGACCACTCACCTCGAAAATGCTGGGTGGGCGTTTCGCGCGGATCATGCTCCCCACCACAACGCTTTACCCTATCCTTATCGGCATACTATTGGCGAGGGGCGTAGAGAGCAACTTGCTCAATTTCCATATGGCGGTGGTGTTGTTTATTGTAGGTGCCACCATGACCATCAGTTTGATCATCTGGGTCAATGCACGTGAGCAAAACCGGATCCATGCGGACATGCTGGAACAATTAGAACGCGTGCGTCGCTCCGAGCAGGAGAATTCCCGATTAGCCGCCATCATCACCCACTCGAAAGACGGCGTGGTATGCGTGGATGAATTTGACCAAATCAGAGTCTGGAACCTCGGCGCACAGGAGATATTTGGGCACACCGCCGAAGAGGCCCTCGGCAAGCCGCTCAGTGAAGTCATCCCCCACACCGTGTTCAATCAAGGATGGTTGCAAGAGGCTCGGGAGAACAAACATGTGAATGGGAGGGCCATTACTTTAGCCAAGTGCAACGGCCAGCTAATCGATGTCTCCGTAAGCATTTCTCCCGTACGTGATGCCGACGGCGTGCTAACCGCTGTATCCATTATCGCGCGCGACGTGACTGAGATGCGCCTACTCGAACATGAACGCGACATCGCCTTGCGCGATTTGGTCAATTTTAAAGCCGCCCTCGATGAGCACGCCATCGTCGCCATGACCGACGCCCGCGGACGCATCAACTATGTGAACGATAAATTCTGCCATATCTCCGGGTATTCTGCTGAAGAGCTAATCGGCCAGGACCACCGTCTCATCAACTCCGGCTACCACCCCAAAGAATTCTTTCAAGTCCTGTGGAAAACCATCAGCCAAGGCAATATCTGGCGCGGCACGATTTGCAACCGCACCAAACACGGTGAGCTCTACTATGTGGAAACGACGATCGTGCCCTTTCTCGATGAGGATGGCAAACCACAGCAGTTCATCGCCATCCGTACCGACGTCACCTCCATGGAACGCGCCAATGAGGCCCTGGCCGAACAGACTGCGGAACTCCGGCGCTCCAATAACGATCTGGAACAGTTTGCCTACATTGCTTCCCATGACTTGCAGGAGCCGCTGCGGGGCATTGACGGCTGCGTGAGGCTCCTTGCCAGCCGCTACCGAGAGCAGTTGGACGACAGTGGCCGCGAATTCATCGACCACGCCGTTGGCAATGTCGAGCGCATGCAACGGCTGATAAAAGACCTCCTGGCCTACTCCCGCGTGGGTATGCGTGGCTGCAACATCGTTGCGCTCAAGCTTCAGGACGCGCTCGATGATGCGCTGATGAACTTAAATACGCTGATCGCCGAACAAAATGCGGTCATTACGAGCGATCCCTTACCCGTAATTTATGGTGACCGCGGTCAGATCACCCAAGTCTTGCAAAACCTCATTTCCAACGCCCTAAAATTTAGCCGCGACACCCCAAAGATTCATATCGGTGCCCAAGGCAGCGGAGATCTGTGGGAGATAGCCATCAGTGACAATGGCATCGGCATCGACCGCGAATATCATCAAAAAATCTTTGTTATTTTCCAGCGTCTCCACAACCGCGAAGCCTACCCTGGCACCGGCATTGGGCTGGCCCTATGCAAGCGCATCGTCGAGCACCATGGTGGCCGCATCCGAGTGATGTCCCAGGAAGGGGCTGGCAGTACATTCTATTTCTCGCTGCGCCCCGTGGAGGGGCAACCTCGACCACAAGGCAAAACAGTAGCCGTTTAACGACCATCGATAATACCATCCCCCAACCGCCAAACCTTTAAAATCGCTATGAGAACGGCAACCATATTACTCGTCGAAGACAACCCAACGGACATACTCCTGGCCGAAGAAGCTTTTAAGATGGTCGATATCCCCCACACACTCCACGTTGTGAAAGACGGAGTCGAGGCAATCAAGTTCCTGGCGAAGCTAAATGGCTATGCCCATGCACCACGCCCGGATTTTATTTTCCTGGACTTAAACCTGCCCCGGAAAAGCGGCCACGAAGTCTTGCGTGACATCAAGGCAAAAGAAGAGTTAAAATCGATACCCGTCATCATACTGAGCACTTCCGACGCACCTGATGACGTAGAACACGCCTACCGAAATCACGCCAACTGCTACATGGTCAAACCCACGAATTACGATCACTGTATCCAGGCGCTGAACAACCTGCTGAAGTTCTGGTCTAACCTCATCAAACTGCCCAGCGCATGAGCAATCCCCTCAGCCTGCTATTAGTGGAAGACAATTCCACCGACCGTCTGCTTGTTCGCGAGTATCTCGCCGATCAGATGGATGTAGATTACCTGCTCGACACGGCATGTAGCATGGCGGAATGCCTGCAGCAACTTGGCCAGAACCACTACGACGCCCTGTTGGTCGATCTAAACCTACCGGACTCCAACGGCAACCAAACACTGCTCAAGATACTCGACCATGCGCCGGAAATTCCAGTGATTGTCATGACCGGCATTGGGGACCGTGCTGACGGCCTCCACGCCATGCAGCTCGGCGCACAGGACTTCCTCGTCAAAGGAGACTTCCACAGTGAGCTCCTCGTCCGCACCATTCGCTACTCAATCGAGCGACACAACTTTTCCCTGCAGCTTCGCCAAATGGCAGCTCAGCTCAAGGAACGAACCCAACAGCTCAGCAAAAGCGAAGCACACATCCGCGAGCTGATTAACATCAGCGAAGACGCCTTGCTCGTCGTCGACCAGGATGAAAAGGTTCAATTTGCAAATCCGGCAGCCTGCGAGCTGCTCCTTCAGCAATACGATCACCTGATTGGAAGCCGCTTTGACTACGATTGGCGAAATGCGCCCAACCATGAGCTCCTCTTACCTACAAAATCAGGCGAGACATGCTTCGTGGAAGTCCGCCATGCCATCACACATTGGAATGAGCAGAGTGCCTATTTGCTGACGATGCGCGATGTCACCAGTCGCAAACGGGCGCAAGAAGACCTGATGCTCTTCCGTCGTCTGATTGACCAGGCGGAGGACTCCATCGTCGTCATCGACGTCGAAACCGGCGGCATCGACGACTGCAATGAGTCCTTTCTCCAGTGGCTGGGCTACACACGAAACGAAATGCTGAAACTGCACGTGTGGGACATCAATCACGATATAACCCCGAACAACTGGGTCGAGTACTATACCGCGGTGCTCAATAGCCCGATGCGCTATCAAGCGGATTTCACCACCATCGATGGGCATACGATCCAGGTCGAAGCAAGTGTGAAGAGTGTTTACCTCGGCAAGCATTACCTGATCGCACTGATTCAAGACATCAGCGAACGCATGAAGGTCGAGGCCCAACTGCGGCAGGATGCGGAAATACTCTCACGCATCGATGATGCCATCATCATCCTCGATTCAGATTTTAAAGTCACCTACTGGAATGACGGTGCCACCCGCTTGCTCGGCTGGACACCCCGCGAACGCTTGGGTTTGCCCATTATGGACATCGCCCCTCAAGCAGATGATCGCGAGATCGCTAAATTGCTGAATAAAACCTTGGTCGGAGAGGTTCAGCATATCGAGCGCAACATCCTTAATAAAGACCGGCTACAGTTGTGGGTCGAGTGGGATTCACACCCAATTCTCAAGGATGACAAAAACCCGTTAGGCGTCATGATTATCCTGCGCAACATTGAGGAACGCCGCAGCCTGGAAGCACAACTACGGCATTCACAAAAGATGGAAGCTATTGGTACGCTGGCAGGAGGCATTGCCCACGACTTTAATAACATCATGGCGGCCATCCGGGGATATACCGAACTGGCTTACCGACGCTGCGAGGACGAATCGCTCAAGCGCGATCTGGGCACCGTGCTTAAATCCTCAGAACGCGCCACCTCCTTGATCGACAACATCCTGACTTTTTCCCGCAAGCAGCCAGAGTCACGCTCACCCCTATACCTGCAAGATGCATTGGCGGAATGCCTTCAGTTGCTACGCGCGACCTTACCTGCCACGATTTCCATTAAATCGAATATCGATGAATCCGCGCCGTCAATCCTCGGCAATCACGAGCAAATCCAGCAGATAGTGCTCAACCTCGGAAACAACGCGATGCAGGCAATGCCCAACCGGTCAGGCAAGCTTTGCATCTCCTTGGAAACCGTTATCATCGATACCGATAGCTCGCAGAAAAACATTCAGCTACAGCCAGGTGTCTATGCCTGCATATCCATCAGCGACACCGGCATAGGCATGAGTCCGGAAATCAAGGAACGCATTTTCGAACCGTTCTTTACCACTAAAGTTCCGGGCGAAGGTACCGGTCTCGGGCTCTCCATGGTTCACGGCATCATGGAAAGCTACAACGGTTCCATCCAGGTAGACAGTGCACCCGACCAGGGAACAACATTCCGTTTATACTTTCCGGCTCACGGTGACGCGGTTGCGGAGATTGATTCCCAAAACGGAGAGGCCGCGTGGGGAAGTGGCGAGAGAATTTTGTTCGTCGACGACGAAGAGTTGCTTGCCGAACTTGGGCAAGAGGCGCTGCAGGCACTTGGCTACCGGGTAAGCATTTGCCTCAACCCGAAGTCGGCGCTTCAAAAACTGGAAGCCGGCGAAGTATTTGATCTGATCATCACCGACCAAACGATGCCCGAGATGACCGGCTTGGAAATGTCCAAACGAATTTTAAGAAAACGACCGGACCAGAAGATCATTATTTCCACTGGCTACTCGCCAACGCTCACTCTGGAAATCGCCAAAGCAGAAGGCCTCAAGAATCTGATCCATAAGCCGGTTAGCATCACCCAGCTCAGCGAAGCAGTCGCCAGCGCGCTTGGCGATTGCACTGAATCAAGGGCTACCTCGGGCATCAATTAACCGGTCGATTCCAGCAGGGCAATCTCAGCGGCCTTCGATGATTATCCATAAGTCTGGGCGCAACGACATGCTCACCCATAAGCCACCTCAAGGAGGCGTTAGTAATACGTTGTGAGCCAAGATTAGACCTACCCGATCCTGCCTCAATCAACTAGCTTAACGGCACCCCAAGCATGCACACCTGCCAGAATCCCGCTCTCTTTTTCACGAGGCCAAGCAAAGTTCGTAGATCGATTCATCGCACCTTCGACCTTCCGCAAGGCAATAGCCATCGATAAGCGTTCTCCATTTGATAAACTCTCGAAATTGAAAGCGGTTGATGGAATGAATACCATTAACATAACCCCATCCCCACTAGAGGAAATCGTCGTCTTCGAGCGAGCATCATCATATATAGTTTTCTCAATGGCGTTACTACGCTTCCACTCTCCGGAAGACACTTTCCATTGCCCTGAATCAAGATACGGCACAAAGAAAAAATGATGCGTCTTTGAGTTCCAACCACTCTCCGAGCTTTCGTCAGGCCCCAGGAAAACTTCCAGATTCGTCCCTTCCCAGAAACTGTGAGGATTACCAGGGTTCAGTTCCGAGCCAGGGATGCGAAAAGCAAGAAACAAACCCTCAGCATTCCATGCGATGCGAGCGTCCAGATCAGCAGCTGCTTCTTGATCACAAACGAAGTATTCACCGTCAAGGAGACCACCCTTGGGCCAAACCTCAGGGAACAGTCCAGCGCCTGAAACTTCTACCTTCGGAGCAAGAATCGCTGAGGGTATTAGTTGAATATCCTGTGAATAGCCATTCTTCGATTGTGCACGAATAATGACAGGTTCATATAAATCACCATTCACCGAGACCTCGATTTTCCTTTTTTCACCAGGTTTCAGAACAAACGAATCAGGCTGCAACACGACTTTACCGTTAGATGGATGAAGCTCCCACTGCTCTTTGTTCTTTGAAACGGAAGTAATCTCAACATTAGATGAAGCATTCGGCACGTATGGCTCACTGCTTACCTTTAGCAACGACTTCACTTTTAGGGTGATGGCAAAAGTTTTATCATAATCACTAGATCCAACCTTGAGTAACAGAGGATGCTTACCCGGCGGTACACTTTCATCAACATGCAGAGTCAAGTTATCCGCTTTCACACCCTCCGGCAAATCTTGCCATTCAAATTGCGCGCCATCGGGTGCCTCTAATTGAACCGTTATTGAATTACCAGGGATTACCGGCAGCACAGACGTGCTGATCAGCTTGGTCTCGAGCATTTCCTTCCACGACTGAGGCAAACTTTCTACGTGGTAATAGTGCACCTCCGGGCCCAACGATTCAGGCGAAACTTCATTGCCAAACATATCATACGTCGTGGTTGCCATTTGCTTCAACTGTTGCGGAACAGGAATCTTCTGCTCGACCGTCCAAGCGGCGACAATATATCCGCCCTCGCATTTCTCTAAAACAACAGCCCACGCATCGGTGTCTTGCAAATCCACACGCCCCAGCATGCGAGAGGTCGCGGTTTCCCGAGAAATCATAGCGAGAGCCGCGCCCGCCGGACGGACATTTCCCTTCAGGTCAATCAGCCCACAGGAACCAAACTTCTGCTTAAAGTTGGGCACATCACGGTCAAAGTACCAAAACACTTTGTCGGACCCCGCCCAACGCGCAGTCAAATAAAGACGTGGCAACAGAATCGTCTGGTTATAAATACCTACCGCCGGGCCATAGAAGACATCGTAGCCTCCTTCAGTCAGCCATGCCTCTTTACCATGTTCTTTAGCGAGCGCATTAACCAATCGTAATTGATCCAGATAGCTAAAGTCCTCATAGCCGGGATCGACCCCGTTGTTCATGTTTGAGCTGGATACCTCCGGCGGCACGGTACCAGTATAGTAGTGGTAGTTAACGACCGTAAAGTAATCAGCATATTTCGACTCCAGCAGTTCGCGGGTAAAATCAAGATGAATGCCAGCGCGGCCATTCATTAACAGATGCGCTTTAGACTTACTTTGCGCCACCCCTTCATAAGCGGCTTCAATGTATTTGCCCCAGCGCTCCGGCGAATCTGCGTCTACTTTTCTTAGCTGGATATCGAATTCGTTTTCAACTTCCCAGTAGGGCAATTCCGGAAAGGCGTCCGCCAACGCTTTGAACCCAGCTTCTACTTCTTTGAGCGGTATGAAATCAGTCTCGTCTTCTAATCGAAAGGCGTGCTCAAGACTGGGCAGTACAATAACATTAGCACTTCTGGCCTGCTGCACGGTTTTGTTAAAATCCAACCCATTTCTCGCAATCGGAGGCTTTGCCCCCTTTCCCAGCCAACCGAAAGAATAATCGCGCACCCAATGGACGCCTAAGCGCTGGAATAAATCCCAATTCGCATTCGCATGGGCATTGAGCCCAATGGATGATGCCATACGTTGTTGCTCTGTTAGCTCAATCGGCTCCACAAGGCGTATCAACGTCAATTCCTGGCTGGCGACTTCCTTGCCCGTCGCCTTGTCGAGTAACTTCGCCTCGATCGTTTGTGGACCGTAATGTGATGTCTCAACATTCCATTTCGTTACGGTGTTACCGCCTTCATAATTAACGGTAATCTCCTTCGACTCAAGAAGCTCTCCATGCCACCCTCGCAACGAAGCCTTGATGAGATAGTCTCGCTTCTCAGCTTCCCAGCTTGAAAGTTTGATGTAGGCAGTGACTTGCCCGTCGTCAGGAACGAGATTCGAATTGGTGTCCGCAAATACGCTCAAATCGGGATGTACCGATGCCGCTCCAGCTTGCGCTCCAAAAACTAGCATGAAGGCAAATATGTGGGTTAAGAGATAAAGCTTTCTGACCATGGGATTACTTCTTTTTGACTCCTACAACTTCGCTTCCAATTCAAAGCCTACTACCAAGAATCGTTGGTGTCGGTAGCCGCTGAATTCTTGGCTGCCGTCATTTTCGCCTCCGGATCGATTGTCACATCAAACCGGCTCAAATATAAAGTGGTTTCACCCGGCTGTGGGTTATTCCAATCATGAAAAGTGATTCCAGTAATAGTAACCGGCTGCATAATGTTAGGCGGCATTTTCTTCGTAATATTCTTCCATCCTTGAAAGTTAACCTTACCTAAGCCAATTTTTTGCCTTTGCCCGGACGCATCATCGACAATGATTTCACAGAAATGCTCCGTGCCGCTGCCGTTAACCCAAAGGCTAAGCTCCTTAAGCACAAAAGGAATTTTGATGTCGCTTGCAGGCGTTAATGCAAAGAGCCGCATACCTTCGCCACCAGGCCAATCAATTTTAATACCAAGCGACTCTTCCAAAGATGGGTCTTCTTTCTTCAATGCCGGCGGGACCTCCGGTCGCACCGCGATTCGGCCCTCGGCAGTGCTCCATTTTGAAGGTTTCCACTCTCCAGGGATACTGAAATCGGTGATTGTGCGGGTATTGTTAGCGTCCGCTCCCAGCGCGTTTAGACTTACTGCCAACAGGCAAAACAAACTTAAACAAAGGTGTTTCATAATCATCTCCAATCGGATGCGTTTAAAGGGTTAATCGGCCAAGTCGCCGTGTAGATATAAAGACAACGTTCAAAACAATTTCGTCGCAATTGCAGGCATGGTTCAATCAATTGAACCAACCAGAAAGGCGGCATTATGATGGAGATTGCAATGCTCCCTGCCACCACGGTGGATCTTGATAAATCAATCCACTGTCAGGGTCTGATGGGATAGATCGCTTTGGGTATTGTCGCCACGTGCCGCTGCCGTCAGTAGCCTCATGCTCACCGACTTCATGCAACCAATTCAAGCAGTCCTTTCTCAGTCGCAACAACGTTTCTCGATGAGATGGAGACTGCGCTAGATTATGATGCTCACCAGGGTCATTCAAACAGTCGAAAAGATACTCCCGCTGATCAGGCGCGCTGAAAATGTATTTCCAGTTCTTACTCACCATAAGGTAAAGGCCGTTTTCAGCCCGATTATACTGGCTGTAGACATACTCCCGGTTTGCCTTGCCAGCGACAACATTACGCAAGCTGCACCCATCAAAATCTTCGGGTGAAAATGGAATCTCTGCCGCCTCAAGGATGGTCGGGGCAAGATCGACCAGAGATGCCACCTCACTGCAAGTCCGCCCGGCATACTCACCACCAGGCCAACGCACTAGCATCGGAACGCGGGCCGACACCTCGTGCATTCCGCGCTTACCAAAACAACCATAATCTCCAAGGTACTCCCCATGATCGCTGGAAAGCATGATCAGCGTATTATCCCATTGCCCGCTCTCTTCCAGCGCTTTGAAGATCCGCCCTAGCTGCCAATCGATAAAAGATACACAGGCATAGTAGTAAGCCCGTATGCAGCGCACGAGATTCAAATCGATCCCGCGGTCACGATACTTGTATCGATTTTGAAAACGATTAACAAAGCACAACAAGTCATCAAGGCTCTGGGGCATATCCGGCAGTGGCATATTTGGAGCCCGATAGCTTTTATGCCAAGGAACTGGTGGGGCAAACGGAGGGTGCGGGTGGACAAAACTACAGAAGGCATACCACGGCTCTTCAGCCTTACCTTGGCATTCGATATATTGGATAGTGTGATCAGCGACCCAGGTAACCGGATGCGCCCTTTCGGGAAGCACACTGACCTGCGGCACATAATACATTTCCCCACGTACACCATGCGGCTCCAATACCCAGTCGTATCCTTCTTCGACCAACCAACGGGCGTAATCGTCAGCATCCCGGTCTTCTACAATCTCTTCCTGGCTAAACCGTTTCTGAAATCCCCTTAAAGCATGAGGGTCTTTAGTGAAATGGCATTTCCCAATACCAACGGTGTTGTAGCCGTTAGACGACAAATGATGCATATAGGTTGGCGTGTCCTCCGCTGGCATTGCCTGCTCATTGCAGTAGCAGTTCGTGCGAGGCGGATACCAACCAGTGATCATGGAGGCGCGCGCAGGAACACATTCGGGCGATGGAGAATAAGCGCGGGTGAACGCCGTGCCTTCATGGACGAGGCGATCAAAGTTAGGCGTATGAATATGAGGATTACCCAACGCACTGATCGTATCGAAACGCTGTTGGTCCGTGAAGAGGTGAAGTATGTTGGGCCGCATTGTTTAATGGGTTTCGCCATACTGGCGGGCCTAAGTTTAGAGATGCTGCTGCAGGAAATCCAGCGCCTGGCGACGCATGGTCGGCGTTTCTTGGTGAGCGACATCTTCTACAACCAGTTTCCAACGATCCTCTGCTCCGAGGCTGGCATATAGCGCCTTCATCGCTTTATCGATTTTCTCTAAACCGGAAATCGGCGTCAGCGGATCGCGGGCGCCGGCTAATGCCAATCGCGCCCGAGGTGCAGCCATGGCACAGATATCGATGGTGTTGAAATGCTTTAGCAGACCCGGCACAAAATAATAAATACTATGCCCTGTGAGGCCAGACTGCTGCTCAAATGCTTCAAAGTCAGTCAGGCAGCAAAGATCGACTCCGACTTTGATGCGTTCATCTAATGCGGCAAGCCACCAGGTCATCGTGCTGCCCATTGATAAGCCCAAAGAACCGATTCGCCCCGCATCCAATTCATTGCGCGTTTCAATGTAATCGAGCGCCTTCAGACTATCATACACCATCATGCCCCAGACAACTCGCCCACGCCAAATCGACGCTTTAAAAAATTCCAATTCCGACCGCCCATGGCGCTCACCGAACAACCAGTGATCGATGCACAAGACGGCAAATCCAAGATTGATTAAGTCGCTTAAGTAAGGGCGCTCAATGAGCTCTGGCCGCGAACGCCTCAATTCTTCTTTACCCAACGCGTAATCACCTCCGTGCGCGTGATTATAGAGCACGACTGGACAAGGCTTCGTTGCCCGCTTGGGAATCGCAAGGTATGCCGGCGTTGGTTCCATGCCATTGAGGTCCAGCACTAGATGCTCTAACCGGTATTCGTCAGTGTCTTCGATGATACGGCGATCTGCCGACACCTTTCGATCAAGCGGCGGCAGATCACCGAGTAGCGTATAGAGCTTTGAGCGACGCACCGTGGTCGCATCCTTGTCCGATGTTTGATGAAGCGCCATTTGAATCAGCGGGCTACAGCCCATGAGAATGAAGAGAGTGACACGGAATCCGCGGTTTGTTGCACGCCGTCACTCGCTGCAAATATCGTTTTGTCACCAATAGAAACCTGACGGCTTTCGGTCCCGTAATTGCAAAGCCCCCAAGCTTCGTCCCCATCATTTCCCACCAGTGGAATGCAGGAAAAATCCGGAGCTGCGGGGTAGCGCTTAACATTCTCACGTTCAAAAATGCCATCCAAGAACGAGCATCGACTTTGCTCATCCAACTCGGAACCAGGGATGTATATAATGCCTTTGCCATGGGTTCGCCGAAGCCCCCAAGCAATGCCAGCAAATCGCTTGCTGGTGTAAACGCCAAGCACTTCATCCGCTTCGCTGGGCTCAAACATGATCGCGAATTGATTCGTACGGCCTGGTCGACCACCGATCTCCACATCGAGCTCACCTGCCTGCAAAATATAACGAGTGCGGAAGCCGATACGCTTTTCCAGTTGCCCCAATAAATGCTCCTGCTGAGCACCATGGTCTTGAGTGCGGAATCCTGTATAAGGCCCGGCAATCCAAACGGCACCTTCCTCCACCAGCGTCAGCGCGCGTTCAATAAACTCATCGCTAGCGTATGGCAAATAAGGCGACACAATCACGCGGCAATCAGGCAACTCAGCTTCATCAAAAACAACGTCACGCCAAATGCCCAAATTGAGCAAAGTTTGGTAATGCTCACGCACACGCTTGTTGTAGTTGTAGTTCTGCTCCAGCCCTCCGGCCCAATCGGCGAAGAAATAACAACCGTTCACTTCCGATCGCACAAACACAACCTCTGCCTTGGCCGGTCGATATGCTTTGCGAATCGGCTCCAGCTTCGTGCGTGTTTCAGACGACTCTGCAGCATTCATCCAGCCCGTAGCCGGTTGGCCGTTGGCGTAGACAATCGAATTGTTGATAATCTCTGCGCCACCAGGTTGTTGCTTCCAAGGCCAGTAGAAGAAACCAGTTCCGCCCATCATGTAGTTGATAAAGCTGTAACAGCCCATCCAACCTTCGGCATACAATTCGCCCCTCATGAAATCTTCGCTTGCGGTTTCCAGCGTCCAAAACGGTTTGCCCTTTAGAATGTTTCGCAAGGAATCAAAACGGAACTGAATAGCTGTGGTCGACTGGTTATGGGTATACAAGTCTGACGACGCAAAATCCAGCACACGGCTTAGCCGCCAATCATCGGTTAGCGCTGTGCTGTTATGCGTGACGGGGGCATCACTGTGCTGTCGGATAATCTCAGCTTGCTCCCGCTGAAATGATGCGATCGCGTCGGCCATGAACCGGCGATAGTTTAGTGTCAGCGCAAAATTCTGCGTGTAATAGCAAAGCCGGTAAGGCGGCGGCACTTGATCGAAACTAGCATAGCGCTGACTCCAAACAACCGTGCACCATTCTCGGTTTAGTGTTTCAATGTCGCCATAGCGATTCTCCAGCCAGCGATGCCAGGCCCGAACCGAATCCTGGCCGAGACATCTTTGTTGATGCGAACCCAGCTCATTGTCAGTTTGCCAGGCCAATAATGCTGGGTGCCCCGCAATGGCAGGGACGATCGCCTGAGTAATCTTACGCGCATACTCACGAAATACGGTGCTATTGTAGGATGCATGCTGGCGAGCACCATGCTTATGCTGATAGCCATCGGGCTCCACATATCCCACTTCCGGATGTTTCTCCAATAGCCAGACTGGCGGTGTCGCAGTCGGCGTGCAGACTACGCATTCAATGTCGTTGGCATGCGCCAAGTCCATCGCGTCAAGTAGCCAATCGGTTTCGTAGCGACCTTCTTCGGGCTCGAAGCAGGCCCAGCCAAACTCTGCAATTCTGACTGTGTTCAGCCCAAGCCGTCGCATAGCGTGCAAGTCTTCCTCCCAAGTATTGCGCGGATATTGCTCTGGATACCAAGCCGCACCTAAATAAAGTTTATTCGAATCCATTCTATTCTTCGTTAAAAATAATACGCTACCCAATCATGAGCACGACTTTGCGCGAACCAGACCGATGCGCGCCGTTCGTTAGCTATCCGATGCCACGCGTTGGGTTACTGCCTGCATTCTTACTTTGCCGTTCTTTGCATCAGGCAAGAAGAGCACGATTAGCCGAACATTCTCCCGATATTGCCAACGGGAGCTAAAGAACGGCTCCCACTGCTTTTCCAAATACGCAGCCAACTTAATCCCAAAGTTCTGCTCTTTGGCGTTTGGCTTTATCGTTTCATAGCCGCCTGGTGCCAAGCGGATCGTTTCATTGTCGAGCACGCCAGCGATGCTCTTGTCCGTTAAGTTCACGAAGCGAATCTCGCCAACATTCAATGAATGCAAGCTATCATCCATCGCGTAGACTTGCCACGGTAATTGCCCGTTAGCGACCGGCATGGGAGAAAAGCACAGCAGGGCTTCATTCACATCATTAGGGATATCTACCTGCGCTTGAGGAACGCGTTTTTGGCCGCCTTTTCCATCAGGCTCCAAGCGAAAGAAGGTCAACGGATTTGGCCCGTTGTAAGTCTGCCTTGGCCCACGCACTGATCCGCCGGGCTGCAATTTCATTGGCTGCCCATTATCTTCATACCAGAGATCACTGGGCATTGACTCAAAAGCAATCGTTGAAAACGCAATCTGACGTGGTGCCTCCTTTTGAGCAGCCACCGTATGAACTGAAGCCATGATAGCGGCACAACAGACGATGCGGAAACAGCAAGATAATGATTTGAAAAAGGGCCTCATAATTCCTCTTTGCTTAACCAACGGAAAGCAATGATACGGTACTCCCGTCCGAATGTTTGATTTTCGACGCTATTCAAATTTGCCACGCCCTCTTCATTCCAGGGTGGGGTGGTTGCGGCATCTGCAAGCGGATCCACGTATTGTGGCAGTCGCTGCACGATCGCCTCACACCATGCTTGGGCTACGACCTCCCCAGTTAATGGATCAGTCGCGCCACCATAGGAACGAATAGTGAAAGTATCTCCTCTCACGGTAAGAAAGGCACCAAAAGCGGAAAGCAAATCTGCCTGAGTCAAGAAACCGGCGACGCCTGTATCAACCGGAACCTTCGCATGGTCATTGGTTATGTAGCCAAGCATCTCATCTTCCAAAATAGTCGGGCTTTCGGTATTTACTTCGGCATTGTTGATGGCTGTTTGCAACGCCCCCGCTTTCGCTATTTCCGGATCGTTGCTGACTGACCGATTCACAAACTCGGACATTGAAAGAAAAGGTCCACGCAACTTTACCTGCTCAACGATTTCTTGGGCCAGACGTTCAATCGCCGCTTGTGATAATGTAGAGTAACCGGACCATTTATTATCCGGATCGCCCAGAGGTGTGGAAAAACGGCTAAATCGGTATTCTTCAGTTTCATCCCCAGCAACCAGTGCACCGTTCTCATTCAGTCTGGTAAGACTGCCACTGCCAATACTGGACAAGACGGACTTCCATGCCTCCTCAGAAGTCGAGTTGACATTGAACAGGCCCTCCACCCCTAAGTATGCCGCGCTCTCCCGGTGAGCGTTTTCTCGAATTTTGTCATCCTCGTCGATCAATGCATTCTGAAAACCTTCGCTTGAATCTCCGATGAATTTGATTCGAGCATTCGGCAGCGAGAAAGTTTCGGTATTTGAAAAATCTTCCAACACCGTTTGGATCGAACGCTCAGACCCATTGAAGATAGCGGCGTTCTGCGGGGTTATGGATGAAAAATAGTAGCCATCCCAAAGGGCATCATTCGTCAGCCAAGCGATATCGATGCTAGCCCGATCCGGTTCTTCTATGACATCAGGCGCGACCCATGGCGGGGCAAAGGAATTGCCAATAGCGTGCGAAGATTCGTAACCATAAATCGCAATGTCTACATGCTGCAATTGCCCCAGGGACAGCAGAGGCGCTTTCGGTATGTCGGTGCCAGCAACGAAACTGCGGGAGTCCGAAGCAAATTCTCGCGTAGGGCCCCAATAGGCCCGGTTGGTATCACCATCGAAATGCACCGCAAAGTATAAATCACTCACCGGAGCGCGGACCGCGGCAAACGGTGGATTGATGACTCCGTAATCACCCGATGACGCCGACTGCTTATTGGTTTGGAAAGCGTTCATCGAAGATAAGCCAAACATTGGATACGGCCGTAATGTGTCATCTTCCGTTTTCAGTCGCAGATCAATCTGGCCCAGCGATTGTTTCTCATCAGCTAGTTGTTGAAAAACTATGTATTCGCCGAGTTCAGGACGTCTGCCGATATTGCCCATCAAATCTGAATCACCAAAGTTGATGTCAGCCCTGAGTGATGTGTAATGCTGAACGGCTTCCGCGTCCTGATAAATTTGATCGCGCTTATCGTATTCGCCATTGGAGACGAGATAAGCATCAATCACCATCTGGTTCTTCGCGAATGCTTTGTCCAGACGGCTCACCCAGATAACTCTCTCACTCGGCAAGACTTTTTCAAAGTTAACTGCAATTTGATCACTTGCCCGACAAAAGATCATGCCGGTTTCCGCTGAGTCTTCGTCGTCTCCGTATTTATGCCCGTAGTAGGTGCCGTCGCCCGATCCAGGAACGGGTTCCGGGTCTAATTTATCCAGGAAGAATCCGCCATCCGGGACCCACCCTTCCACTGCGTCGATAGGCACATTTTGAACATAAGGTGCCGGCTGTGTATTTCCAGGGGAGTAAATTTTCACCTCTCCAGGTGCCAAGGTAATACCTTCGGGATCACCGATCGTGATGATGCCGAAATTACGGTTAGGAATCGCGTCCTTACCCAGTGCCGAGAAGCCAACGATCTCCTCCAAGCTCAACGTATTTGAAACCTGGCCATTCAATTCCCACTGCAACGAGTTAACCAAGGCAGGCACCTTTACGGTGATTCCCTGAAACCACAGATTCGTGCTGTAGGGATTATACAACGTAATGATTGGGTCTACGATCAGACGCAGTTGATATATACCTGACTCGCCTTTGTATTCCGCCGGCTCAATAATTTTACTGGTGTCGGCGACGGGCTCCGCGTTCAGGCTAAGCAACAATTGAACACGCGCCACGACAGGCGCGACCTTTAACGTTCGCGGACGAATGAGTGGGTCGGACCCACTGAAACCTTTGTTATAACGGTTCTGACCATTGTCATACAGATTACTGATGCTCTTACCATTCTTGTTTTCTAATGGGACGGGTAAGGCATGCCTCGCCTCCAATCTGGGTGCCGTAGTCGTGTTATCCAACTCGCGGTAAAGGCGGTAATAATCGCGCAGTAAATGCCAAGTAGGGCCTTTGTAGTGACCGTTGGTGACATCATCATTGCTAGGCAAATTCCATAAATGCTTTACCGGCAATCCATCTGGATTGTTCGTCGTGTATAAGCTCAATGGGCCACCTTCGCCAAAAGCAAAGTCCGCGTGCGCATCAAATGTCTCTTGGTCCATTTCAAATGCCAAGCTGAGATCCTGCTTCAAACCACCATCCCTAACATTCGTTAAGAGACCAACTGAGTTTAACGACAAATCATGGTAATGCTTACCGAATGCGGTGCTTAGCGCAATGACGCCCGTTTCCGTGTCAGCGGTTAATCCAACTTCCGCCCCAAAGACGATATCGCCCAGCTGAGAGTTATGCGAGTCGAAGTATTCAGCAAATGCTCCTTGTGAGTCCGCGTCACGCCCGATGGAATTGATTCCCCATTGGGATGGCGCGGCCAAGTCGAAAGACTGTTGCAGCAAGTCCGCATATGCCGATGTGGGCTCGACCAAATTATACCGCGCCTTCACACTCTCGTCCCCAATCCAATAGGCGAAGCGCCCAGTACGTATTTCCTCCAAGCCCGCGTAGACCATCTCTGTATCCGTCGCTCCTGCGCCCAGAGTTCCTTCGGCGACCATTGGCACCCAATCGTCTGAACGAACAAAACTCCTAGGCAACGTCAGCTCGGTCACATCGAAATCCTCCGGCACCGACACCAGCCATCGTCGAAATAGCGACTCCTTGTCCAAAGGTTGCGCCGGGGCAGTGATGCTCGCCGAATCAGAATCCCAAACCCCAATCCAATTTGGCTGCGCCGGCGATCCACCAAAGCTTTCTTCAAGAATAGAAGCCGTTGCCGTAACTCTTTGGTCTGGACCGGTGTGCTTCTGCAATTCGCCTAAGGCAATCAATAAGCCAAACTGAGCATTCTCACGGGCCGTCAACAAATCCTTCTCCAGTCGAGTCCCTGCCATATCCACTCGAACAGTGAGTACCATCGACAGCAGCAAAAGTACAATGAACCCCATCAACATAAGCGCCAGCACGAGTGCGAAGCCTCTGCTCTGATTTGATTGTTGGGGTTTAGTTTCCATAGAAGATTTTGTTTAGAAACCCTGCAGTTCAAATATATGGGCAGGACCGTAAACGAACTTCCAAGCTAGAGAATTTCAGCATTACGCTCAATCAGTTCTCCCATTCAAGCAATCGAACAAAGTCGGTTATTAACATTTGCGCGCAAGAAAACGGCTCCCGGCCCATCAATAACTCCAGGATGCGTGGAATATACCGGCACTTGATTCGCCAAAAAGCATACGACTTGAACAATTCAAAAGGTTGAATGAGCGACAAGGCCCCCCTCACACCCATTTACATTGCCGCAGAGGATCCGCTTTGACTTGAGTGATCGTCATCATGGCAAATGAGCGCACGATCGAACCACTCCCCCAAGAGCAATGCAGTCAGTGGCTTTGGGCAACCGAAGAATACCCCAATCAAACCCTACTCGTTCGTTGTCTAGTCGACCTGGATAAAGCGGATGATATTCGGATAAACATCTCATCATGTACACGCTACATCCTGTGGATCGGCAGCAAATACATCGGCCAAGGCCCGTGCCCAGCGCCGTGGCCAGAGTGCGCGGTAGATACCTATAAAGTTCCGCAAGGCGAGATCCGGCATGGCATTCTTCCCATTTCATTCATCGTTCACTGGTATGGTGTTTCCACCGTAAGCCACCCACTTGGGAAGCCTGGCTGGATGATAAATCTCGATGTCCTAAGCAACGGCTCCTGGCGCAAAGTTGAGGTAAAGCCCGAGTTCTTCCGGGTATATCAACAAGGCGGATGGATCGCGCAAGCAGCGCGCCGCAGTTGGGCAACCGGATGGATGGAAAACTTTGACGCCAATCAACACCCGCACGGCTGGCATAAGCCAGAATTCGATGATTCAGATTGGGATATTCCAGCCGTCGTGAATCGAGATGAGATTAATCACTTTCCGCGCCCGACGCCCTATTTGAAAGAATGGATGCAATCGCCTGGTAAGCTGGTTATCGCTGCGAGAACATCAGCAGATACGTCGATTGGCCACGAGGGCGCGGGACTCACCAAACTATTGGATGAAGAGCCATGGGATCCGCTTTCAGAACAAGAGCTAGGGGCGCTCGCTAACCAATGGCAGTCAAAGAACACGATTTCAGTCGAAGGTGGTGAACGCGGGCTTGCCCTTTGCTTCGACTTAGGCGCGGCATGCTCAGGCCATCCGGAGTTCCAGTTGGAATGCTCAGACGGTGTGGTGGATTGCTATGGGGCTGAATCACTGCGCGACGGTCGCCCGTGGGCATTTAAAGGAAACGCAGAGTATGCCAATCGCTGGTTTGGTGCACCCAATGCAGACGCATTTCGCCCCATCAACTACAATGGCTTTCGCTACCTGCTTGTCGTCTTACGTCCCGGCTCATCGACAATGACCCTTCGCCATCTGGGCGTATGGCGACGTCAGGCGGATTTGCCAGACTTACCGAAATTCTCAGGAGGCGACGACAATCAAAAACGATTATGGGAAATCAGCCTGCAAACACTTCGCATCTCCACCCAAGAGACTCTGGTCGATTGCCCAACGCGCGAACAAGGGCTCTACATTGGCGACGGAATTTGGAACGGATTGTGGCTGGCGAAACTATGGAATGAGCCAAGCTATCTCGCCTACACCTTGGAGGCCATTGCGAAGAGCCAACACAGCAATGGCTTATTCACATCGGCCATCTTTGCCAGCATGGACCCACCGCAGTATCTGCTGGATTATTGCCTGGCCTTCATTTGGGGCATCGACATCTATCGAAACATCTCAGGTGATCACACACTGGTTAAGCGACTACTACCTGCGGTCGAAAAAGCCTTAAGCTGGTTCAATGAGCACACCAACGAACAGCAACTGATCAGCGTCGATCCCATCAGGATCGATCAAAAACCCGGCGGCGAATTTCAAGTCGTATTCCTCGACCACCCTGGGGTCGGCTGGCATCATTTTCCACATCCAGATATCGAGCGCGACAAGCTACAACTCGGTTTGCAGGCCTTTTGGATCATCGCCATCGACGCCTTTCAAAAATCATCCAACGCAGTGGCCTATAAGCCGACCACAAGCTTTAAGACGTTTGACATCGATCAACTCCGCCAGTCTTGCCGAGAGACATTCTTCGATGAGCAAAACCTCCACATCGCAGACTGCGTTAACACCAATGGCGATCGCCGCGGCCAAAGCGAATTATCCGCGGCATTGGCCATACTATCCGGCATCGTCTCGCCCGAAGAAGGGCGTGTGATGCTGCAGCAAATGTTGGCTGAGCGCCATGATGGAACCATTAGCCCAAGCACGCCCTACTCCTGGATTTACCTGTCTCAGGCCATGGAGCGCTGCGGCATGCAAAGTGAAATACTCCCGCTCGTAGCCAAAGATTGGGGAGCGATGACTCGCTATCCATGGACCAGCACTTGCTGGGAAACATTTGAATATCGGGAAGAGACCAGCCTCTGTCACCCCTGGTCCGCCCTACCCGCCTGGCTACTCAGTGAGCGATAGTGAAACTCACCAGATCAACTTAGCGATATGTTTTCAGCGACCGTTTCGTCCACGCCAAACCCTCTAGCGACTCGCTCATTGCGGAAAAATGTAATCGCTTCCTGATATTGCGGTTCGCCGATACAATTCGTCATTTCGCCAGGATCCGATTTCAAATCAAAAAGCACTTCTGGCACATCCGGACCATACCACTGATACTTCAAGTGGTCGCGCTTAATCATCAAGTGCGTGCCCCAGTATTCGGCGCTTACCATGTTATCCCAGCTCGTGGCATCGCCATCCATCAGCGGGACCAAACTACGGCTATCCAGCCCTTCTGGAACGGGCAGATCACACATATCGCAAAGTGTCGCGAAGAGATCGCAGAGGCTGACATTCTCCGTTACGCGGCCGCCTCCTGCAAATCGCTTCGGCCACCGGATCACGAATGGCGTCCGCACACTGCCTTCAAAAAATTTGAATTTCTCCCACACACAATGCTCACCGAGCATTTCACCGTGGTCAGATAAATAGACAATGATCCAGTCATCCAAATTTTGACCGGCGAACTCCAAGGCGCTAAAGATTTTTTGGAAATCATCGTCCATCGACTCAATCATCCCATAGTAGGCGGCCACCGCACGGCGGATGTCTCGCTCGCAAACATCTACTCCAGGAGTAAGGGTTTTTTGAGCCAATATTGGATGTTCAAAAATCTCCTGACCTGTGAAAGGTTGAACCCGATTCAAGTAGTATTCAAAACGTTCCTGATCGGTGAAGTAGGGATAATGCGGCCGGGCAAAACTAACCTTCAGCATTAAGGGCTCGTCTGGTGTCGCGTTATCGTATTCCGAATCGATGAAGTAACGTCGAATAAAATTGAGTGCTGCATTCAAGGTAAACTGGTCGTCATCCTGATGCGGCCCGCGCCCGACACCCGCTCGCGCCAGCTCTTTGGCATCGGTCCACTTTAAGGAATAATCAGAATGTTTCTTCGTTTTCACCAATCGCTCGGCGAATTCGTTATTGAGCTTCGTATCGCCAGCAATGCGGCATGTCCACCCCTGTAATTGATCGGGTCCACGATGATGCAGCTTACCGGCGCAAACCGCGTTGTAGCCATATTGGCTAAATCGACGCGCATAAGTCATGTGCCCCGGCTGCAAATCCTGATGAAAGCATTCGCAGCCCGTTGTGTGCGGATATTGGCCCGCCATGATACTTTGTCGAGCCGGCACACAGACCGGCGATGGCGTGTAGGCGTTGTCAAAAGTAACACCAGTGCTGGATAACCAATCAAGAGACGGAGTACGAATAACGGCATCACCAGCATAACCAGAGACATCTGCGCGATGCTCATCACTCATCAAGATTAGCACATTGGGACGCTGCTCTAAAGATTTCCGCATGGTATGCGACTGACTTCAACCATCATTCCGCGGCATCGCAAACCGCCAGCGCATTCAATCATTTGAACGACGAGCTTGTGGCCAACTTTGGCACCAACACTAAGGGTATGCCCTACGTCAAAGCCCGCACATTCCGGTTGTTAACCTTGACCGTATTACCTTCGCGCCAAGTGCCTTCAATCACTTGCGTCATCGGATCTTCGGGGCAACCATGCTGTCGGTTCATCATCTCCATGTGCAACAGGCTGATCGCTTGTGCGCCTGCAATCTCCGACTTCATTTGAATCCCGGAAACCTCACCAGCGCCTTCCAAGCAAAGACAGCTGTAGCCAACCTCATCCGGAACTTTAATACCGGCATCCAGCATGAACTGATAAGGAGCTAATTCGTTGCTGATGACAACGTCCGGTTGATTATCCACCAACCATTCCAGAAAAGACTTCCTATCCATCTGGTCTGGAATAAAAACCGGAAGCTTCGCCATGCTACGTGGGAATTCAAATTGCTTGGCCAAATACGATGCAAGCCAGCGACAACGGTGGAGTTTATTCTCTTTTTCAGACACCGCTAAACCAATGCGCCGGTAACCCATAGTCCGAAGAAAATAGACGGTGAGCTGCATTGCCTCGTAATGATTGTGCGTGACCGTATTCACGATTGGCCAATGTAGCGTTCTGCCGACTTGAACAACCGAGAACTTTGAAAAATCAAACTCCATTTCGTGAACATCCGGTGGCAGCGGCATCAGTAATATGCCCTTGATACCCCGATTGTAGAGAATTGATGCGGTTCTAGCTTCGCCGCCGTGCTCAGATATCCAGAACTCCTCAAGTTTGTAGCCAAGCTTTTCGCTCATCCGTTGTGCGCCAGCCCAATAGTTGGCGATCGTTGGATTCTTTTTCCAGGCATCCTTCGTATCCCAATTCGTTAACACCGCAATTGTCGCATTGCGCGAACTTTGCTCATCAACGCGTCGATAAGAGGACAGCGATGACAACCAGGGGTCTGGCGCATACCCGAGCTCCTCTGCCAATTTTTTAACGCGCTCAATCGTCTCTTTGGGCAGTCGTGGATCATTCCTTAAAGCGAGCGAAACCGTGGAAATCGACACTCCAGCTTTCTTGCCGATATCCTTAAAAGTTACTCGCTTCATGAGCCACTAGATTAAGTTATTGAGCCCTTTACTCAAGAAAGATTCACCAAGTGGAAAGATCAATCGACGCTCAAAGCATCGCGATCCGGCAATGCCGGATATACTGGCGTTTCACCATCTTGATACCAAAAAGCAACGGACGAAATATCATCGCTTAAACAGCGATAACGGGCGCGCTGATTCTCCCACCCCAAAGCCTGGATCGTGACACGAATGCGATTACGGAAACGAATTGGGTCGGTGATGTGCCAACGGTAGAGCCCAAAACGTTGCTGCGACTGATAGAGCCCGTCCGGACTCCACACATGGGGCATACCAGCATAGGCCGTAGTGAACGGCACGTAGCACTTTAGTTTCTGGTTCTCGAAATTATATGAGCCGAGGAAATAATCTTCGGTGCCAGTCCCACAAATCGTCGGGTATGCGTCGTCATCATCCAGGTAGAATTTCACTTCTCCCTCGCCCCACCAGCCGTTGGTATTGGACCCCCAGCCGATCACCGTTCCTACGTAATGCCCCCGTCCATGCACGCCATCGAGGATAGTATGTGTCTCCATGCGCGGCAGCGGATTCACCCTGCGAAACTGGGCATGCAGATAGGCAGCATCTGACGCGACTTCGGCCAGAGCATAGTTGATTTGATAGAACAATACGCGATCTTCGTCGTCCAGGTTTTCAATCGTCATCCGCAAACGACGCTTGAATGGCATCGTCCAAAAGCAATTCATCGCAGACCCGGGATTAACACATACCGGTTGCGAGCTTACTTGAGCAAAACGATCCACGGCACCAAACGGCGATGCAAAGAAATCTCCGAGGGGGCACTCAATGGCGGGGTTGGGGCAATCATCGTAATACACCCGCAAGATCAGCATACGCCATGGCCCAGTGGGCGTCATCCAGATTTGTTGAATCGCGCCCGGGCCTTCAACGTCCGCAAGCACGACAGTGCTACCAGCGGGCAGCGGAACATTCGGGCGACATTTCCAGCCCTTACCCAAATGAGCGGACCACTGCTGCGGCTCAGACATACCGCCTTTGCCGGGCTCCCCAGTGGGATTTTCCGGGGTAATTGAGCGACTGAGCGCATCTGAAAGGGTTGGCAGGGTCGCCAAGTTGTTACTCAAACCATTAAAAGGTAAATTCATCGCTTCAATCAGTTGGTATTTAAACTGTCGTGTGTATTCAAACAGATGAATACAGGGTTGCCGCTGAGCTAATCCCGCAAGATTAACCACATCAACGGCAACCCTTATTCAACCAATTGAGCACCCTGCCCAAACAACCAATAAATAAAGTGGCTACGGCTTAAGGAGCTGGCTGCACAAACCCATCGCTAACCGTGTTGATTACAGTCATCTCTGCGGGAATCGCGCTTAGATCGACTTCGGGGTGATCATCGCCATACCAGAGCACCGGGGTGGCACCACCAACAAACCGCATTTCATCAATGCCCAAAGAATAGAATGGCCCCGCGTTTGCCGAGATCAAGGTGACCTTCAACAACTGGCTTAAGTCAACAGCACCAAAGTCACTCAGCGGTATCGTTACTTTCACCCACTGTCCGTCGATAGTAGTTTCATAATTCGACACCGGAACGGCAATCTTTACCGCAGAGGCATCTGCCAGCTCAATTTTTAGGCGCGTCCAATCAATCGGATAAGTAAGATCGAAGCACTTTAAATAGAACTCAATGTCGGTATTGGAAGGCGATGCGCCAAGGACGTCCTTCGGCAACCTCTCCACATCATAAAGGATGGAGAAGGTGCGCCAATTGGCCGCATTGTGGTCAATAGAAAGATACCCACCGGTATCCTCATAGATTAGTGTTACATCGTCCTCACATGTTTTTCCACTATCATCTGTGGCAGTGAGGCGGAACTCATACGTGCCAAAGGTATCCAGCTCTACCGACAAGTCCGGACCATAAATTCCCGTTGCTTGCACGAGATTCGGACCACTTAACTGAGTCCATTCGTAGCTAGTCACATAACCATCAATATCGTAGACGTTGCTAACGAAAGTATAGCTGTCTGCCAATGGTCTGATTATCACGTCGACACCCGCATCGACAAAGGGCGGCTCATTGTAAGGCGGCAACCAGCCAACGCCACCAGTCGTCTCAAAGGTATGCGAGATGTTACTGTTTGACACCGGATTGATCGGATGAGTCTCACCCATCCAAACGAAGGGATCACTGCCACCGCTGAAAATGATTTCGTCCACTCCAATGTCGAACGCATTGGCACCGGCTGAGTTAATGGCAACGAAACGTATGTGATTCAAATCCACTCCCAAAGCCGCAAAGTCAGTCAGCGGAATTTGCACCAGCGTCCAGTTAACGCCAATGTTCGTTTCGTAATTGCCAATGGTTAGTTCTGCGAGCGTTTGACTGGTGTCTTCCAGCGCAACTTTCAGCTTGGTCCAATCCGCGGTGAGACCAGACGACTCATCAGTCAAGTAAAGCTCCAGAAACTGATTACCACCGGCGAGCACATCCACATCATCCAACCAATTATTTTCATAAAAGATCCGCAGTGTTTGCCAGCCAGAAGCCGTATTGGACAGGCTCAGGTAACCGTCGACTGAGGAGCCATCATCATACGGTTGTATATCGATGGAGTCCAGAACAACGCCGCTTGTGTCAAAATAAACACGCATCACGTGGTCGCCGGCGGTTAGGTTTACCGGCGCGGCGACGTTATCGGCGAACACATCCCAATCCCCGGTTTGAATGACCTGCATCATTCCGGAGACGGTGACACCATCCATCAGGACTTTTACTCGTCGATCGTCATTGTAAGCAGCGATTCGAAGATTCATGGAATATAATCCGCTCTCGACAACGGTCACCGAATAGTCCACCCATTCACCAGCCACTACGTCAGTAATGTAGTGCCCACCACTGGAGAATTTGTTGATGTCGACGTCGTCGTCCAGTCGATACTCGCCCTTACTATTTCCCGTCGTTGTATCGTGGTAGGTAATGCCTTCACCACCGTCATCGTAGTCTTCCGCTTCAATCAGGCCAGGAACCGCAAAACGACTGGATAAGTAAGTCGTTCGATTCGTGACCGAGAAAGCCACGACATCACGCACCGTGGCACCGTCATTGTCAGTAGCTTCAACCTGAAAAACATAGTCACCTGCTGATAGATTACTCAGCTGTGTCGCAGCACTCGCAGGCTGCTGAATCGTTGCCGAAGGCCCGGATAATTGAGTCCATTGGTATGCCGCGATGCTTCCATCCGCGTCGCTCGCCTCACAAGTAACCGTGCAAGCTGTCGCTGGTAGCTGCATTTCGAAATCCTTCCCAGCACTGACTTCAGGTGCCAGGTTGGGGCGGATGTTTTGCGTTCCGCTCAGTTTTAGGAATACTGGCGTTTCACTCAACAATGGGATCGTTACGGAAGCTCCCGACTGCCCAGCTTGGGACACATTTAATACCGACGCGACACCGCCAATGATGTCATCTGTAGGCGTGATGAGCTCGCAATCTTCAACGTAGGGAACCGCCAGTGTATAATTAGTGGTCGTGGTTCCGTTATCAAAAAGCGTATCACGCTCACGGCACCAGATCATCAACACGACGTCTGTGTCTGACTTGGAAAACAAGTAAGCGTAAATCTCTGGATCGCCCTGACCAAAAAAGTGGGCACCATCATAAGCATACTCACCAATGGCCTGCGACATAGCAGTCATATAAAAATACGAGGGCTTCGATTCATGCCCAAGCGTTTTGTCTTTAAAAATCCCTGAGCTGGAAAACATCTTGGGACTCGTCGAATTCGGATCAAAGTCATAGAAGAGAAACGCCTTATCGACACCGATCTTCTTGAACAGCGGAAATGTCCGCATGATGTAATTCGCCTGAGACACCTCCGGCGCATAATTCGTGGAATGCGTACCATCCGGTTTTTCGAAAGTATCCCAACCAAATTCAGTTACCCAAACGGGTGTTCCCGGCAGGTTTGCGTCACGCCACTCTATCGTCTGCTGAATCTCTTCCAGTCCACTTTCGATAATATAGTATTCGGGCGAAGTTCCTTTGGCTTCTGGAGGCCAGGGCCACGTATTTGCCGGGTAGAGGTGAGTATTGCGGCAATAAGTGTGGATGTTAATAATGTCGAATGCTTGGCGACCAGCCGAGAGAAACATCATCTCCAGAAAAGTATCGTCGATACCATTATTGTTTAGTCCACCGGCCACGTGAAACGCATTCGGGTCCCCCTGCTTGACGCCCGCGATCGGCATGGACCCATCGCGAATTACGCCCCGTCCGTCATGAAAAGCATTTAGATACTGTCCGTAGTAATCAGCCGGCCAGATATCCTCTCGCCAGTCCTGATTGGGCTCATTGTGATCCTCAAAATAACGGACATAGTCCAGTCCTTGAACCTTGTCCGATGTCTCAAGACGAGACGCAGAAAGTCCGCCGGTTGGGCCATAACGCGCCGCCATCTGAGCAACATACTCAGCGCGCTCACGGTAATGATTAGGTTCTTCGCCCGTGCCATTATCAATTGGCAACTGAATGCTACTACCGACCCATAATGGAGGATCCATTGGGACCACGACTAAGTTGACGCCGTCTTCGTTCAGTAAGCGGTAGTACTCGTCGAAGTAAAAAATACGACCGCCATCTTTACTCATCCATTGATAGTCGTCATTCTCCGGCTCAAACTGATCCCAACGCTGATAGTTACGCGCCCATTTGAATGCCTGGCTGATATCGGTGTGAGAAAACCCGATGCTGGGATCGTCGATGTCTTTATAATAATCCTTCCACAGCACGGAGTGGATATTAATTCCCATGAAGTCATTCATGGTTCCAGAGTACTCCGTGTAAGCTAACACGGAGGAGGCCCCGCAGGCCAGCGACATACAAGTCGTAATGGTTTTGAGGATCGAATTCATAGTGGGGTATCGGGTTGTGGGGTTAGTTAAAATAAAGCTCAAGGTCCGTCATTGCGAATGATCCGTAGCCGCATAAAACGGCCACTGGGCGATATGCTGATTGGCGTGGCGTCGACGACCGAAACGCTAATTACCTCGGAGCCAGTTTCGGCAATCGATTCCGTTCCGCCATCGACATCCAAAAACGGAGCGCCTCCCACGCTACGGGCAATAACCGTCCAGGGCCCGCTAAGGCCATCAGCGGCAATTACCTCGTAAATCAGATCTGTGCGCGCGGGTATTCGCTTAAAAAGAAAACTGAGATGAGCCCCATCGAATGCCGCCGCAGGACGGCTTACTGCTGAAGGTTCCTTGGGGTCGTGCCCCAACGCATATTCAATCAGGTTGGATAGGCCATCGCTATCGGGATCTGCCTCATCACTGCTTATTGCAGGATCGCCCAGTTCTTGTTCAGTAAAGTGCTCTCCTTGCCAATCGTTGTATGGATCATTGTTCTCAACGATGATCGTCACCGAATCACTGCCACTCAGCTCGCCATCGTTCGCCAGCAATCTCAATTCATACTCACCGGTCTCGGAGAAAGTAGCCGTCGTCACTGCGGCTGCAGGATCTGCAAAAACAACACTTCCCGGACCGCTAACTTTGCTCCACAAAGTCTCGGGCACGGAATACAAAGGCAGACCATCATCATCCACGGTTCCAGTCAGCGAAACGCCAACCCCGAATGCGACAGTTTGAGCCGCTCCCGCATCCACCACCGGAGCCAAGTTATCCGGTAGCGATTCGACGTGACTGATCGTGAAGTTATCAAGCAACATGGTAAAATCGCCGCCCACCGCGACACGCAATCGCATGTCCACCGGAGAGGTGTTGGGATAACGTCGGCTCACATTTTCGATCAATGGCTCGACGCCCACGAACAAGCTTTGAGAACCCGCATCGATCGTACGCACAACGCCATTGGGGTCGATGAAAGGCGCAGCCTCGGAGGTGGTATTTACGTACCAGGAAACCGTTTGCAGAGAGCCGTCCGATGGATAGTCCCCCCGGCGGTCTCCCTCGATGCCAAAGCGAAAACGCCCCGTCGTGTTACCCGCAATTTCCAGGCGGGCCGATCGTTGATAGGATGGCGTGTCCGCATTGTAGCCCACTATTTCATCGCCGAAGCTACCGATATCGATGTGGGCCAGCGTATTCTTTACGTTGGGCGTATTGAGGAAGCCAACGTCAAACGTCATCCGTATGACTTGCGGCGTAGGGCTAAGATCTGTCCAACGCATTAGCCCTGCCCCATTCGCACTGGATGTGCTGTTTGCGCGCACCAGCTTAAGAACGCCGTTATCAATGCTCCAGTTGCCTCCATCAGCATTAGCGCCAATATTATTCCACTGACCACCATTGGGAGCTGACGCATCGTAGTAGTCGCCAAGCAGCGATGAGGCGTCAAAGTCTTGGGCGAATAAAGCTGTTTGAGGTGCGGGATAAGCATCGCCGACAATCACCGACACTGCCGCCGTCGCGTTTTCGAATCCGTCCGTCACGGTGTAAGTGAAGGAGTCCTCACCGCTAAAGCCAGGATCCGGGCGGTAACGAATGACGCCATCATAAAGGCGCGCCTGCCCATGCTGCGGCGCATCCACTGAAAGCAAACGAACGATAGTAGGACTCTCGTCCGGATCACTGTCATTGAGCAAAACCGGTAAATCTACCGCCACATCTTGGTAAGTGGCCAATGTATCATCCTGCGGCGCAGGTGGCTCATTTTGCCAAACCCGCAGAAAAGCCTGCGCATAGTTGCCTGCATTATCAAAAACAGTGATCGTGATGAAATTCACGCCGCTTAGGAGCGGTATATCATTGGCCGTCCATGAGGAGGTTCCGACTCCCGAACCGGAAAAGCCACGATCAGACGACCACACGACATTCGTCACGCCGACATTATCTGACGCGGTTCCACTGATTGTAATACTGTCCAAGGTAGTTAAATAACCGCCATCGGTGGCTACCGGCGTAGCGATGGTCAGCATAGGCGGTGTTTCATCGCCTGACGGCACCGAGAAATCATTGACCACAATCGGCGCATTGAAGGTAGTGCTACCACCCGCCAAACCAGGCGCGAAATCAGTACCGGACGCGATGATATTGATTAGATTGTCCCCACTTCGCAGTGGCACATCACTCACAGTCCAGGTATCGGTTCCCGTCGCAATGCCACTGCTTTCCGCATCGCTCTCCCAGCTAACCTGCGTAGTCTGCAGGCTGCTGTCGCGGATAAAACCTTCCGCACTCAACGTGGCACCGACGCGAACCAACGTCATCTCCACAAAAGGAAGCGTCATCGACTGCTGTCCGCGCCGCTGTGAAAACATCCAGTCGACCAAGGGCGGCGTCGCGTAAGCTTCACTCCATATTGCGTGACCACCTTCGTCATAACGCGTGTAAATCGCGCGGTCTCCATTGTTTCGCGTTTCCTGAATGTTGGCATCTGTGCCATTGCCTGCCGTTGGGTCGATCACTCGATCATTACCGGCATGCAACGCCCAAACCGGAATGCCTTGAATATTGTGATTGGGACCCCACCCGCACACTGGCACCATGGCTGCGATTTGACCTGAGTTTCGGTTTACGAAGTCCCAAGTGGAATTGCCGCCCAGCGAAATGCCCGTTACGTAGATGCGATCCGGGTCGATGTTATACTCACTCAGTATTTGCTGAAGCAGCTCCTCTTTCTGTTCACGTCTCAGTGCGTCCACCCATGTCTTTACCGGAGTCTGCGGGGCCAGCATGAATGCTGGGTGTTTTTCACGATTCTCCGCCGTGACAAACACCAGCGGATCTGGAATCCCGTCTAGCTGCGATTGATTATTCGTGCCATACTCGCCTTGTCCGTGGAAGAAATACACTAACGGATATTTCTTAGCCGGGTCATAATGCGTTGGGACGAATAATCGGTAAGGCAGGTCATCGGTGTTACTGTTCGGGTCACTCCCCTGAATGATGCCCGTTATAAAATCTTTCGTCGTCGCATCAGCGTCCGCCGAAATGCCCGTTGTAACGGCCTCGGTTCTGGTTATCCCAAGCAGAAGCGAACCGTAAAGCAACACTCGAGCAGTCGCACGAATCGGAGAGAACAATGACCGAGGAAGATTTTTTAGGGGGGTATCCATATCGCAGCAGGAACACGCCGATTAATTTATTTAGACAAGGCTCCGCCCTGCTGTAGGGCAAACGCGCCTCAACGCCTGATCCATTTAACGCCGCCCAACCATAAGGCGGTTAAAGCCTGATCAGCAGAGCCGGACCATGGCGTCTACCAAGGTCCGGCACTCAAGCTAAAGTTATCCGCGACGATGGCGAATGACCAAGGCACCAGTCAGCATGAACATGCCGGTAATGAGTGCAAAAGTAGTCGGCTCAGGAACAGTGGTAAACGGTGTCACTGAATCGAAAGTCGAGCCCATGCGGAACTCGTCGATATTCAAGGAGTCATTGTTTCGGCTCTGTATAATGGAGCGACTAATGGCGGCTTCCGTGAGGTTAAAGTTCTGCTCACGGCTAAGGTCGCCCGAAGCGATTGGAGCAATCGCCAAATCAGGGTTCACCCAGATATCCAAAACATCGTCACCATTTGTGCCAACACCTTGCTGCAGACGCCCCAGGATAAAATAGGTTTCCCCTTGGGTCAGCGATACCGAGCCAGTGCTTGTGCCACTATTGAAGACTGCCTGAAGACTGCCATCGGTCACACTGAAGCCAGGGCCATTAATGACCGTGTCTCTACTAACCGCACGGAAAAATACATCGGTAGTAGCTTCCATTGCAAAGACTACGCTAAACCACAATTCCGTGCTGGAATTGCTGAACGTTGAATCGTAAATGGTCTTATCAAAATCACGTCCGATGATACGGTTTGCCCCCGGTGCCTTGTAAAGAGACCCTGGAGTAGTAACCAACGAGTTGCCACCACTTGAGTAGTTCAGCGAAGAAGTTACGGTATTAAATTTAGGATCCGACGTTCCCGTGCTGCCGGTCACAAGAGTCCAACTTGAGCCGCCCCAATCGCCTGAGCCACCACCAGTCTGGGTGGTCACGTTTGTGTCCGCCGTGTAGTCGCCAGGGGTCTCAAAGCCGTCATAAATGGCAAATTGAGCGTTCGCTGCCGTAGCAAACACAGTGAGTGATATACCGAGTGCGTAATTAGATATTTTCATTAGTAATGTGTTGAGGGGTTAAGCGTTTCAAATTGATCATTTTAAGGCTCTAAAATATAAGTGGTTTTTGCAATCAGGAGCCCAATTCGAGCTGTTGAATAAGGCTGGCGCATTGGCATCCAGCCTCTGATTTTCGAGCGCTATGGCAGCGAAACAGCCGAAAGCTCCAGAACATTAATTTGGCCGAAACGGGAAGTCGTACCTGGCGTCGGATAGACTTTGATGCGGACCTCTCCAAACGCGTCAGCGACGCAATTGTTGAGCACTGCGGTACCAGTAGAGTTATTGTAGACCTCAAGGTCAGCCGTTGCCGATCCGACCTCATAGCGGCTCATGCGCCCGCGATTATTATCACTGCTCGGATTGGTCGCAAAGATCTCTAAGCGATACACGCCGCCTGGAACTAACCCAGACACTGCCAGCTCACCGAAGCCTGCCGTTTGAGTGGCGTTTACCGCAGTCAGCCAACCGTCCGACGCAATGTTGTTATCATACGGCGTTCCGCTGGCTACGCCATTAGTCATATGTGATTCGAATAAACCATCGACGTTTACAGAAACAGCAGTGTGGCGGCCAGTAATCGTCCCGGCAAATGGCAGAGCCGTGCCGTAGGTTTCGTAGTAGTGCTTGTCCGTGCTATTCCAGTAGCGGCCTTGACTGTCATTAGATAACACCTGCGCGTTACCAAAATCGAACAGCATCAACTCCGTCGGCAAAAGGTCCTGATCCGCAGTAGATTGCGACAAGAGCCATGCATAGGTGTTCGCGTCGGCATAAACCTGCGTCCAAATATCATGCGCATTGGAATTAAACTCCGAGTAACGCAAACCATCCTCTTCGTAGTAAGTGGAACCATCGGAATAGTAAGGCGAGCCATCACTGTAGTAAGGATCGTTAGGATCACTATCCAGAGGGAACGAAAGCGAACTTTTACCTGCCTCCGCACGAATCCAATTTACAGCGCTGCGTGGATTCCAAACGGGCACGACGGAATCGCCTTCTGAATGGAATGCCCAAATCGACAGGCCAACGATATCAGCATATACAGTGGCCCCGCTGGTATCGCCACACACTGGCATCGCCGCAGCAAAGGCTTCTGCATATCTTGAGAATGCGTTCCAAACGCCGCCACCGCCGATTTCTACACCGGTTAAAGAGATTTTGCTAAAATCAATAGTGTAGTAGCGGGTGATATCTGCAGCGACCCGAACAACCTTGTCAATTTCGCTTGAGTTCCAGCTGCCTAATGAATCTGACAACTGCGGAGCATAGATAAAGAAGCCTTCGCTATCGGCATTCGCAATCAGGCCATCAAGTTTGGCATTGATCTGGGCAACATTGTCTACTCCGCGTTCATTATCACCATGAAGGTAAATCACCATGGGCCAAAGTGTGTTTTCGTCGTAACCCGAGGGGACATACAACTGTCCGGGCAAATCAATGTTTCCATCGTTGCGGTGATCAAAACTGTAAACTTCGAAATGTCCTGGAGTCGGTCCCGTTGGCAACGAAACCAGAGCCATCTCCAGCGTGTTAATCTGCCCATAGCGTGAGCCACTGCCCGGTGTTGGATAGACCTTGATTGAGATTTCTCCGTCAGCATCAGCCGTCACCGACGCAAAGGTAGCGATGTTGGCTACATTCTGATGCACTTGAAGGTCGCGCGTATCCGTGCCAACCTCATAACGAGACATGCGCCCGCGACCACCATCGCCATTGGGATTCGTCGCGAAGATGTCCAAAGAATACTCGGCACCAGGGATCAATCCGCTCAGGGTAAGCTGCCCGAAATCAGTCGTGTCGGTTGCATCGATTTCGGTAATCCAGCCGTCCGTACCGATCTTGTTATCGTAGGGAATGCCCGTCGCTGAACCATTGGTCATGTGAGTGGGAAAAATGGCGGACACTTCGATACAAACATGGCTGCTATCGCCATTGGTCTTTTTCGCAAATGGCAAAGCCACGCCTTCTACTTTAAACAAATTTTTGTAGGTGCTATTCCATGTATTTCCGTTCGTATCCGGCACGCTCACTTGAACGTTACCAAAATCGAAAAGGAATGTATCGCCAACGGTCACATCTGGCGAAGAGACTTGCGCCAACAGCCAATCATAAAGGTGCGGTTCATTGTAAGCAGCTCCCCATCCGCCATGATAATTGCCCTCGTACTCACTGTAGTGTAAACTGTCTTCCTCGTAGTAAGTGGACCCATCGCTGTAGTAGGGCGATCCGTCAGAATAATATGGATCGTTGGGATCAGCATTGAGCGGGAAATTCAAAGCACTTTTTCCGTCAGCGTTACGAATGTCATTGATGTGCCCACGGGTAAAGCCCGTCCAGACTTGTGGATCGTTCTCCACATGATACGCCCAAATTGGCTTACCGACCAGCCGTGCGTTATCCATCTGCTTGCCTTGTATGCCTGCGATCGGCACCGCACCTGCCAATCCTTCAGTGTAGCGCGAAATCGCAGTCCAGGCAGCTCCCCCGCCAAGCGACAAGCCGGTTACATAAATTTGCTTGCGGTCGATATTGTATTCACGAGCAGCATTCATCGCCATGATCATTGAATAATCAATGTTCGGGATGCTCCATGAGCTTACATTTGCGGGCCCTTGCGGCGCATAAAGAAAGAAGTCACGCGATTTGGCATTAGCGACAAGGTTGTCGATATTTGGTTTCTGCACGTGTATGACGTTGTCCGTTCCTCCTTCTTGTTGGCCATGGTAGAAAACCACCAATGGATAGGACTGATTCGGGTCGTAGTTTGTCGGCACAAGAAGGCGACCAGGAAGATCGACGACACCGTCGGCATTGTAATCGAGGCTGTGCACTTCAAAATCAAGCGGGTTGGCCGCATAGCCATGATGGTGCAATAAAGCGATGCTGGCAGCCACTGGCAGCCAACGAATGCTATTCGTCAAAGATGAGAGTTTCATACGAGAGTGGGGTTGAGGTTGTAAGCGCAGTTAGCCGAAAGAATGAATTTCCAATGCCTGTCCACGCTATGCTCAACCGAATAGCTCGACTCCTCGCCCTACGGCAACCCCACCTTGCATTCGATCATTTGAACAATCAAAATGACTGCCAATCCCCATAGCGCAATCAAGGCCGCCCTTGAACAATGCCAGTACCGGCTAAGCCATCTATTAAATTGCTCGAACAAGAATACTTCAGCTAAGACTTGATCAGGAATTTTATTACATCAAAAAGACGACCTCCATCGCACCTTTAACATCCTACCATTAACAGTATTTAAGATGAGATCCGCGCTACTCATTATCGATCTACAAAACGACTTCACGAGAAAGGACGGCAAGCTACCCGCCTGCATCGAACAAATGGAGCAAGTCATAGAATCGATAAACCGCGCCGTAGCTCGTCGCAACGCTCAGCAGGAACTGAGCGCAGCAGTCATTACTCAATGGTCGAATCCAATCATACGAATTTTGACCAAAAACAGTGTAAAGCCCGGCACCCACGGAGCCGAGCTAGACGCCAGATTAAATCCGGGAATTACAAACTGCTTCACCAAAAGCAACAAAGACATCTTTTCGAGTAAGGACCTCACTGAATGGCTTCAAGCAAACCACGTTGAGGAAATCATCTTAAGCGGACTTGCCTTGGAATACTGCATAAAAACTTCTGCGATCGCAGCGATCAACCGTGGATATTCTGTGTCCGTACTTCGGGATGGAGTCGCCTCATACCAGTGTAAAAACCGGGAGAAACGATTAGAAGAATTGCTCACAGCTGGCGCTAAGATCCACGCAGGATCGGAAGGCTAGTAATTTAGTAACACGATCTGCCTTAGCCCAGTTCTTTAAAAAATGAAAGCATCGCTGGCAACCATTGTGATGTTATCCCTTGCTAGCCACCTATTCGGGCAAACGTCCCCGCCAAGTTGGGTCACAGAAGGCCCATCCATCCGCGAAGATCCAGCTGCATTTTCAATACCATACTCAGAGCTTGGTACAAAGATATATGTTGTTGTCGAAATCGGCGGCCAGCCGAGGAAACTGGTGTTCGACACCGGCTCCCCTTCGATGATCGACTCAACGATCGTAGATGAAACAGGCATGAGCCTCGTTGGAAAATCCAGCGGGATCGATGCTCACGGAGCCGTCATCGAAAGTAAAATATCTCAGGGCAACCTAAAGATTGGCGATATGGAGATTAACAAATTGCCAATGTTTGTGGCCGACTTTTCCGCGTCACACGCAACTCAGTCGTTAATAGGCGATGGAGTTCTTGGCTCGGACATACTACCTCTGGGCGCTTGGCAAATAGATCCCACCAGCCGCACCATCCGCTTCGCCGCGAAAGCTTCAGACCTGCCGCACGTCTCAAAATCCCACCGCGTCCAACTCCATCATTTTGGCTACCCATACACACCGATCCTGGACGTACACTTTTCCGAAAACGCAAGAAGCAAGGCGATGCTAGACACAGGCTCCCCAACCTACTTCTCGATTTCACCAGCTGATTTCCAAGGAGCAAAGGCATCAAAAGCAATCGGTCGAACTATCAGCGGCTTCGGATCTCCCGGAGCTTCACTTGGCGGTCAAGCAACGGCACAGAATCTACTCATGCTTGAGCTGTCTTCGTTCTCTATTGCTGACCTTGATCTTGGTCGCGTTGAGGCAATACGCAGAGAGATTTCTCCCAGTCTAATCGGTGCCCGAATCCTGGATAACTATGTCATAACTTTAGACATAAATAATGGTGATGCATTTTTCTATAAATTCTCCAATGCACCATTCTCGCACTCGACATTTGGATTTACCTTATCATTCGACGAATCAGTGAATGTAGCTGCGGTATGGGACGATTCTCCGGCTCAACAGGCAGGCTTACGCGCGGGAGACAAGCTAACTAGCCTCAATGGAGAAGCATGCATCACCACCAGCGACTCGATAAAAAGATTCATCAAAATGATGGGAGAAGATAAGATTCGTGTTAGTTGGCAAGGCCAAAGCACCACACTAGACGAAAAGCTAAACTTGCTCTCTAATTGATGAACCCAGCTTAGAGCGTCCATCTTCATAACGACTCAGCATGGGTAAAATCCCGCTTCATTACTTGGTGGGCCCACTCGGACTTGAACCGAGGACCAAGGGATTATGAGTCCCCTGCTCTAACCGACTGAGCTACAGGCCCCAAGCAAAGTTGCAGACAATGATAAGTCAGATTGTGATGGCAAGCCTAGATCGCGGCCTTGTAGCAAACGTGACTATGAAGCGATGCCCGGAATGCGCTCGGCGACCTCGGCCAAGTGGCGCTCAGCGATGACGGGCAGCTCATCGACGTGCGTCATGCCGTCGATGATCGGGCGCAGCTTTCGGCCCAGTGGCATGTCTTTGGTCAGCGCTTTTACTTTGGCGCGCAACCAGCCAACATCCCCGCGATCCTTGTCCGCATAAGGACCGGCGTAGAGCAGCTCCACGAAGCGGAAAATAGTCTGCCAACGCTCTTCGGCCGGTGGTGGTGGCGGGATTTCACCGGTTTCCAGGTAGTGCTTGATCTCGGCGAACAGCCAGGGGTAGCCCAAGGCGGCACGGCCGATCATAATGCCACTCACCGGCGAATCCTTGCTCAGCGCCGCGACATCGGCGCAGGTCTGCACGCCGCCGTTGCCCACTACGGGTATGTCAATTGCGGCGGCCACTTCGTTAATCAGCGCCCAGTCCGCATTACCACGATAGCCTTGTTCTTTGGTGCGGCCATGGATCGCCAACAGCGCTCCACCGGCATCCTGCACGCGCTGCCCGACCTCCAACGCCACGATTTGCTCGTGGTCCCAGCCCGCGCGAATCTTCACCGTTATGGGTAGCTCTGGCACAGCATTGACGCAGGCGCGGGTGATTTTTTCCAGCATCGGCGGGTCCTTGAGCAGCGAGGAGCCGGCGTTTATATCCGTCACCCGACTGGCCGGACAACCGCAGTTAATATCAATAAAGTCCGGCTTCACGCGATCGGCAATCGCGCGGGCGGCGGCGGCCATCCGATCCGGCATCGAGCCGAAAATCTGCACGCCCATTGGCCGCTGCTCTTCGGTAAAGTCTACGTTGCGCCACGCCTTTTCCGTCCGCAGCAGGCTCTCGGCCATCACGAACTCCGTGGTCATCACATCGGCCCCCTGCTCTTTGCACAGTTGTCGAAACGCGCTGTCGGTAAAGCGCGCCATCGGTGCCAGAAATAACGGCATTTTCCCCGGGCCCACCCAAGGTAACGTGTGACTGGATTTTTCCGTGCTCAATGGTCAGTAATCAATATTCAAACAGGTTTAGCCCGCATTGAAAATTGATCACCCAAGTCCGCCAATGAAAATCTTACTGGCGTTCCGGTGCGCGGCGCACGAGATCGGAGTGGCGAATGTCCTTGGCCTTGATCAGGTAGGCAACTTCCTCGCCGAGATTCACGGCGTGGTCACCAATGCGCTCCAAGCTCTTGGAGATGAAAATCAGCTCCACGCCAATGGACACATAGTTCCCGTCGTCGGCGGAACGGCTCATCAGCATGTCGAAATTCGCGCGATTGAGGTCATCCACCTTGCGGTCAAGTTCGGGCAAGCTGAGCGCCAAATCGTAGTCTTCGTTTACGAAGCAATCGATGCTCTTGCGGAGTAGCTCCACCACCATGTCAGTCATCTGCGGAATACCGGCCAAGTCGCCAATCGGCCTACCTTGCCGGGCCAGACGACGCACGCGCTTGGCAATGGACGATGCCTCGTCCCCCACGCGCTCCAAGTCGTGGCAGCCCTTCATACAAATGGTCAGCATGCGGACATCGGTAGCCACCGGCGCGCGCAGGCTCAGGTAGCGCACAGCCTCGGCGTCGATTTGTAGCTCCAACTCGTCAATCTCGTCATCCATCCCCAAAACGCGCTGAGCGATGCTCAGGTCGTTGTCCTCCAATGACTTAAGCGCCAAGCGCGAGATATCCATACACTTTTCGCCCATCAGGACGAGTTTGCGGCGGATGTCTTCGAGTTCGCTTTCGTAAAAATGTTGCATGCTGAAGGGGGAGTTAAAAGGAGTGGATATTTTGTAGCTTAAGCTACATCGGATAACTTCACAACAATAATCCGATAATCTACCTCAATTGTTCCGTATTCCTATACGGAAAAAAGACGGTGAGCACCAAGAATCGCTGATTAACCGAAACGACCGGACACATAATCCTCGGTCTGCGGATTCTCAGGGTTCATGAAGATTTTTTGTGTCTCATCGTATTCGATCAGCTTGCCCAGATAGAAGAAGGCCGTGCGATCGCTCACGCGGGCGGCCTGCTGCATGTTGTGCGTAACGATGACGATCGTAAACTGACGCTTGAGCTGGTGGATCAGCTCCTCGATCTTACCGGTGGCGACAGGGTCCAGCGCCGAGCAGGGCTCGTCCATCAGCAAAATTTCCGGCTGGTTGGCAATCGCGCGGGCGATGCACAGGCGCTGCATCTGACCACCGGAGAGGCCGAGCGCGCTGTCCTGCAGGCGGTCTTTCACCTCTTCCCACAGGGCCGCATTGCGTAAGCTGCGCTCCACGACTTCGTCCAGCTCGCTCTTCTTGTTGCGGCCAGCAACGCGGAGGCTGTAGACGATGTTTTCGTAAATCGACTTTGGGAACGGATTGTATTTTTGGAAGACCATGCCCACCCGCTTGCGCAGGGAGATCACCTCCAGCATCGGGTCAAAAATGCTTTCGCCGCCCACGGTGATGTCCCCATCGTGCTTAATGCCGTCGATGAGGTCGTTCATGCGGTTGAAGCAGCGCAGGAGCGTGGATTTACCACAACCCGATGGCCCGATAAACGCCGTGACCTTCTGCTTCGGCATGGCGAACGACTGGTCGAAAATCACTTGCGACGAGCCATACCAGAACGAAAAGTTTTTCACCTCGATGTATTTCTCATCGGGCGAAGGCGCGCCATGTTCGGTGGTGGTTTGTTCGGATGGTGTGACGTTGGCCATGGCGAATTAGAAAGTTCCGGTAGCGTATTTTTTGCGGAGATGGTCGCGAATCAAAATCGCGCCCAGGTTGAGAACGACGACCAGCAGGATCAGCAGGAACGTCGTTGCGAACACCATTGGCTTGGCCGCCTCGGAGTCAGGAGACTGGAAGCCCAGGTGGTAAATGTGGAAACCCATGTGCTCGAACTTGCGCTCGAAATGGAAGAAGGGATACGTGCCATCGATGGGTAGCTCGTCCACGGCGTTAATGACGCCCACCAGCATCAGCGGGGCCACCTCGCCCGCGCCACGCGCCATGGCCAGGATCAAGCCCGTCAGGATACCCGAGGCCGAAGCCGGCATAACGATGCGCTGAATGGTCTGCCACTTCGAGGCACCGCAAGCCAGGGAGGCTTCGCGCACGCCGCGCGGCACGGCAGCCAGCGCTTCTTCGGTTGCCACGACGACCACCGGCACCGTCATCAGCGCCAGAGTCAGCGAGGCCCAAAGCACGCCACCGGAGCCGAAGGTAGGCTCGTTGAGCATCGCGCGGTCAGCAAAGAATCCGTGGAAGAACGGACTGTAATAAATCAGGCAACCCAGAATGATGATGAAGATGATGGACAAGAACGACACCGCTTGTTGGCGCGGCTTATCGGGCATCCACGAAACCGTTCTCCAAATATGCTCCTGTGCGAGAACGATCACGAAGCCCAGGATCACCAGCGCCACGACCAGCCATACGATCCACAAGGCCACAGCCATCGGGTCTTCGGCACCGCTATCGATCCAGCTACCCATACCGTAGATAAAGAAGCCCAGGCCAAACACCCCGTAAACAATCGACGGCACGCCAGCCAAGTTGTTCACCGCGATGCGAACGGCCTGCGTAAAGAGGCCCTGGGCCGCGTATTCGCGCAGGTAAATCGCCGCCAGCACGCCAAACGGCATCACCGCAGCAGACATCAAAACCGTCATCACGAAAGTGCCGAAAATCGCCGGGAAGATACCGCCTTCGGTCGCCCCTTCACGCGGCTCTTCACTGACAAACAGCCAAAAGTGCGTGATGAAAAACAGCACCTTGTCGATCGCACTGAATTCATTGGGCTGGTAAACCTTCAGCATTTGACCGGAGACGTATTCACGCTCCGGACCGCCGACTACCTGGTAGCGCAGCGTGCCGTTGTTAATCGATGCCTTGAGCGCGTCACTCTCGTCGAAGTAGTGCTGGTATTCTGCGCGCAGAGCCGTGGATCGCGCATGGATGTCCTTCAACTCGGCAAAGGGCCCACCGCGCGCGGCAAACTCATCATACTGTGTCTGAAAATCCTGACGCGCGTCAGCCGCCGAATCATCGAGCATGATCATGCGTGAGTAAATTTCGTCCATCGCCTGGAGCTCTTTACGTTGCTCCAGATTATTGTTCTGCAGCAGGCGGATTTCGAAGGTCAGCTTTTTATTCTTCGCGGCGTAATCACGAATCGGGCCGCGGTCGATTTCCTCTGCCTCGTGGCGCGCTTTCTCGGCCTCGTCGATGAGGCGCTGCATCTCCGGCATAAAGTCCGGGCTGTCGGCGCTGATCGTGGTGCCATCAGTCAGCACCAGCTCAATCGGGTAAAAGACCGCCTTACCGCTACCTTCGCGGTCGGCCATCCAAATGCCATCCGCGACTTCCATGGACTCGATGGAGTCGTGGTCCACGTAGCGGAACTGCGCGCTCACGTCCTTATTGCCGGTAAACAGCTTATACTCGTGCTTAATTTCGCCGCCTTCTTCCGCGACTTTCTTTTCGCGGTCTTCGACGATGGAGGCCGCGACCACCGAACCGTCTTTAAACTTAATTTCGTAAACCGTGCGCGGCCAGAAAACCTCGACGCCATTGGCAATGATGATCCACAGCAGCCCGAGAACCATGATAATACCCGCGGCCAAGCCCATGCCGCACAACCAGACATACATCTCGCCAGCGGGGCGCATCTTTTTATCAAAACCTGGATTCGTGCTGCTCATTATCCGACGGTTTTATAGCGGTTGCGGAGGCGGACGCGGGCCACTTCGGCCACGGTGTTCACGAGGAAAGTCATCAGGAAAAGCAGCAACGCACCGAAGAACAGGATGCGGAAGTGCGTGGACTCCTTGGGCGCTTCGGGCAGCTCCACCGCGATGTTGGCCGAGAGCGTGCGCATGCCGTTGAAGATGTTCCACTCCATGATCGGCGTGTTGCCGGTAGCCATCACGACGATCATCGTCTCGCCCACGGCGCGGCCAAAGCCAATCATCATCGCCGAGAACATCCCCGGAGACGCAGTAGGCAGCACGACGCGTGCGGCAGTCTGCCAGCGGCTGGCACCCAGGGCGAGCGAGGCAGAGGTGAGGAACTGCGGCACGTTGGACATCGCATCCTCGGCAATCGTGAAGATGATCGGAATCACTGCAAAGCCCATCATGAAACCGATCACGACCGAATTGCGCTGGTCGTAAGGCACATCAAACGCCTGCGGCCACCAGAGGCGGAAATCCGCGATTTCCTGGCCCGTCGCGGCGTCCCGGTAAACGAAGATCGCGTTTTCCACAATCGGCCCAAGCGTCCAGCCCGTGTAGGCGACGATCAGCAGTAGCGGGATAAATACCAGGAACTCCTGCCCCGGCTTCAAATAGATGCGGTAGCGCTGCGGCAGCGCGCCAAAGGCGTAGCCAATGATGAGCGCCGTCGCCGGAACCATGAGCAGGATCATCAGCACCGACGGGTAGCGCGTATCCAAGATCGGAGCCAGCCAGAGCGCGCCCAGGAAGCCCAATACCACCGACGGCAGCGAGGCCATGATTTCCATGGTCGGCTTGACGACTTTCTTGTATTCCGGCTTAAGAAATTGCGAGGTGTAAAGCGCCGCCAGAATCGCGATCGGCACGGCAAAAATCATGGCATACAGCGTGCCTTTGAACGTCCCGAAAATCAGCGGAACCATCGAAAACTTCGGCTCCGTAGAGGCGTCCGCCGCCGAGGACTGGTAAATATACTTTGGCTCGTCCTGGCCCTCATACCAGATCTTGCCGAAGAACGCGCTCATGCTCGCCTCGGGGTGCGGGTCATGGATTGAGTAAAAATGCAGGCTACCGGCGTCGTCAGCCAGGAGCATGGTTTCGTAACGCGAACCGAGGATGCCCGCCTTGGGCGTGAAATCGAGCGACTTCTGCCAGCGGATGGAGCCCGTGGTGCCGTAGCGAATAGACGCCTCGCTCCCGCTGGCGAGCAGGAAGGCGCGGTTACGCATGCTGTGCGAGTAGATATCGGCTGCGCCCTGAAGCTTCGGGAAGCTGTTGATTTCCGCAAACTGGCGCTCCGGGCGTTCATCGGCGGCCAGTTGTTCCTCGGTCGCCTCGGGCAGGTATTGCGCGTAGATCACGTTGTCTCCGTCGTCCGAGGTAAAGACCAGCGACTCGTTGCCCAGCAGCCAGTCCATCGATCCAATCCCCTCTTCACCAAAGGGTTGGAAAACCTGACGCAGGCTGACTTCGCCGCGCGAGAAATTGAAGAAATACACGCTGCCTTCACGGGTCGAAACGAGGACGCCATTGCCCTGCCCTGTCACGAGCACCTTGCGCGGCACTCCCTGCACCTGCTCGGTGAGGTTGAATTCGTCGGCCAGCTTCCACGGCCCGACGCCAAACGGAGTCTTTTTGCGATTAAAAGAGGTCACGCGGACTTCCAACCCGCCATCGCCCTCGACCAGGGCCGCGACCAGGCGGTCTTTGTCCGCTGCGTAGGAGTCGATGCTGCGCACGGCACCAAGCCCCTTACCGAGCGAGAATATCTTATCCGCGTTGAGCTTAGCGTTGATCGTGCGGTTGCTGTAGTCGTCAAATTCCGGCGTATATTCGACCTGCACCAGCGTGTAGCGCCCATCGCTCGTGCCAAAGATCACCTCTTCGGTCTGGTGGTGATAAAGCGCGGAGGTAAAGGTGATGTCTTCGCCGTAGTTGGGCTTTTCGTTGTAAATGCCACGCGGGCCGATGACCGGCTCCAGCCCTTCTTTGCGCTCAATGTCGATGAACGTGAACGAGCCGTCGGCCAGATTGACCACAAAAGGCAGCTCACCCCACTCATCGACGCCGATAATCTCGAAATCTGCCACGCCAGTATCGATCACGGCCTGCTGGTGGACCTCAGCCGACTGAAACAGCGGCATGACCTGGGCAGCGATAAAGATAAATATCGCAAACACCGCCAGGATAATGCCGACGCCCCCCACCTTGATGAAGTGCGTCATGAACGTATCCAGCCGCAGCGTGCCCTTCGATACTTCGAAGCGCTCAGGATCGGGTGCTGCAGATTTGTTGGGCATCTTGTCTAATTAAAGAGCGAAGTCAGGCGTGTTAGGCTGTATTGCGTTTGGCTCAACCCTTAAGTGACTTTCGTAACACAACTGTTTCAATTCGGCCTATGTCGATAAGAAAGGCGAAGTATCGAAACTTCGCCTTTCCGCAATTGACCCGCTCTCCAATTAGTTGGTGAGCTCCGCAATGGTCGACTCAACCGCCATGGCTGGCAGCGGATAGTAGCCATCCTTCACGACCACTTCCTGCCCCTGCTTGGAAAGGATAAACTTAACAAATTCCAGCGTCAACGGGTCCAGCGGCTGGTTGGGAGCCTTATTAACGTAGACGTAGAGCAGACGCGCCAGCGGGTAATCGCCCGTGAGGCAGTTTTCCGCGGTCGGCTCGTAGAGCTTGCCGTCCACTTCTGAATCAGCCAGAGACAGGGCCTTCACGCCGGAGGTCTTGTAGCCGATGCCGGAGTAGCCGATGCTGTAAAGATCGCTGGCCACACCCTGCACCACGGCGGATGAGCCGGGCTGTTCCTTGACAGTCGAGCGGTAGTCACCGCCGCCGAGGGCCACCTTCTTGAAGAAGCCGTAGGTGCCGGAGGCGCTGTTACGGCCATAAAGGCTGATCGGGCGGCTGGCCCAGTCACCCGTTAAGCCCAGGTCACCCCAGTTATTGATCGGGCCGCCACCACGCTTGTAGGTGCTGGAGAAAATGTCGTCGACTTCCGTCAGGTCGAGGCCGTCGATGGGGTTGTCTTTGTTGACGAAAACCGCCAGGGCGTCGAGCGCGACGGGCACCGCCGTGGGCTTATAGCCGAACTTGGCCTCAAACTTGTCGATTTCCTCAGCCTTCATCATGCGGCTCATCGGGCCGAGCTGGGAGGCACCCTCGATCAGTGCGGGCGGCGCGGTGGAGGAGCCCTTGCTCTCCACCTGCGTGTTGACGTTCGGGTAGAGCGTATTGAACTGCTCGGTCCACAAAGTCATCATGTTGGCCAGGGTGTCCGAGCCAACGGAGTTCAAGGTGCCGGACACGCCGCTGACCTTCTGATAGGAGGGCAAATCGGGATCAATCAGATCCGAGGCGTTAGCCAAAGGGGCCACAACAGCGGTCAGTCCAATCGCGAGTGAAGATAGAAATCGGTTCATGAGGCAAAGATTCCCTAGTGATTATAGCTCAGGGGCAAGGCAAATGCCCAAAAAAGGCGTAACAATTTAGCGATCAAGATTACAGTTTGATGACGTCTGGGGCCTATCGGCTCCAATTACTCCAAGGTTCTAATGAGAACTTGATTAGAGCGGCCCGAGGCGATCCGAGCCGAACCACTTCTGCAGGCAATCCGGCACGAGGACCGAGCCGTCTTCCTGTAAGTTGTTCTCCAACAACGACGCAAGCACCCGCGGAACCGCCAGGCCCGAGCCGTTGAGCGTGTGCACGATCTCGGCCTTGCCCCCGCCCGATGGACGGTAGCGGATGCCCGCGCGGCGCGCCTGGAAGTCGGTAAAGTTCGAGCAGGACGAGACCTCCAGCCAGCGCTTTTGGCCGCCGGCCCAGACTTCGAGGTCATACTGCTTGGCGTGCGGGAAGCCGATATCCCCCGAGCACATGAGCAGCACACGGTAAGGCAGGCCGAGCTTCTTGAGGATGCCCTCGGCGTCACCACGGAGCTTTTCCAGCTCGTCAAAAGAATTGTCCGGGTGGACCCACTTGACCAGCTCCACCTTGTCAAACTGATGCAGGCGGTTGAGACCGCGCACGTGCGCGCCCCAGCTACCGGCCTCACGGCGGAAGCAAGGCGTGTAGCCGCAGCGGTAGACCGGCAGATCCTTCTCCTCGAAGGTTTCCTCACGGAAGAAATTCGTGACGGGCACTTCGGCGGTCGGGATCAGGTAAAGATCGTCCTTCACCGCGTGATACATCTGCCCCTCCTTGTCCGGCAGCTGGCCGGTGGCGGTGGCGCTGGCCGAGTTGACCAGCAGCGGCGGCAGCACCTCGGTGTAGCCGTTGGCGTGCGCCTCATCCAGGAAGAACGAGATCAGCGCGCGAACGAAACGCGCCATGTCGCCCACGTAAAAGGGGAAACCTGCACCGGTCGCCTTGACGCCGCGCTCGAAGTCAATCGCCTGGCTGAACCACGGGATGTCCCAGTGCGGCTGGGCGTGCGGGGAAACGTCAGCTGGGCTGCCGACCTCGGCGGCGACAACGTTGTCCTCCTCCGTCTTGCCCACCGGCACGCTGTCGTGCGGGACATTCGGGATCTGCAAAAAGAGCGCCTTCCACTGACCTTCGACTTCGGCGGCGTCGGCCTCCAGCGTCTTCACTTCCTCGGCCATGGCCTTCATGTCCTTGAGCGCGGCCTGGGCTTCGTCGGACTTCTTGTCCTTGATCTGGCCGAACTTCTTACTGGCGGCCTTTTGCTCGGCGCGGCGAGTTTCAGCCTTGGCAATCGCGGCGCGGCGCTTGTCGTCGAGCGCGTAGAGCTCGTCCCAGTTTACGTCGAATTTCTTCTTGGCGATGGCTTCGCGAAGAGCTTCGGGTTGGTCGCGGAGGAGTTTTAGATCGATCATGGGATTTTCCGGTCAGTGTTTAGGACCAGCAACCGTTCATAGGGAGCTTCTCGCAAATGAACAGAGAATTTTTTAGGAAACCTTGAGCAACGCCGTCCGCAAGCGGGCAAAATTTCCCACCCAAAACATCCGCCATAGAGCGGAAAGTGCTCTAGCTGTTGGTCTTGGACATGCCAAGCGCGTCCCACAGACCAGCCATTTTGAAGACTTTCTTCACCTCTGGCTGGACGTTGATAATCGTGAAGCCATCCTTCGCCTTGGTGCGGTTAACCGTCAGCACCGTGCGCAAAAAAGAAGACGCGACAAAGGTCACCGCGCCGAGATCGAACACCACGGGACCGTCGTTTTCCTCGACTGCCGCCATGAGGTCGTCGTTCATGGCACCACACGCCGCGGCGTGCAACTGGCCGGTGAAGGTAAACAGCAAACCGGAATCGGTTGCTTCGACAGAAAAGTTCTCCGTGGACATAGTAGTGGGTGAGAGTTAGCGGCAGCCTGCCTGCGTTGGCAATCGAAAATCTGGCCTTCTCTAGCTGCGCGGCTCACCGGCGGGCGTGGAAGCCAGCGCCTGCGAGCTGCCATCCTTGCTGATCGCGATCCAGTCCGCCATGATGCGGAGGCTCTCGCGGAGCTGGATGTCAAATGTGGCCTTCGCGGCTTCTTCCTCTTCGGCCTCGGCCACGACGTCGTCGCCAAACTCCTCAGCTTGTGCGGCCATCAGCTCGTCGTGCTCGCGGTTCTGCTCTTCGGTAACGCTGAGCAGGACTTCGTTTGAGCTGAAATTCAGGCTCTCGGCCAGTGCGTCATACATGGCCTCCATTTTGTCGCGGAAATCGTTGTCCGAGGCGCGGCGTTCGCGGCGCTCGTTCAGGTTGAGCGAGAATTCCTTCTGCTCCTGGCGGTTTTTCACCCAGTCAATGTTCTCCTGCAGGTAGGTAAACTCTTCCAGTGACGACTGGCGCGACTGGCTGCGGTCGGTGAGCTGATCGACAATGGCTTGGTTGACCATGAAGCCCTCGACGTGCGAGTTGTCGTAATCCCACTCCAGCGAGTTGATCGAATCCCACTCCATCGCGTGGTCGAACTCTCCCTCGCCAATCGCAAGGTAGCGGTTTACGGACGGCAGAACGATGTCCGACTTGACACCCTCAATCTGCGTGGAGGAACCGTCGGGCAGGTAGTATTTCTGCACGGTTACCTTGGCCGCGCCCTTGCGGGGGCGGAGCGAAGTGAACCAGTTACCGCCGCGATTCATGTCGAACACGGCCTGCACGGTGCCTTTGCCGTGAGTCAATTCGTCACCAACGATCAATGCGCGCTGGTGATTCTTCAACGCACCGGCAGTAATCTCTGAAGCCGAGGCACTGAAGCGGGAAACGAGCACCATCAGCGGGCCGTTCCAGGCGACTTTGGGGTCGTCGTCCAAAAATTCCTGCACCTTTCCGACGTAATCACGCACCTGCACCACGGGGCCAACCGGGATGAACAGGCCGGTCAGGCGAATCGCCTCGGAGAGGAGACCGCCGCCATTGGCGCGCAAGTCGAGCACGATGCCTTCGACACCCATGTCCTTGAGTTTGCCGATCAACTCTTCCACGTCTTCGGTGGTGCTGTTGTAGCCGGAACCGGGCTCGCCGGAGCCATAAAACGCGGGCAAATCGATCACGCCAATGGTGACCGTGCGGTCGCCGGCGGGTACTTCAAAAACTTCGGCCTTGGCCAGCTTGGCGGTGAGCTTGATTTCGTCGCGGACCAAAATGATCTCCTTGCGGACGGATGGGTCGCCATCGCCGGGGCGGATACGCAGGCGCACCTCGGTGCCCTTCTTACCGCGGATCATTTTAACGATTTTGCTGAGCTTCATGCCGATGGTGTCGACCATCTCGCCATCTTTGCCTTGGGCGACGCCCACAATCTGATCTTCGGGCTGTAGCTTGCCGCTGCGCTCGGCCGGCCCCCCGGGCAGGAGCTCACGGATCGTGCAGTAGCCGTCGTCATCGGACAGCACCGCGCCAATACCCACCAGGGAATTGCGCATGGCGATGGAAAATTCTTCCAGTGTGTCCGCGGACATAAACGTCGAGTGCGGATCGTACTGGTGAGTCAGCGCGGTAAGGAAAGTTTCCTGGACGTCGCTGGCTTCGATCTCCTGCACCCACTTCAGCAGGCGATCATAGCGCTTGTTGAGGTTTTCACGGGCCTCAGCCATGGCTTCTTCGACCGACTTGGGCGCATCGCTGTTGTCAATGCCCTGGTCTTCGAGACCTTCGGGGGCAACCTTGTCGAGCTCCGGGCTGATTTCGCGCAAATCGTCCAAATCAGTTCCCGGCTCCAGCAGGGCCAGGAGCTCGTTGAGCATTTCAAACTGCAGACGGCGCTCCCAAAGCTGGTTAGCCTCGGTGAGGCTTGCGGGCCACTCTGCCTCGGAGCGATCCGGCGCATAGGTAGCGGCGCTGGCGAAGTCAAAGGGCTCATTGATCCGATTTTGGATCCACACGATGCGGCTCTCCACGTTGGTGCGGAACTTGAGGAAAATCTCGAACGCCGGCATCAGGCGGCCGTTGCTGAGGAGCTTGTCCAGGCTAGGTGCAAAGCGGCGCTGGAAGTCAGCCAAGTCGGTCTGCAGGTAGAACATGCGCTGGCTGTCCCAGTCGGTCATGTAGTCCGCAATGAACTCTGCCTGATCAATCTCAGAAATATCCTGGCCGAGATAATGGCTGTTTTCGAGGCGGCTCACGACTTCCTTGGTCTCGTCGCGCATGGTCGACGTGGTCTGGAAGCTATTGACGTCCACGGCCTCGGCGTGGAGCGAAGTGATCAGTAGAATGGTCGCGCTGAAGAGCATCAGCGCCCGGCGGAGGGTGGTTTGGTTGAAGTGACTCACGGGAAAAAAGTGACTAAGAATGCGACCGGTGACGTGTTGGAAGGTTTCACTATAATCGAATCATTTAGTCTGTCGAATAAGAACTTATATAACTTCGGTAGCGGGCGGAGCACTGGCTGGTTCTGGCGGCAGGCTTTCGCGGAGCCAGTCCTCCAGCGCACGTCGGTTCGTGGCGAGCATTTGGGAAAACTCACGCCAGAAGGCCTCGATGTCGCAGAAGTCGTGCCAACGCGCCAAGGTTCGCCGAATCGTTAAATCATCGGGAAGTTCAATAATCGGCTGGAATGACTGCCGCCTAAGCGAGAACTCGATCTGGCGGAGTTTATTCCAGTTCTCGTTGAGCTCGTCAGCAAGTTTTTGCGGAAAAAGCCCCTTGGTGCCCGCCGCCAGCAGGCAAGTCCGCGCGTGGGGCTGCCGCAGTTCCATATTCGACGGACCGTGCGTCATCGCGAGCGCCTCGGTGAGAAATTCCAGGTCGAGCAGGCCGCCGGCCCCGGTTTTAAAAGCCCGCTGCGCCGGGGGTTGGCTGGCGGGCTTTTCCTGCTCAATTTTTTGCCGCATGCGCCACAGCTCGCCCACCTCGGCCGCCGTCATCGGTTTTTGGTAAAGCATTTCGTCGCGCCAGGCCACAAATGCCGCCTGCACTGCCTCCGGGCCAGCAATCGGCCGCGAGCGTACGAGAATCTGCTTTTCCCAGGCCTTCGCGGTGCTGGCATGGTAGTCCCGCAGCGCGGGCAACGTGACCGCCAGCGGACCGGCCTCACCGTGGGGCCGCAGCCGCAGGTCGACGACAAACATCGGGCCCAGCCCGCCGTTGTGCATCAGCAGGGCGCACCAGTCCCGCAGACGCGCAGATGAATCGTCGTCGAGCGGCTCGGGCGCGATCAGCATCAGGTCCAGGTCGGAGCCCAGCGTCAGCTCTTCCGCGCCGAGCTTGCCCAGGGCGACGACGGTAAATGCCTCCACCTGCGCCAACGCCATGGTCTCGCAGACCACCGCTTCGGCCAGCTGGCTAAGCGCCCAGCCCACGGCCTCCAACGAAAGCCCGTGGAGCAGCTCACCGATGGCCATACGGACTTGCTCCGCCTTCACGTAAAGCCACAGCCGCTGGGCGAAACCGTCTTCCCCCGGGGCGAGCAGCTGGATTTCGTCGCGGCAGTCGCGGCGAGTTTTCAGCCGTTTGGGTGCCTCGTGCAGCAGCTCCTCCATAATGCCCGGATGGCGGCACAGCAGCTCGTGGATGAACTGACTGCGGTCAAACAAGAGGCTCAGAATCTCGAATAAAGTCGGGTTGGCCGAATCGCGGAAAAAGTGACGCCGGGCACCGTAGTGCTCCGCAAAACGCCCGATGCGCTCCAGGGTCAACATCGGCCGCGCCAGCCGCGGCAGCGTGCGGTCAAAGTGATGCGCCAGATCGAGAAAACGCAGCACGGCATCGCGCGTAATTAATCCCGGTGAGTCGCCCAGGACAAATTTGCGCAGCCGCGCCTCGACCTCGTCTGAATCCGGGAACCAACGCTCCAGATCGGCGCGCAAGCTGGGCTCTGGTGCCTGCCCAGCCAAAAAAGTGGTCCATGCCTGAATACGCTCCTCCTGCGGATCCGCCGGGAAGCGGGCCACGTAGCGCGCACGGATGCCCGCTCGCCAGTGCTCCATGTCTGCGGCAAACGTATCCCAGTCCTCGTAGTCCATCGCACCGAACAGCCAGCGCTGCTCCTCGGCGTTGGATGGCAGGCAGTGCCTCGGCGTCTCGCCCCGCATTTGCAGGCGGTTTTCCAATTTGCGCAGCCAGCGGTAGGCGTGGTCGAGGAAGCAGGCGTCATCCAAGGGCAGTACCTCGTAGCGCGCGAGCTTCTGGATCGCCTTGACCGTCGAGTTGGTCTGCAAAAACGGATTTTTCCCGCCGTGGATCAACTGCAGCGCCTGCACGATGAACTCGACCTCGCGGATGCCCCCCGGGCCGGACTTGATATCCCGCGCGAGCTCGTCAGCGGGGACTTCTTTCTCGGTCCGCAGCTTCACCCCGGCCACTTCGTTCATTAGGTTATTCGGGGGAAAGCGCGGGTAGCGAAACGGGTTAATCTCCTCCATCACGCCATGCCCCAGCGCCAGGTCTCCCGCGATCGGGCGCGCCCGCAGCCACGCCAGCCGCTCCCAGGTCTGACCCGCCGTCCAGTAGTAGTTGACGAGGCTCGACGCCGTGCGCACCACCGGCCCGCTATCGCCCTCGGGCCGCAACCGCAGGTCGATGTGGTAGAGTACGCCATCCTCGTTCGGTGCGGTCATGTCCGCCGCAATCTGGCGGAAAAACGACGCGTAAAACTCCCGCGTGGTCACGCCCGTAGGGCGACCGTTTTTGCGGCAGTGCCCGCTACCGGCCTTGCAGAATATCAGATCGAGATCGGAGCAGAAATTCAGCTCGCCCGCCCCCAACTTACCTAGAGCAAAAATGCAGTAACCCGCGCGCTGGTCTTCCGCGTCGCACCAGGGCTCACCGAAGCGGTGCAGCCACTCCGCGAAGCGCCACTCGCACAGGCGGCGGACCACGAACTCGGCCAGCATGGAGAGCTCGCGCCAACTGGTCTCCACGTCCGCCAACCCGTTGAGCTCCCGGTAGGCGATCCGCAGTGACATCCGGCGCCGGAACTGCCGCAGCGCCGCCAAGCTGAACCCATCCGGGCAAAATCGCCGGCGCCAGAGGTCCTCCAGCGAAGCGTAGCGATACGGATAATCGCGGTTCTTCGGCTTGTCGAGCCAGTCAATCCAGTCCGGGTGCAGGCGCAGTTGCTGGGCGTAAAACGGGGACGCATCGCCCAATCGCCTGACTCGATTTTCCACGGACATAAGCCGCCCAGTTTACCCGCGCATCCCCTTAGTAAAAGGATAAACAATGATTGTGGATAACTTATTGACCGCGCCCGCGCTCCACCGTTTCCAGCTCTTCGGCACGGTCGGGCGTCAGGTCGACTTCGGCGAAACCGGCGTCATCGGGCAGCTTGAGCACCAGCTCGTCGAGCAATTGCCAGGCAACTTGCACATCCCCCGCTTTGGCGATGGAAAAATCCAGCACGTGCCCGCCAAGCTGACGATCTTCACTGATAAAGTGAAAATGCCAACCAGGCACATTCACGCCACGCGCAAAGGGCGGGCAATAAAAGCCGACCATGGTTCCCTCGATTTCAGCGAAGTTAAACACATTCTGCTCCGCGACCACATCGGCTAGTGCGACATAGGGCGGCGTCTGTTTCGGCACGCTGCGCGCCTTAATCGCCGCGAACGTGCCGGTTAACCGCACGGCGTAGAATTTGTTTTCGCTGAGAGGATCAGGCTGCCGAAAATACATGACGCCAGGCACCGTAGACAAGGTCTGCCAGCGGTGGTCAAAATCACTAAACGAGCTCACTGGCCAAAGCGGAAAAGACATCTCCGGCTCAAACCGGCACACCGTTGCAAACGGCGTTTTCTCGCGGGGGTGCTTCACTCGAACCCGACCGCTGTGCGCCACCTGGTAGACCACGCCATCGAGCATGAGCAGCTCGCCGTCGAGCGCGTTGAAGGTGCCGATGCCAAAATCGCCGGCCTCTTGGAGGTCGGCGATTGTCGTGGGGCCGTTGTAAACTCCGGCCAATAGCGCATCGATGACGGAGAACTGCGTGATTTCGCCCCGCGCCAACAGACTGGCTGGCAGCGCGAGGCAAAGCAGGATCCGCAATAGAGCGCGCATGGTATTACATGCCGCCGCCAGCCGGAGCCGGGCCTTGCATATTCTGCATCTGCGACAAGATCAGCATCGGCAGCATCATCAGCATTTGCTGAGATTCACCGGCGTTCATGCCAGTGCTGAAGGTAACGGCTTCACCGTCTTCCGTCACCGACATGCGGTTGACCAACGGTACAAAGAGTGACGTCATCGGGCCGGGCTCCATCGGCTCGGACTGAAAGTCGGCCACGGCCTCGCTGAGTGCGTTGAAAGCTTCGTTGGCAGTTTCCTGATTCGCAAACTTGATGCCGCTGAGGATGTTCAGGCTGTCGGTGATGTTGATGCCAAAGAGGAATTGCTCGGCTTCTTCCACGAACACCGTGTCGTCTTCGCCGTCCATGTTTTCCTTGGCCGAGGCAACGAGCTGTTCCTTCCAGTCCGCGGAGGGCGAGGCCATGATCGCGATGTTTGGCAGGCTGGAGGACAGGCTGGCTGCGGTGGCCAGCTTGGCCGGGAGCTCGCCCTTACCAGTTTTGAGCCCTGAGGTAACGCCGGTATCCGAGCCAATCATGATCAGCGTTTCGGACTCACCCGGCAGGAAGCCCATGGCCAGGCCGGAGTCATCCGTGGAGGAATACATGACACCCTTGCCCACATCACTCTTGGTGGTCTTGTCCTTCTCGGCAGGCGGCGTTTGCATCTCGACCCACTCGTTAAACTTGGCTGCGTCGATCGCCTTGTTAATTTGAACGGTAATCATCACGCCGGTCTTTTCCATCTGCTCCTTGGTGACCTGCGATGGGTCGTTAATTTCCTGAAGCAGCAGCACATCACTGGCGGAGAGGACGATCTTGCCCACGTCCTGGCTGGTTGCGCCGGTGTAGGTCGTCAGCTCCATCGGCAGCGAGTTGGGGTCGCTCTCCGGGTCAAACTGCTGAACCATGGCCTGAATCTGCTGGACCAGCGGCGAGGCTAGCAGCGACTCCAGATTGGCCACGAGGACCATTTCGGCGTCCGGGTTGATCCCGGCGTAATAGGACTCCGACTCGGCGCGGGCCACACCAGCCAGCGCGAGGGGAAACAAGAACATCGACAATAAACGTTTACGCATAAGTTCGCGCAACATAGCAGAATTGATTAATCCTACCAGATTAATTTATTGGCGTCTCAGAGACAAAAGTCGTGCTCGCCGCGCCCGCCGATCCCCCTTATGCAACCTCTATGATGAAACGCTTGCCCGCCATTTGCCTTTTGGCCCTGTGCCAGTTCACGTTCGCCAAGGACTACACTTTGAACATCAACGGCCAGACTTATGATATTGGTCTGGATCAGCCAGAGACAATCACCCTGCCCGACGGTGCCGAGCTGGTCCTCGATCTCAAGCTAAAGGACCAAATCGAATATACCCGCCCCTACTACTCGTTTTCCCACACCAACAAGCTTCGCCCGGCCTTCTCGGAAATCAACGAGATCGTCAGCCAGACGAATATGGCCACGGCACTCGGCGTCATGGTGCTCGTGCAAGAATACCAGGGTGCCGACCCGGCAACACTCGTCGACCGCATGGCCGAGCAATTGACCAAGGAGGAGGTCAACTACGGCTACACTTATCAAGAGGAAGAAATGACCCGCAAAATCGGCGACTACACCCTCGTCGGCAAAAAGGTCGTAACCGAGCTCAAGGAAGATGACGACCAGTGGGTTCGCGAAGTGTTGACCGTTTACAATGGCGAAATGGGACTGCTGATCATCACCATGATTGACGAGACAACCAACGCTGGCGAAAAACAGATCATCACGGATTTCTGGGACACGCTGAAAATCACCCTCGACTAGCCACAACAGCGACCCTCTAAAATTCATTTAAGGCAATGCAAACCAGTGCCTCGATGTCTTTAATTAATCGTTGAATCTGCCGGTGTTTGCGGAAAATATTCTTCCCGTAACAACCTCCCCCAATGCGACTGCATACCTCAAGATTCACCGTAGAAGATATCGAGCACGCGCGCCAACGCGCTACCCTACCGCGCTGGTCGGCCAGCCGCGAACAACTCGCCGCCAAGGCTCAGGCCTTTCACTCTGAGGGCATTGCGATCCCGGAGTTTGACGCCTCCTGGTATGATCCAGACGTCCCCTACAGCGAGACCTACCAGCAGTTTCATGGCTACATTTTCGGGCACCGCCCGCTGTTCGCCAACATCAGCACCCAACTGCTCGCAGGGCTGATCCTCAACAATGACGCCTACCGCCGCCAGGCCATGCAATTCGCGCTGAGCCTGGCCGAAGCGATTGATTTTCGCGTCATGCATTACGACTCCGGCATGGAGTTTGGCAACGTCGGCTGGATGCTTTGTGACGCCCTGCTAGCCGCGCGCGACTTACTACAGGACGACGAGGAATCACGCCTGCTCGCGCAGATACGGAACGCCGCCGACGCCGTCACCCGCTGCAACGAATACTGGCGCGAACACCTGGCCCAAATGGCCTTCAGCAACCACCTGATCTGCCACCTCGGTGCCAGGCTCGCCATGGGGGCGGTGCTGGGCGATGACTCGCTCATCGCGCCAGCCTTCGACCCCACCGACGATCGCTGTTTTCTGAACTACCTTGATGGCGCGGTTTACGATGACGGCCTGTGCTACGAGTCGAGTCTGCATTATCACTACGCGACGACCAGCTTTCTGGTAAAAGTCGCCAGTGCCCAGCGCGCGCTGTTGCCGGATCGGCCGGACCTCTTTCACCTGCGCGGAGCCAACGGCCGCTCGCTGGAGAGCTACTTAAGCGGCCCGCTGGCAACGGCGTTCCCCGACCTCGACATGCCTCGCGTCGGTGATAACTACGGTGCCTCAACCACCGTGCGCTGGCCGATCTATTTCATCGGTTACGCCATTTACAACAACCCAATCTACGGCAGGCTTGCGCAGGAGCAAGCGGACCAGCATCCCGCGCTCGCGCTCGCCTTCGCGCCCGACGAACCAATCAACGAACCCTACCCCGCCCCAACTTCGCGCCTTTTCCCGGAGCACGGCTACGCCTTACTTTGCGATGCAAAGCCAGTTTACCGTCAGGCCTTTCTGGCTGGCGACCGCTCCGGCATCCACCATCAGCACGATGGGCTCCAACTTCAGGTAATGATCGGCGACGAGATCGTACTCTACTGCACCGACATTAAGCCGAAGTCGCTCCACGGATTTTCCGACAGCATCCACAAGGAATACAACCACTGGGCCCAGGCGCACAGCCAGCTGACCGTCGATGAGCTCGACCAAAAGACCTACGCCTCGCCCATCCCGATTCACGAATGGAGCCCGGACGCGCGCATCAAGCGCATGGCCATGGTCGATGAGTTTGCCATGCTGCAGGACGGCGTTCACCAAGGCCGCTTCGTCAGCATGGCCGACGACTGGGTCTGCGACTGCGTCATCGCCGCCGCCACCGAAGAGCGCACCTGGCGTTTGTTCTACCACTTGCCCCAAGGCGCACCAGAAGTCGACGCACCGGACTCTGCGTTGCAAAGTAACTTTGCCCTGCAGAGTCCCAACCAGCCCCCTTGGCACCTCATGCAAATCGAGGGCGGCAGCGCCCCGGCCAGTGCGCACACCTGGCCCAGCGGCAAAGCAAATTTCCAACTCGCGACCAACGATGAATCCGTCCTGCAACGCTTCAGCGTGCCGGCATACGAGGGCGGCCGCGTGGGCCTATTCGCCCAGCAGCGCGGCCAGCACGCCGTTTACATTACGCTGATGTCCCCCAGCGCTGGGCACCGCATCAGCGGCCTGGATGTCCGGGTGTTGGGTAATGAACTGGTGGCCCGTTGGTTCGTGGATCACCACGGCGAACGCACGCGTTTACAGGCGCGGATTAATCTGCCATAGGAACGCGCTGATGGCGGAACGCGAACCTCTGTGTTCGCCTATATTCTACGACTTATCAACCCAGTAGAATTCAGTTGGGTAGTATGCGAACACAGAGGTTCGCGTTCCGCCACTCCGCCGCCTCTCCACCACTCCACCGCCCATGAAATCCGCCTTGCCACACAACTGCACCGACACATAGCATTACCTAACATGAAAGATTCGCGCCCCAACATCCTGCTGTTGCTCACCGATCAACAACGCGTGGACACTATTTCCGCCCTCGGCAGCGCCTTTAGCGTGGAGACGCCCAACATCGACTCGCTCGTTCGCGAAGGCATTACGTTTACCAACTGCCACTGCACCGCGCCGATATGTTCGCCCTCCCGCGCGACACTCATGACCGGGCGCTATCCGACGGAGGCCGGCATGCCGGGGAATCTATATGCGCCGGCCCCACCGCTGGACCCCAGCAATGTCGGCATTGGCAAGCTGATGCGCGCGGCGGGTTACGAGACGGCCTACCACGGCAAGTGGCACCTGGGCGGCAGCATCGAGGCGCACGGGTTCGACATCGCCGCCGAGTGCTCGCACGACGAAACCACCCGCCAGCTCGCGAGCCGCTATTGGCGCGACCGCGACTGGGTCGAGCACGAGCGCCCGTTCTTCCACGTGGTGTCGTTTCTCGATCCGCATGACCTGTATTTCTACGATCCGGAGAAGACCGTCGACGGCTTTGAACGTCCGTGGGAAAACTGCGACCGCCCCGCCGAGGAATACCCCGCCATCGCCGCCAAGAAGCGCGCCGACTGGCCCGAGGAACGCTGGGGTGCCTACCATGAGTTTTACGCCGAACGCGTCGCCAAGGTCGACCGCGACATCGGCCTGCTTCTCGACGAGCTGCGCTGCAGTGGTTTCTTTAACAACACATGGATTATCTTTGCCGCCGACCATGGCGACATGGCGGGCGAGCAGAATATTCCGTTCAAGGGTTCATTTATGTATGAAGGCGTGACCCGAGTGCCACTGGTCGTCGTGCCGCCGCGCAAACGCTTCCTGGGCGACGTCACCCGACCCGTGCTCAACGACCCCATCCCCGCCAAGCAAACCGACTCACTTTGCAGCCTGATCGACATCGTGCCAACCATCCTCGAACTCGCAGGCCAGCAATCGACGCCCGAAATGTCGGGCACGAGCCTGCTGCCCTGGATTCGCGAAGACCGCGCCGACGCACCGCACGACTACGTGTTCGCCGAATGGCACAACCCCAGAGTATTTATGGCCCGCCGTCAGGACTGGAAATACGTCCGCTACCAAGACGGCGGCGAGGAACTTTTCTGCCTCACCGATGACCCACATGAGACCCGCAACCGCGCCAGCGATCCGGCGGTTGCCACCGTCAAAGCCGAGCTCAGCGAAGCCCTCGATGGCCACATCGCTCAACTGGAGCGCAATGCCGTGCGTCTGTTTTAAGTTAACGAAAACCTAACGCCCGAGGTTGATTGCCAGGCACATCTGCCATAGGGTAAGGAAAGCCATCACAAAAATCACCACACTTATAATGAGAAACTTACTTACCACTTCGTCACTCGCACTCATCACCGCCCTGGGCTTGGCGACCGCACCGCTCTCCGCCGCCCCGGAGATGAACCATGCCCACGACCACGGGCATGCGCCTCAAGCCGTAACGCCCATCACTAAGGCAATCGCCGTGATGACCCCCACCAAGGGCAACACCGCCAGCGGCGTCGTCACCTTCGAGAAGCAAAAGGACGGCGTGAAAGTCTCCGGTAAAATCAGCGGTCTCACCCCCGGTGAGCACGGCTTCCACGTCCACCAATATGGCGACATTGACTCCGACGACGGCACCGCCACCGGTGGCCACTACAACCCGTTGGACACCGAGCACGGCGGCCCGGAAATGCCGATGCACCACGTAGGCGACATGGGCAACATTACCGCCGATGAAAACGGCGTGGCAGAATTCAGCTTTGTCATGCCCAAGATGAAGCTCAACGGCCCGACTTCGATCATTGGCCGCGGCCTGATTGTCCACGGCGGCAAAGACGACCTGACCTCCCAGCCCTCCGGTGCCGCTGGCCCCCGCGTCGGCCAAGGCGTCATTGGCGTGGCCAAGGACTAAGCGTCCCAAGATTCCTTTTCAGCAAACTGCGGCCGGGCCTGTGCTCGCCGCAGTTTTTTTGTGAATTGAGGTAGCGGGGATTCTGGTAGCGCGCGAACGTCCTGACGAGACCTCCATCCAAATTTGCGCATTCCGCCAATGGCCAACTACGGATTGGGCAATTGCGCTTCGAAGTCTCTGAGTTTTTTGAGCAAGGAAGCCTCTTGTATTTCGGCATTCTCTGCTAGCTGCACCAAGTCTTCACCTATCTCTACAATCTCCAGACGAAGGCCTCCCTCGGGACTCCAGGTTTTTCCATAAATGAAGCCCATCGCCCAAACCCACACCGAAAATTCATAATTACAACCATCGCTCCCCACAAGGACCTGACGCGGATAGCGTGTTTGTTGGACCATCCGCCCCCAGGAACGTTGAATAGCAACTGCGAGCTCGAAGCTGATCTCGCGATCCACCCGAATAACTTCCAGTGATTCGAGCTCACCCGGGTCGTCATTGCGAGGCATAGCACTCCAAATACTTTTGTTAGCTCTCGTCAGTGTTAAGTGATACAGGCGATCCTTATCCTTAACGAACCGATGATCCTTTCCAATGTCAGCAGGGGCAACCGCTGCATCCACCGAGACACTATACTCAGCCTGAAAGGATGGCTTCACTAGAAATCGCCCGTATTTTCCCTCTGTGACAACGAGCATGTCTCGAACCAGTTGGTCATATTGGGAAGCCGGATACCTCAACGGCGTCAGGTGGTCCGGAAATTCGCCCATCTGGCACCGGTAGAACTCCTGCGCTTGGGCATCTAGTGACAGCATTACCAATAGGAATAAGACATATTTCATGATTAAGATTCACATCCCGCATATTCAACTTCAACAATATTTGCATAAATCCAACTCCTGCGCGACAGCCTGTCTATCCCACCAATGAGCTAATCGAATAAAGACAGTTGCTACCTTCCCCACTCCACCGTAGCGGCTCGCTTGTAAGCGTCGCCCTACCTTTTGCCGCTCTAAAGCACCTGCCATTTGCCCAATGGGTAAATCTACCGGTCCACACTTCGGCAAGCTCAGCATACAGTGGGACGCTGGTTTGAGAGTTGACCTAGCGCGTGTGGGGTTCTTAGTTGGCGGGCTCAAATAAAATACCATTCTTACGACAAACCATGTCTGCACCCACGATTATCTATACCAAGACCGATGAGGCGCCCGCGCTGGCGACTTACTCGTTCCTGCCCATTATCGAAGCTTACGCGAAGCCCGCTGGCGTCAATTTTGAGACGCGCGACATCTCGCTGGCTGGCCGAATTTTGGCCCTGTTCCCGGAGTTCCTGACCGAAGAACAACGCATCGGCGACCACCTTGCCGAACTGGGTGAGCTAACCCTCAAGCCCGAGGCCAACATCATCAAGCTGCCGAACATTTCCGCTTCCGTGCCGCAGCTCAACGCTGCCATCAAGGAGCTGCAGGCAAAGGGCTACAAGCTGCCTGACTACCCGGCCAACCCCGCCACCGCCGAAGAAGAAGACATCAAGGCGCGCTATGATAAGGTAAAGGGCTCCGCCGTGAACCCCGTCTTGCGTGAGGGTAACTCCGACCGCCGCGCCCCGAAGGCCGTGAAGGACTACGCCAAGAAGCACCCGCACTCCATGGGTGAGTGGTCCAGCGAGTCCAAGACCCGCGTCGCCACCATGGGCCAAGACGACTTTTTCTCCAACGAAAAGTCCGTCACCCTGCCCGCCGCAACCGTGGCCAAGATTGTTTTTGAAGCTGCCGACGGCTCCACGGAAGTCCTCAAGGACGGCCTGAAGCTCGAAGCCGGTGAGATCCTCGACGGCACCAAGATGAGCGTCGCCGCGCTGGAAAAATTCCTGGCCGAGCAAATCGCCGCCGCCAAGGCCGAGGGCGTGCTCTTCTCCCTCCACATGAAGGCGACGATGATGAAGGTTTCCGACCCGATCATCTTCGGCCACTGCGTGAAGGTATTCTTCAAGGAACTCCTGACCAAGCACGCCGATACTTTTGCCGAGCTGGGCGTGAATTTAAACAACGGCTTCGGCGACCTCGTGGCCAAGATCGACTCCCTCCCCGCCGACAAAAAGGCCGAGATCGAAGCCGACATCCAGGCAGCCTACGCCGCTGGCCCCGAGCTGGCGATGGTCAACTCCCACAAGGGCATCACCGGCCTGCACGTGCCGAGTGACGTCATTATCGACGCCTCCATGCCCGCGATGATCCGCGTAGGCGGCAAGATGTGGGACAAGAATGACTCCACCCAGGACACCCTGGCCGTCATTCCAGACAGCTCCTACGCCGGTGTTTACCAGGCCACGATCGACTTCTGCAAGAAGAACGGCGCACTCGACCCAGCCACCATGGGCTCCGTGCCTAACGTGGGCCTCATGGCCAAGAAGGCCGAGGAATACGGCTCGCACGACAAGACCTTTGAAATGTCAGCCGCGGGCAAGGTGAAGGTGATCGACGCCGACGGTGCCGTCCTCCTTGAGCACGACGTGGAAGCGGGCGACATCTGGCGCGCCTGTCAAACCAAGGACGCTCCGATCCGCGACTGGGTAAAGCTGGCCGTTAACCGCGCCCGCGCCACGGGCGACCCCGCCGTTTTCTGGCTCGACGAGACCCGCGCCCACGACGCCAACCTGATCAAGAAGGTCAACGAATACCTGAAGGATCACGACACGGCCGGCCTAGAAATTAAGATCATGGCTCCGGCCGACGCCTGCCAGTTCAGTCTGGAGCGCATCGTCGAGGGCAAGGACACGATCTCCGTCACTGGTAACGTGCTCCGCGACTACCTGACCGACCTTTTCCCGATCCTCGAAGTCGGCACCTCGGCCAAGATGCTCTCCATCGTTCCGCTGATGAACGGCGGCGGCCTCTTTGAAACCGGTGCCGGCGGCTCGGCCCCGAAGCACGTCCAGCAGTTTGTCGCCGAGAACTACCTGCGTTGGGATTCCCTGGGTGAGTTCCTCGCCCTGGCCGTCTCCCTTGAGCACCTCGGCGAAACCTTCGACAACGCGCAGGCCAAGGTCCTGGGCAAGGCCCTCGACTCCGCCACCGGCACGTTCCTGGAAAACGACAAGTCCCCGACTCGTCGCCTCGGCGGCATCGACAACCGCGGCTCCCACTTCTACCTCGCCCTCTACTGGGCCCAGGAGCTCGCCGCGCAGGACGACAACGCCGAGATCAAGGCAGTCTTTGGCCCCATCGCCGAAGAGCTGGCCGCCAACGAGCAAAAGATCGTGGACGAGCTGATCGCCGTCCAGGGCAGCCCAGCCGACATCGGCGGCTACTTCCAGCCCTGCGACGAAAAGGCCTCCACCGCCATGCGCCCGAGCGCCACGCTCAACGCCATCCTGGCAAAGATCTAAGCGCGTCACTGAAGTTCATTTAAACAAAAGGCCGTCCCGTTGCGGGGCGGCCTTTTTGTTTGTCGTGCCCCGTGCCATCAGACTAATTGCCTATGGCTTAGTTGTTGGTGTTCGGAACCAAGCTAATCGAAGTAAAAGAACCATCGTAAAACGACGATCGAGACGGGCAAGCAGCGCTGGTCGCCAGGGCGCACTTTAGCGTGGCATTGAATAGGTTTAGGAAATTTGGCGGGCTTTTCATTTGCCTGGATTTCCACGGCGGCGAGATACTGATGGATGCTTGTTATGCCAATCAATCAAATCATCCGCGACCCGAAGTCTCTGGAACTGGCCCAGAAAAACATCGACGCTGGCGACCCCGATACGCTGGCCCAATTGGAAAACCTGCGCGCCGCCGCCGAGGATACGTTGCGCAAGGAGCCGATGACGATCGTCAACAAGGCGCTCACCCCGCCCAGTGGCGACAAGCATGACTACATGAGCGTCGGCCCCTACTGGTGGCCCAACCCCGACACCGCCGACGGCTTCCCCTATGTGGTCCGCGATGGCGAGAAAAACCCCGAGGCCGACCGGACTGATCGCCCGATTATGCGAGACGCGGTCGAGAGTGTAGAAATTCTTTCGACGGCGTGGCTGTTCCTGAAGGAGCCGCGCTATAGCGAACATGCAGGCTTGATCCTGCGCACGTTCTTCCTCGACGCCACCACCCGGATGAACCCCAACCTGAACTTCGGCCAGGCGATTCCGGGCAAATGCGACGGCCGCGACATCGGCATCATCGAAAGCCGCATCTTTGCGCTGTCGCTGGTCGACTCCCTCCTCCTGCTCAAAGGCGCGCCCGGCGTGAACGAAGACGACATCCACGGCATGAAAACGTGGATCGCCGACTTCCTTGACTGGCTGTTGACCAGCCCCAACGGCATCGGCGAATCCAGCAAACGCAACAACCACGGCACCGCTTACGATGTGCAAATCGCCGCGCTCGCGCTTTACGTGGGCGAGGTGGACCTTGCCCGCAAGACGCTCTGTGAAGCCCGCGAACGGCGCATTAAACCGCAGCTAGAACCGGACGGCAGCCAACCACACGAGCTGGGCCGCACCCGCGCCCTCAGCTACTCGACCATGAATTTGCGCCTCTACTGCGCCCTGGCCCAAATGGGGGACAAGCAAGGCATCGACCTTTGGAACTACCGCGATGAAGAAGGCCGCAACATACGGGCAGCGTTCGACTTCCTGATCCCATTTTGGCTTCAGCAAAAAGAGCTGCCGTATGCGCAGATAACTCCCTTTGACTACACACATGCCGAACGCCTCCTGCGCATGGCGGCCGGCGCTTACGCCGCCACCGAATATGAGGCGGCGGCGGAGCAGGTAAACCGGTTTACCGATTACCAAAACCCGGGTGAGCCGGAGCCCAGCTGGCCCCTGCTGCTGCACCCGCGGCGGTATCGTTAGCTTTCGCTTTCGGCGACCAGCGTTTCGTGGGCGACTTCGCGCAACGAGGCGGCTTGGGCTTCGCTGAGTGATTTCGGCTTGTAGGTGACGCTGTTGGCGTCGTGCCCGGTAAAGAATTCAAACCAAACCAGTGCGCCGAGGTATTCGCCAGCGGTGTTGGCGTGGAAGCCGTCGCTGCCGATGTACCATTCGCCGTCCTTCTTCTTCTTCCAGGAGTAATCACTGTTGAGGCTCTTAGGGCTGTTGGGCAGGTTGTCTTTGTCCTCCGGGTAAGTCAGGCTGTGGTTCTTCGGGTCAAAGCCGTCGGGCTGCAGATTCCACATTTCGGTGGCGCGGGCATTCTGAAAGCTGGTGCCCACCGGGATGATGCGCAGGCCATACTCGGCACCGATCTTGGCGTAGTTGGCGTGGAGCTTGGTATACATTTCGTCGGGATCGAGCTTCCAGTCCTTGGCGCGGTAGCTGTTGACGCTGTGCGACCAGGTTTCGTGGATGACGATCTCTGCCTCCGGGCGATACTTGCGCACGTAGTCGATGAGTTCCTTGGCGTAGGGGTAGAAAGTTTCTTCCTTGTAGCTCTTGGTGCTGACCTGCTGGATCGTGATGTAGTCCCACTCTTCGGCGAGGAGGATTTCCTTGAGCGAGGCACCGCTTTTAACTTTCTTGGAATTGAGCTGGTAGTCGTATTTCTTGCCCTTCTCGGGGTCAGCTTCGTGCTCCTTGGCGAGGTTAACATGCTTATCCAGCGGGCAACCACCGATACCGGCCACGGCAACATCGGCATCGACGCCGGGCGTGCTCTCGCAGATGTCGTCCAGGTACTTGACGGCGTTAAACGTGAAGCTGTTGCCAATGCCGAGGATCTTAACCTTCTCGGTGTCGGCTGAAAGCCCCGTGGCAAACAGCAATACAAATGTGAGGATTTTAACGAGGGTAATCGCTTTCATAACGAGCAAGTTTGCCAGCGATCAGCAGGCAAAGGCAAGTTTTGGCTGAGGTGAATCTGTATAGTTAAAAACCAAGCTTGCACGCTCGATAAGGTTTGGTGTTGCTAGAAGATCACTATGCCGACCTATGCCGAGACCCAGGAGTATCTCTTTTCACTGCGCAATCGCGGGGCAAAGCTGGGCGTGGAGCGCATGGAGCGCTTTAACTACGCGCTGGGTCGGCCAGACAAGCATTACCCGATCATCCACGTAGCCGGCACCAATGGCAAAGGCTCCGTGTGCGCCATGCTGGAGGCGATGTATCGCCGTGCGGGCTACAAAACGGGGCTCTTCACCTCGCCGCACCTCGTCCGCCTGGGCGAGCGCGTGCAGGTAAACCGCCAGCCGCTGACCGACGCACAAATCGTCCACTACACGGAAAAACTCCGCGCCACCGCCGAGCGCCTGGCCGAGTTTGACCCCGAGGCGCACCCGACGTTCTTCGAGTTCATGACGGCCATGGCATTCCTGCATTTTGCTGAAGAAAAAGTAGACGTCGTAATCCTCGAAACCGGCCTGGGCGGACGCCTGGACTCGACCAATGTCATCATCCCGCGCGTGAGCGTGATCACCTCGGTCAGCTTCGACCACATGGACCAGTTGGGCGACACGCTTACGAAAATCGCCGGGGAAAAGGCGGGCATTCTCAAACCCAATGGCAACCTCGTCCTCGGTCGCCTACCCGAAGAGGCCGAAGTGGAAATCCGCCGCAAGGCCGACTCCCTCCGCTGCGGCGTGACGACCGTCACCGATGTGTTCGAGGACGATATCGAGCGCTACCCGGAGACCAATCTCGTCGGCGAGCACCAACGGATCAATGCCGCCGTTGCCCTGCTGGCCATGTGCCACGCCGGGCAAGACCTGGCCGTCAGTGATGAGGTCGCCCGCGCTGCCCTAATGGACGTTGACTGGGCTGGCCGCTGGCAAAAGATCACCCTGCGCGACGGCCGCACACTCATCCTCGACGCCACCCACAACCCGGAAGGCTGCGAGGCGCTGGACAAAAATTTGGCCCGCCTGATCGACGAAACCGGCCGCAAGCCGGTCATCATCTGTGGCACATTGGGCGAGGCCCGTGCCCGCGCACTGATGGCCGTCGTCACCCAACGCGCGAAAGACATCTGGCTCGTCCAGCCCGATCAGCCCCGCGCATGCACCCAAAGCGAGCTCCGCGCACTGGCGGTGGGTAAGTTCACCGGCGGTCTCGAGGACGCCAGCGTCTCCGCGCTTTTCCCCGAACCCGGTGTCTGCCGCGCCGGCAACGAGGGCGATGTCATCGTCGCCACGGGTTCGATCTACCTCCTCGGCGAAATTCTCACCCGCCTGGAGGAACAAACCAGCGAAGCGGGCTTACAGGATAAGCTCTGAGCAACGTGCCGTTGCATCCATAGATTTTTGCTAAGCAAAAATAGCCGTGAGGCAATTTTCGGAGCTATGTTTTACCTCGACCCCATCGCACGTTCGTCACTTTAATTAGCACCGTGAAACACACATGGCTCATTTGGTTCCTCTTGCCCCTCCTGCTGGGCGGGCAATCGCGCACGCATATTGGCGCGCCAATTGAGAACTTCCGCCTGCCTTCGTTTGGCGAGGACGGTAACCGCATTTGGGACCTGCGTGGCGACAAGGGCCTGTATCTCGAAAACGGGGAGATCGAAGTCGAGCGTATGATCCTGCGCACTTTCTCCCCCGGCAACCCCAAGGACGCCGACCTGACCATTGAAAGCCCCAAGGCGCGCATTTATCCGGAAGAAAACCGTGCCGCCGGTCCGGGCTATCTTTTCCTGGAGGCCAGTGACGGCAGCTTCGCCATCGTCGGGCGCAACTGGCAGTGGTTCAACGATGAGCAGAAAATCGTGATTGGCGAAGAAGCCCGTGTAACCTTTAAACAAGCCATTGGAAGCATTTTGGAATGAAGCACTTTATTCAAACCCTGGCCCTGCTGGCGCTCCTTGCCACCCAAGCCTTCGGACAACAGGCCACCACCGAGCTCCCCGCTCAAAACACCGTCATCACCAGTGACAATCTGGAGCTGGTCGGCGGCGATAGCGAGAACCGCTTTTTCTTCACCGGCAACGTGAAGATCACCGGCACCAACATGCTCGCCACGTGTGACGAGATGGAAGTCATCGCCGCGCGCTCCGGTTCCACGGAGAAGACGGTGGGCGAAATGGGCGCAATCGAATCCATCATCATGATGGGCAATGTCGTCATCGAGCAGTCCGGGCGCAAAGCTACCGGCGGCCGGGCCGAAATCCTGCCCAACGACGACAAGGTGATCCTTTCCGAAGGCCCGCGCGTGGAAGACAGCCGCGGCGTCGTCAGCGGCTGGAAAATGATTCTCCACAAGGGCGAGCGCAAGGTGGAGGTCTTATCCGACCCGAATGCCACCGGCGAAAGCGGCCGCACCCGCGTGCAATTGCCCGGCTTTAAGGACCTCGGCTACGACGACCCGGAAACCAGTTTCCGCAACCCCGGGAGCAACAGCCAGTAATGGACACCGTCGAAACCACGCCGGAAGTCGCCACCGAAGCGCAAACCATGATCCACAGCAAGGGCTTGGTGAAGGTTTACGGGAAGCGCGAGGTTGTTTCCGGCGTCGATCTAAACGTCAACTCCGGCGAGGTAGTCGGCCTGCTCGGGCCCAACGGCGCGGGTAAGACCACCACGTTTTACATGATCGTCGGCCTCGTCCCTGCCACACGCGGGCAGGTCTTTCTGGACGATCAAGACATCACCAAGCTGCCCATGTATCGCCGCGCGCGGCTGGGCTTGGGCTACCTGCCGCAGGAGGCCAGCGTCTTCCGCAAGCTTTCGGTGTATGACAACATTTTGGCCATCGTCCAGACGCTGAAAGTGCCCCGCAAGGAGCGCCACGACTACGTGATGGCTCACCTGGAGGAGCTCGGTCTCGATCACCTGGCCAAGCAAAAGGCCTACACCCTTAGCGGCGGCGAGCGTCGCCGGTTGGAGATAACCCGCGCCATGGTTTCGCGCCCGCGCTTCATGCTGCTCGACGAGCCCTTTAGCGGCGTCGACCCCAAGAGCGTTGACGAGGTGCAGGACATCATCCTGGGCCTGAAGAGCAAAAACATCGGCATCCTCATCACCGACCACAACGTCCGCGAAACCCTAAAGATCGTCGACCGTGCCTACCTCATCCACCAGGGCAAGGTTCTCTCCGAGGGCACCAGCGACTTCCTCGTCAACGACGAGAAAAGCCGCGAATACTACCTGGGCCGCGGGTTTACGCTGTAGTGCGTTAATATCCCGATGTATACATCGAGCGGCGCCGGTAGGTCCTTAATCCATCCGGCGAAGGCGCCGGGTAGTAGTAGTGTTGCCCATTGGCTATTCGCTGGTAGTGGTCCGGGGGCAATATTTCCAACTCAATCAACTTTTCGATGCCTTGCTTAAGCTTTTGCTCAGCCGCATCTTTATCCCCACGCTCATCGAGTATCTTGCTCCATCTTATATTGTAGTAGGCACCCCGCTTTTCGTCAGCCTGCGAGATGGCGGTTTCCATGGCTCGGTCTGATTCACCATAGCGTTGCATGGCATTGAGAATGCGCGCCTCGAAGTAATAATCGTAGTACTGGAAATTTTCCGGTGCTATTTGCTGAACGGTAGCTAGGGCCTCCGGATATTGCTCCAGATCATAGTATTGGCCAGCGAGGTTACGGCGAATGATGTCCGGCCCAGGGTTCCAAAAATCAAGCAGCACCTTATACTGCTCCACCGAAGCCTTTTTGTATTTTGCCTCTTTGCCATCGGACGCCACCGTGGCAAAGGTCCACACGACAAAAGGCTGGCTAGGATACTGTTTCGCCAATGCATAGAACTGCTCGAAGTCGGTATCGAAATCAGTGTTATTCATCATACGCACCGCGTACAGTGAGGAGCGCCCTTCAAGTGTATTTGGCAATGCTTTGCCAATAGTCAAGTAGAGCTTCTCGGCCTTCTCTTCCTTGCCATAAGCATTGTAGACCGTGGCCCGCAGGAAGATGGACCGGTAGTCAAAGTCGGTCAATTCTCCCTCCTCATGATCCTTGCTAAACTGGTTTAGCCAGCGGTTTACCGATTTTAGGTCGTTCGACTGAATCGAAGACTCAAACCAAATATTATCATTCAGGTATCCCGGCGGTTCTTCGATCGGCTTGATCCCGCCCATCGGCTCCGCTTGGGGAATCGATGGCGAGTCGTCACAACCCCACATTAAACAAACCAGGAATATTAGGCTACATCTGATAATCACAAGGTTAGGAATCTACGACGCATGAAATCATGTCCAGAGATAATCTCGTTTTCTGCTAAAACTTAATAATCAGCGAGACTTCAATGACAACGTAGCGCATGGCTGACCTAACTTGGTTAGTTTTTTCTCCTTAACCATGCGGCCTAGCGGGCGACCTTCAGGATTTAGCCAACGCAGGTATTGCCAGCCTTGGACGAATGCGTCTAATCTTTTTGAAACCTGCCCGGGAAAGGCAGGTCTTTTAATCCACGCAAACCACGATGCCCCGCGCCGAAACCAAAGCCAACGAGACCATCTCCGTGAAGGACTTTTATCAGTCCTACCAGGCAGAGCTTGGGCTGGAGCTGGTTACCGGTCAGTCGGGGCTGGCGAAGGTCATCCGCGACACCAGTATCAACCGCCCGGCGCTGGCGCTGGTCGGCTATTTCCGCTACTTTGCCAACAAGCGCATCCAGCTCTTTGGTGCGGGGGAAATGGCCTTTCTGCGGGATATGCCGGCGGAAAAACAGATCTCTGTGCTGCGCGATATCTTTGCCAAGCACGTGCCCTGCGTGATCATCAGCCGGAACCTCGCCCCCACCAAGCCCCTGCGCGACGAAGCCGAGGCCCACGGCGTGCCCCTGCTCCGCACCCCGCTTTCGACCAAGGAATTTCTCACCCAGGCGACCATTCTACTGGAGTCCCGCTTCGCGCCGACCACCACCTGCCACGGCACCCTGCTCGACGTGAAGGGCATCGGCGTGATTATACGCGGCCGCAGCGGTGTGGGCAAAAGCGAGTGCGCGCTGGCCCTCATTGAGCGCGGGCACAGCCTCGTCGCGGACGACCTCGTCTATGCGCGCCTGGAGTCGGAAAACGAAGTCATCGGCAGCGCCGCCGAGCTTGGCCGGGGTTACATGGAGTGCCGTGGCCTGGGCATCATCAACGTGGCCGACATGTTTGGCATCCGCTCCGTGCGGATGGATAAGCGCATCGACCTGGTGATCACTTTTGAAGAATGGCGCCCCGGAATGCCTGAAGAACGCACCGGTCTAGAGAGGAATTATTACGAGATTCTCGGTGCCAAAATTCCCCATATCGAGATCCCCGTTAAGCCCGGCCGCGATATGGCCCGCCTCACCGAAGCCGCAGCCATGGTCCAAGCGCTTCGCAACATGGGGCACGACTCTGCACAAGAGTTTAATGATCAACTCATTGCGCACATGGAGAACATGGGCGGCACCAGCGCTGGAACCCCAAAGTAGCCCACCATGCACGACATGAACCAACTTTTCCGCCAATTCGTAACAGAAAAACACACAGACAATGTGTTACATTTTTGTGGGGATTACGTCAGAAAATAAAGTTGAACCAACACCGGGTATAAATGCTGCTTCTGAAACACATCTGTAACTTGTTCACTTTGCGTCAGTTCGAAAGACTTTCGCAATCGGGCGAATTGCAACTACAGGGTGACAAACAATACACTTTCCCGATGTGGATAAGATGCGAACAACTTCAACTCGACAATTCACAGCCCGCCAAATTTACTCATTCCCTTCTGTTCTACTGAAGTTGCGGCAATCCCGACCCGACCTAATGCGCACGGCATTGCCTACCCACCATCCAAACAAGCTCTAATTTTATAAATTCATAACAAACAACAACTTAACATCTTGAAGACCTAATTATCATTTCCCGGCAAACCTCTCGGCACCTAGGTTGGCTATACACCCGCCATCTCCAACCCGCCGAAACCCCAGGTTCGCCTTTCCGAATTTTTAGTAACTGTGAATAAACCTGCGAATTTTTGTGACAGGAATGCTTAACGAAACTGTAAATTTCCAACTCTGGGACACCGTAAAAAGCGACTTTTCCGGCCTTTTCCCCAGCGATGTGTTTCGAACCTGGTTCGAACCACTGCGTTGCGTCAGTGAATCTGACGATTGCGTCACGCTGGGCGCGCCCAATGACTTTGCCGTCATTTGGATTCAGGACAATTATATGGACCTGATTACACGTCGCCTTCAGGAAGCCGCCGGACGCACGATCAAGCTAAACGTCGTCGTGGACGACGAAGCTGCCGCCAAGGCCGAGAGCCTCGAGCGCGCCAAAGTGGAAACCGCCTCCAGCATGCGTCCGGGCGTGGAAGCCGCCGCACCGGTCAACCGCGTCAGCGTGTCCGATGCCAACCGTCCCAGCCTGATCCTCAACCCGAAGAACAACTTCGAGAACTTCGTCATTGGGCCCGGCAACCAAATGGCACAAGCCGCGAGCTTCGCGGTGGCCAATACCCCGGGCAAGGCCTACAACCCGCTGTTCCTCTTTGGCGACACCGGTCTGGGCAAAACCCACCTGATGCACTCCATTGCGCACCATATCCTGACCACCCGTCCGGATACCCGCATTGCCTACGTTTCGACGGAGAAGTTTACCAACGAGTACATCGAGGCCATCCAGCACAACAACGTGACCCGTTTCCGCCAGCGCTACCGCCAGGTGGACGTGCTGCTGATCGACGATATTCACTTCCTCTCCGGCAAGGAACGCATCCAGGAGGAGTTCTTCCACACCTTCAACGAACTCTTCGAGCGCCAGAAACAAATCGTGCTTTCCAGCGACCGTCCCGCCAGCGAGATTGCCCGCCTGGAGGCGCGCCTCGTATCCCGCTTCCAGTGGGGCTTCATGGCCGACATCCAGCCGCCGGACTACGAAACGCGCATGGCGATCATCCGCAAGAAGGCGCACAACATGAATCTGGACCTGCCGGACAACATCCTCGACTTCCTGGCCGAGCGCGTGTCCCGCAACGTCCGCCGCATGGAAGGTGCCCTCACCCGCGTGGCTGGCTACGCCGCTCTCATGAAGGGCACGCTCGATATCGACACCGTTGAAACCCTCCTCAAGGACATCCTCCACGAGGAAGCGCAGACACAGGTAACGATCGAGAAGATTCAGCAAAAGGTGGCCGACTACCACAAGCTCCGCCTCGGAGATATGGTCAGCAAGCGCCGCCCGGCCAACATCGCCTTCCCGCGCCAGATCGCCATGTATCTCAGCCGCGTGCTCACCAGCCACTCGCTGCAGGAAATTGGCGACGCCTTCGGTGGTCGCGACCACGGCACCGTGATCCACGCCTGCAAGACTGTGGAAAACATCATGGACCAGGACGACTCCGTCACCCGCACCGTCGACTACCTGAAAAAGCAACTCACCTCCGGCCGCTCCTAAAGCAGCGTGCCGGCCCGGGCTGAGCCTGTCGAAGCCCTGCACCCAGAGTTTTACGCCTTGCGCAAATGCGGCGGGGCAAAGAGCTACGAGAATAAATTTAGCCCGACCGTCCAGTAAATGGCGGTCGGGTTTTTCTTGGAATGCCACCTTCTCCGGCACCGTTGCCTTGCCCGCTGGAATGGTTATGGAGTGCGCCAGCCCTCTGGCGCTTTAGCATTTTGGACGACGCGCAACCCTCCGCCGCGAGCGAATCCTGCCTGCGTTTCATCCACCTTGGCATGCGCAGAAAATCCTATGCGGCAGAGGCCTGCCGCACGCCAAAGCCTGCTAAACGCATCGCTCGAATGACCGCTCCCTGTAGCAAACTTGGAACCGTTTTCCAGTTGAAAACCAGTGCGATAGAGTTAAATTTCCAACTTGTTCCCATACCACTACGCTAACCATGCCTGAATTCACCATGTCTGAGAAAATCTACCGCGAAGAAGTGCACTTCACTGGTCGCGTGCAGGGCGTCGGTTTTCGCTACGCCACGCTCCAGGTCGCCAAGGAATTCGAAGTCACTGGCGAGGTGAAAAACCTGCCCGACGGCCGCGTTTACCTTTGCGCAGAAGGCGCTGAGCGGGAAGTCGTGGCCTTCCGAGAAGAGCTGGAAGACCGCATGAGCCCCTTTATCCGCGAGTCGGAAATAAAATCTGACTTCCGCCCCTCTTCCTACAAGAGCTTCGAGATCACCCGCTAAGGATCGATGTAAGCTCAATCATACGAGAAGAACGAAACTTATGAGCAAAGCCGATTATGTCTCGTATTCAGGATTTGGAAAACGGGAGTATTTTCTGACGGGACAGACCCTGACTATTAAGGGTGAAGTTCCGCAAAAAGGTGATTTCGAAGCATCATTCAATCTGAAAGATACAAGTCCAGAATTTGACCGTTTAAATATCCGTGCAGATCTGCCAGTTGTTTATTTTTTAGTGGTTGGGGTGATTGGCTTTGGGGCATATTTGATGGAAACCAAAGTCTTAAATTTAGACAAATTCGACGTGCTTCCAATCTTGACCATACTTTTCACGTGTTTGTGGATTATGTTCATGGTGGTGAATGCCTTGCAAAAGCATAAAATAGCACGTTTCAAAAATCACAGTGGCACCGTTCTTTTTGACATCATTTCCTCCATAACGAAGGTCGATACCTATGATGAGTTTGTTGCAAAAACCATAGATGTGATAAAAGATACCCAGCAAGCAACCAACTGATGAGACTTCATTAATTGCCCCAAATAGATGAGCGAACCCGCAATCCGCATCAACAACCTCACCAAGGACTTCCGTATCGGCGTCCGCGGCGTCAAGCTGCGCGCCGTCGACGATGTGTCCCTAGAGATTCACGACAACCAGATTTTCGGCCTGCTCGGGCCCAACGGCTGCGGCAAAAGCACGACGATGAAGATCGTCCTCGGCCTCCTGGAGCCAACCCGCGGCGAATGCTCGATCTACGGCGTCAACAGCCACTCGGTGAAGTCGCGCATCAACGTGGGCTTCCTCCCCGAAGCGCCCTATTTTTACAAGTTCCTCTCCGGCCGCGAGCTCGTGCGCTACTACGCGCGCATCTGCGGCGTGGCCAAAGACGAGATCGGCGACCGCACCGAGGAGGTGCTCAAGCTGGTCTCGATGGAAAACGCCGCGCATCGCCGCGTGGGCACCTACTCCAAAGGCATGCTCCAGCGCATCGGCATTGCCCAGGCCCTTGTGCACGATCCCAAACTGATCGTGCTCGATGAGCCCACTGCCGGCGTCGACCCCATCGGCTCGCACGCCATTGCCGAGCTGATCATGGCGCTCAAGGAGCGCGGAAAAACCGTCATGCTTTGCTCCCACCTGCTCGCACAGGTCGAGGGTGTTTGCGACCGCGTGGCCATCATGAGCCGCGGCAAGCTGGTGCTTGAGGGCGGGGTGGACGAGCTTTTGGAAAAAGAAGACCAGCGCAGCCTGATCATTGGCGACTACAACGCCGAGGCGCAAAAGGAGATCGAAGCCGTGCTCGAAAAATACGGCTCCAAGCTGATGAAGGTCGAGGCACCGCGCATCAGCCTGGACCGGCTCTTTTTGCAGCACACCGACGCCGCTGCGATTGGCTCGGGGCAGGATGTTAAAGACAAGGAGGACAAACGATGAACGGCTCATCCGTAGGACGCGTGGGGCTCATCGCCCGCAATACATTCCTGGAGGCCGTCCGCCAGAAATTCTTTAACGTGCTCGTGATCCTCTCCATCGCGATGATCGCCAGTGCGAACTTCTTCCGCCAGTTCGATTTCGGCAGCTCGGAGCTCAAGTTCATTGCCGACTTCGGCATGGGCGCGGTGTTGCTGTTTGGCTCGATCCTGGCCGTGGTGGTGACCGCCCAGCTCTTCTTTAGCGAGATCGAGAACCGCACTGCGCTGACCATGCTCGCCAAGCCGGTTCACCGCTGGGAGTTCATTGCGGGCAAGTTCCTCGGCGTGTTTTGCGTGTTGTTTGCCTTCGTCGGGCTGATGCTGCTCTTGCTGGCGGCCGTGCTCTACTGGCGCGAATCCTCGCTGATGCATCACCATGATCACCAAGACGAGTTCGGCGAGCACCGGCTGGTCAATTACGTGGGCATGTTCCAGTTGGTCTTCTCCGAAGTGCTCAAGTTTGGCATCCTCGCCGCGATCACGCTGTTCATCGCCAGCTTCTCCAATACCAACCTTTACACGGTCATCATCTCGTTCTTCGTGCTGATGATCTGCCAGCTCCAATACATCGCACGCGACAGCTGGACGAACCTCGACAACCCCATCCTGCGCGGGCTGGTCTGGTTCCTCTCCCTGCTCTTCCCGAACCTGCAAATGTTCAACGTCGGCGAGCAGCTAACCTTTCCCACGGCAGACGCCACGCTATCCACCGGCGGCTACCTCGGGCTTCTGGCCTACGGCGCGGTTTACATCACCGCGCTGCTGGCTCTGTCCGCCTATTCCTTCCGCCGCCGCGAGATCTAACCCATGGCAATCGACCGCGAAAGTTGGCTTTACCGCACCGGCCAGCGCCTCCTGGTGACAACAGCGGCGCTCTTTGCGCTGGGCCTCGTCTGCCTGCCCTTGCAAAACCGCGTCTGGGGCGAGGTAAAAACCTTCCAGCCCGAGCTCAACCTGCGCGACGTGGAGTCCGCCCTCGGCCAGGGCATGGTGATCGGCCTACTCGGTGGCTTCCGCACACTACTGGCGGACTTCGTTTACCTGCGGGCCAATTTCTACTGGGAGAAATACGACCGCCCGAACACCGAGGCCCTGCTCGCGTTAACCACCTCCATCGACCCGCGGCCCATGTATTTCTGGCTCAACGGCGCGCGCATCATCAGCTACGACATCCCCGTATGGCGCATCCGCGAAAAAGGCGGTTTCCAGGAAACGCCTCAATTTTACCAGGACGAAATTTTCCGCGAGCAGGTGGAGCGCGCCATCGCCATGCTCGACCGCGCGGAGAAATTTCACCCGGACGACCCGAAGATCCCGCTGGAAAAAGCGCGCATCTATTTCGACAAAGCCAAAAACTACAGCGAGGCCGCCAAGAACTACAAACGCGTCATCGAAATGCCCGGCGCACCTCAATACGCCAACCGTATTTATGCCATTGCCCTGGACAAAGCAGGACGCCCTAAGGAAGCCTATAATTTTCTCAAAAAATACTACCTCGGCCTCGACACGCAGGACCCCCGCACGATGCCAGAGGTCGTCCTGGAGCGCATTCGCGAACTTGAAGACCGGCTCAACATCCCTTACATAGAGCGGCTTCCAGCGCAACCTGGTGAGGTTGGCGACCAGTTTGACCTCGCTCCATTCAGCCAATCGGCATCGGGGTCATCCGACTCTGAAGAGTGAGCAGTAACCACCCGGTTTTCACATTGCAAAGCGCACACCGATCCCCAATATAGCGTCCCATGCCATCCATGCTACAATTGGCGAACGTTCGCGGAGTCATCTTCGACATGGATGGCCTGTTGCTCGATACCGAGCGCCTCTTTAAGAAAGCCTACCAGCGCAGCGCTGCCCGCCATGGCATCGTTCTGGAGGACGAAATTTACGATCAAATGATCGGCCTGCGCTCCGACGCCAGTCAACGCGTGCTGCGCGAACAGCTTGGGCCCACCGCGCCCAGCGCCGCCATTATCGAGGGTGCCCGCCACTACTATTACATGCAGATTGAGGAGGAGGGCATCCCGCTGCGCCCCGGCGTGTTGGAGATGTTTGACTACATCGAGTCCCTTGGGTTTCCCATGGCCGTGGCCACCTCCACCCACCATGAGCTGGCCATGATCAAGCTGCGCTCCGTCAGCTTGCTGGACCGCGTGGTCGGCATCGTCAGCGGTGACCAGGTCGAGCACGGTAAGCCCGAGCCCGATATCTATCTCGCCGCCGCCAAGCTGATCGACATCGAGCCCGAGAACTGCCTGGCCCTCGAAGACTCGCCCCCGGGCGTCATCGCCGCCCGCAAGGCCAACTGCGTGACGATCATGATCCCCGATTTGCAGGCCCCCAACGCCGTCACCCGCTCGATGGCCAACTTCATTTACGAGTCGCTGCATGATGTCGTCCGCGAGCTGAAAAACGCCCGCGCCGCCGAGCTGTCGACCTAAGGCCCATGAAAAAATACTTCATGGTGTATTTAGCCAGCCTGCTCCTGCAAGCACTGGCGATACTCGTGCTTTACCTCTCCGATCACAATCAAGTCAGCGGCATGCCGACAGCTCTATACGCTGTGCTCAGCTTTTTGCTCATGCTGGGGGGCTTGGTGACGCTGAGTGGTTTTTTCGTCAGCATTTACCTGATATGGCGCTATTTGGAGAAAGATTCACTGATCTGGTTTTTAGGCGTGTTCTTTGCCCCCATCTTTGTGATTCCGGTTTTCCTATATCGCGCCGCTTATCAAAAATCGCCTTTCGGGAACGGCTCAACACTGAGCGCGGAACCCTCTGCCAGCGTTAGCTAATGAACCACACCGGCCTCATTTGGGCCATCGTGCTCTTGTTTGCCGCCCTGACGGCCCATGCGGTCGACTGGCGGATTGGCGATCAGGTTTACCGCAATGTCCGGGTGAAGGAAGTGACGCCGCGCGCGGTCATCATATTGCACAGCCAAGGCATCAGCCAGGTGCTTCTCAGCGATCTGCCCCCCGAGGCACAAAAGCACTTCGGCTACGACCCCGAAGCCGCCGCGGCTGACGAACAACGCGCCGATGCCGAACAGGCCGCCGCCCTCGCCCGCCAAAAGGCCGCGCAAGCCGAGCAAGCGGGCACCAGTTCCACAGACGCCCGCGACTCCATGGCGCAGCTCAAGCAGGCCTTTCGCCAACCGGCCGAAATCCGCCCCGAGGTCGACCTGCGCCCCGAGTTGCGCGAGCTCGGCCTGTTTTCCAAGAGCCAGGGCCGACGCCCGAGTTGCTCGATTTTTGCCATCGTTGGCGCGCTGGAGTATCAGGCTTCCAAGGAGGGCAAGCCGACGCAGTTTTCCGAAGACTACGCCATCTGGGCCACTCGCCAATACCTGGCGGAAAGCCCACGTGGCCGGTCCGCCGCCTACGCTGAGGGCGATGCCGGCTTTGCCCTGATCGACGTCATCAGCGCCCTCGCTAAATACGGCCTCGCCGACCGCGAGGACGTGCCCAATACCTTCGGCACCGGCATGGAGCGCATCGAGCCACCGGAGCCCGAGCTGCTTCAGCAAGCCCAGGACCGCGTGCAGCTGAGCGCCCTGCGTATCGACTCCCGCGACGGAGCGGCATCCGTCAACCGCATCATTCATACGCTCAACGCGGGGCTGCCAGTGGTGATCGGCGTCGCCTGGCCGCACGAAAACACCCTCCGCTCCGCGCCAATGATTTCCGGCCAAAACCCCGTCAGCATGCACGCGGTGACCCTGGTTGGCTACCGCTCAGATGAGGGCGGCGAAAACCTGCGCTTCGTCTTCAAGAACTCCTGGGGCCCGCTCTGGGGCAGCGGCGGCTACGGCTGGATAACAGGCGATTATTTAGAAGAGCACCTCTCCACCGCCTACGTGATGGACCCGGCTTTTGAGTGATCGGCAGAAAATCTAAGGTAGGGACGCACCTCCGGGGCGTCCGTGTTTCAATTCGTTGACCCAATGTGACGCAGCGGACGCCCCGGAGGTGCGTCCCTACCAATTTCCAGTTAAAACTCTTCACCCATTGCCTCGCCGCCAAAGGTCAGCGCCCACTTTTCTTCGAGCACGCCCGGGTCGATCGCGAGGTGGGCCAGCGGGTAGTCGCCGACAAAGCGGAAGTCGTCACGCTGGGCACCGCGGAGACCGATTTGGCCCGTGGTCGCCATCCGACGAATCACTTCCCACGGCTCGCCGAGGTCGCGGATTTTCTCCAGCGACATCTGCGACTCGATGGCGTCACCCGGCTTGAGCAAAGTCGTGCAAACCTGCTCGCTGCCCAGCGCGTTCATCGCCAGAGCGTATAGGGCAATCTGGATGCCGCTCCCCTTCTTTAACTGACCGGGCGTGAGCTTGGCGTCGCTGCCGGTCTTAAAATCGATCACCCAGGCGCGCGCCATCGTCGGCCAGGCACCTTCGGGAAAGTCATTTAGCGTGTCCGCGCTTTCGTTGCTAAGCACGACGTCGATGCGGCCCGTCAACACCAGCCCATCGAGCGCGTGGCCGGGCAGGTTGAGCGGCTCGCCGGGGAGCGGCCACTCGGTGCGGATCGACTGCCAATCCAGCGCCTCCAGCGAGGCGGCAAAGCGCAGCGCATGGCTGCGGGCAATCGACCAATCGAGCCGCCACCAATCCGGCAGCTCGCGCTTCGCCGCGCGAAAGGCGTCGGTGATCCGGAAAAAAACAGCCTGCGCCTGCCGCTGGATGTCGAGCGTCCAATCCTCCGCCTCGGGCTTGCCGCGAAAGGCGCGAATCGACTCCGGCGGCTGTACCCAACTATGCGCCCATATGCCGACCGCGAGGCTGCGCGGGTCGTCCTCCTGCAGCTCCTTCAGCGGCTTCACGCGCAGGATGTTTTCCAGCCAGGCGCTGGCCGGCCGCGTAATGGCGTTTTCCCAGGCCTTGCTGGGCAGGGTCAGCGGTTCGCTAAACTCTTCACCAAAGCCAAACGAAAATTCATCGAATGGCTCGCTGATGTTTCGCCGCCAAACGAACGTGCCGGTAATGTCGGGAAAGACCTCCCTAGAAGGCTTTTCGGCAAAGGTCGCCGCAAGCGCCTGGCTGGCGGCGTGCAGCTCGCCATCGCCCGGAATCTCGCCAAAGCGGGCGTGAAAGAGGCGGACCAGCCAGTCGGCCAAGTCCTGCTCGCGCCCGGGGTCGGCGGGGTTGTCGCGATGTGCGGTGAAGAGCGCCGTGGTCCGCACGTTGCGCAGCAGGCTCAGGCAAGAGTCGGTGAAGCGGCGGCGCTCGTCGAGGCTGGTCGGCAGCCAGCTTATGCCCGGGCGCAGGCATTGCTGCCCCTGTCCCACCGGGCTGTCCATGCTGGCACGCTGGTTCAGGCGGCCGCAGAGCTTGGCGTCGAGCAGCAGACTGTCGCTTTGTTCGGCGGGCCAGTCACCGCGGTTGAGCCCGGCAAACACCAGATACTCCCAGGATTGCGCGGCAGCGCGTTCGACAGTCGTTAAAACAATTGGCGCAAAGGCCTCACGCCCAAACGCGGACCGCGTCCGCCCGGGAATGCGTACCACTTCCGCCAGCCAGCGCAGATACTGCGCGCGCTTGAGCGGTCGTTTCAGGTTCTCCACCAACGCGCCCGCACGGTGCTCCCAGGCATCGAGCCGCTCCGGCCAGCGCAGCAGCTTGAGCACGGGCAGGCACTTTTCGGTAAACTCGGCAAAGGTCGCCTGCTCCGGCAGGAGCGGCCATTGGTCGAGCACGCGGGCCGCCGCCTCGCCGTGCCGGTGGGACGGCAGCAACGCGCGCAGCACGGCAACATCCGTCACCATCGCCTGGCTAAACGCATGCTCCAAAGCCTGCCAAACGGCGCGTTCTTCGTCGGCGGTCAGCCTGCCCGCGCGGCGCAATTCGCGGACCAAGCCACGGGCGCTATCGGCGTCGGCCAGCTCCTGGTAGCGTCGCCAGGCCTCCACCAAAATCTGCCCCGGTCGCTGCCCCGGCAAATGCCCGATCTCGTCCTGATGCGCGATGCCGGCCTCGTTCAAACGCCGGGCCACGGCGCGCGCCAGCGGCAGACCGTCTTGCGCAAAGACCACGCCGATCCGTTCACCGGCAGCCAGCTTCGCGCGCCAGCGGTGGATTTCGTTTTCGATGACGCGGGCTTCGCAATTGATATCCGGTGCGATCGCGGCGATAAACGGTGCCTCCGCGGACTCGACTTGCTGGTGAAATTCGACAGCGGTCGCGAGGTCCGCCAACGGGTGCGGATCACCGGGTGCCATTTCATCGGAGTCGCCCAGTTGTTCGAGCGTGGAGCGCCAGATAAGCTCGTCCCGCTGGTCGCCATTGACGGGTAAACAGTAGGCCGCGGAATGCGCCAGCTGCGGCAGCGCGCGCAGCAGAGTCAGGCTGCCGCCGTGCCCTGCGCCAAAGCCGTAGGCCATCACCTGCGCCATCACGGGGCGCTGAGCACCGGCCACGAGCGCGCGATCCGCCGAGGCCGACGTTTGCAGGCCAGACTCGTCCAGCACTTGTTTAAAGCGCTCCGCCAGCGCGCGGGCCTCTTCGATCTGCAGGACACTGGCGTCCCAACCAGCGGCTTCCAGGCGGTCCACTTGCCGCAGGAAATCGCCCGGTTCGCGTGCTGTGGCCTGGGCCACGAGGTTGTCCGGCAAATCGCCTGCAGCGAGCTCCATCAGCAGGCGCAGGTCTTCGCGCAGGGCCAGCGGCTTGGCCTCCAGTTGCTGCCTGAGCAACGCGCGCAGGCCACCGGGGGTGAAAAACTCGATCCCCAGCGCGGGCACGCCAGCCTGCACGAGGCGATGCTTCACCCAGGCGATGGTCGAGCTGTCCGGCGCGAGAAACACCACCGGCAACGCCTGCCGCCACGCCTCACGCGGCCACACCCGAAACCACGGCAACAGCGTCCGCCGCCAAGCGGCGTCTGGGTCACGGTAGAAGATTAGGCGAGGCATGCGGTGGGAAGTGCGTTACTTTACTGGAGGGCAACGCTCTGTCGTCGCCACCCCTTGGAACAATCAAGATAGAAAGATCGCTTCGCGTCGCTGAAGGTTAGCGTAGTTTGTTGCAATGGGTGGCGACGACAGAGCGTCGCCCTCCAGTTTGAAGGATGGTCGATTGGTCTACACGTCCCAATGAAAGTGCAGGGTCTTGTCGATGGCCGGGTGCAGGCTTTGGAAGACCGGGCAGGCGCGGCAGGCGCGCTCCAGCGAGGCACGGTGGTCGGCGGAGACGGAGGCCGGCGCGTGGATTTCTACCGGCAGGGCGGAGATGCGGCGGGGCGGGTCCTTGGACATGTGCTTGGCCACGCTCAGCTTCATGCCCGTCAGGTCGATGCCCAGGCTGTTCGCCTTGATGCCCATGATCGTCGCCATGCAGCTAATTAGCGCCGTGGCGCAAAGGTCAGTCGGGGAAAAGGATTCGCCCTTGCCTTGGTTGTCCACCGGCGCATCGGTGGTCAGCTGGACGCCCGAGGGGCCGTGCGTGGCGATGGTGCGCAAATTGCCTTCGTAAGTCGCGGTGATCTCTACCATGAGGCGATCTTGAGGCGGAATACTCCGGTGCGCAAATCGAAAGCAGAAGATTGCATTCTCCTATTGCCGCGCGGCGGAATTTTACCAATGCTTGGCCAATATGCGTCTACTTAAACTGATCGCCTTACTGGGTTTTGCCGTATTCCTGCAACTGGGCCACGCCTTCGCACAGGAGGAAAAAGCCATGCCGCCTAGCCCCTTTAAAAAGGAGCCGCTCAAGGTCGGCGTGACGCCCGACAGCCCGCCACTCGTCTTTAAGTCCGGCGGCGAATACCAGGGTGTCGAGATCGACCTCGCCAACCTCCTTGGTCGCGAGCTGGGCCGCCCGGTGGTCTTTGTTGACGTCGCGTGGGACGAGCAGTTCAAGGCGCTCGAAGAGGGCAAGACCGACATTATCATGAGCGGCATGACCGTGACCCGCGAGCGCGAGGAAGCAGTCGCCTTCTCCCCGCCCTACCTGAATTTCGGCCAAATGTCCCTCGTCCGCAAAGGCGAGCGCGCGCGCTTTACCTCGCTGCGCAGCCTGCTCGACACCACCAGCAAGGTGGGCGTGATTCCCGAAACCACGGGCGCGGACTTCGTGAAGAAGAATTTCAAGAACGCCGATGTGCAGGAGTTTGACACGCCGGACTCCGCGGTGGACGCCGTCGTCAAGGGCGACTCCGACATCTTCGTCTATGACTCGCCGGTCATCCTTTGGCTGGGTGGCAAGCGCGAGATGGAGCAAGTTGCCCCGATCAACATCAACCTGACCATTGAATACCTCGCCTGGGCCATGCGCAAAGACGACCGCAAGCTGCAAGACCAGGTCGCCAAGGCGCTCTTTACTTTTGAAAACGACGGCCGCCTGCAAACGGTGCTCAACCGCTGGCTGCCACGCTAACCCAAACACCGATACGCCATGCCTGAAGCTGCCAGTAAAGACGAACGCACGTGGGAGATGTTTTGCCATCTTTCCGCATTGCTAGGATTATTTACCGTCAACCTCGGCAGCATCCTCGGGCCGCTGATTGTCTGGCTGATCAAAAAAGATGAGATGCCCGGCGTGGACCGCCACGGCAAGGAGTCGCTGAATTTTCAGATTTCCATGTTCATCTACATGGCCATCTCCGCGATTCTCATCATTGTGGCCGTCGGGCTGGTCTTAGTGCCCATTCTGGCCATCGTTAACATCGTCTGCGTGATCATCGCCACGATCAAGGCCAACAACGGCGAATTCTATCAATACCCGATAACGATCCGTTTCTTAAAATGAGTCGCGAACTGGAAGAAGGAACCGAGCTCAAGCTCGACTTTACGAAGCTAAAGAAAGTCGCCAACTGTGGCGAAGACGTGCTGCCCGCCGTGGCCCAAGACGCCCATTCGGGTGAGCTGCTCATCGTCGGCTACGCCAACCAAAAGGCGCTGGACACCGCGCTGGCCGAGGGCTTGGCGACATTTTGGTCCACCTCGCGCAACGAGCTGTGGATCAAGGGAAAGACCTCCGGCGACACGCTCAAGCTGGTCGAAGTCCGCGTCAACTGCGAGCAGAACAGCATCCTGTATCTCGTCGAGCCGCAGGGTACGGGCTCCTGCCACACCAAGGGAGGCGACGGCAAGGCGCGCAGCGGCTGCTACTATCGCAAGATCGAAACCGACGGCAGCCTGAGCTTTGTGCCTGGCAAAGCGTAACCCTTCCGCACCATGAGCGCCTCACCCAAATCCAACAATCTGGCCGGCGCGATTTTCCTGTTTCTCTTTGGCGGGTTCTTTGCCGCGATGGGCGTCTTTGCCATCGTGCAGACCGCGCAGGGTAACACCTCCGGCAACGATTCGCCCACTGTCGCCTACATCGTGGGCGGCATTTTCACCCTCGTCGGTGGCGGCATCATGGCGGGCGGAGTGTATACACTGGTCGCCGGTAAACGCACGGCCGCGCTCGCCGCCGAGCATCCCGACGCCCCCTGGATGCAACAAAAGGACTGGGCCGAGGGACGCATTGTCGATAGCAACAAGGGCGCGTTTTTCTTCCTGCTGGGCGTTGCGATTTTCTGGAACGCCATTGCGTGGACGGCGACCATCGGCGTCTTCAGCGAAGGCTCCGATGCAGAGGAGGCGGCCAAATGGGTCGTGCCGCTGTTTCCCCTCGTCGGCCTGGGGCTGGCGTGGGCCGCCATTTACCAACTGATTCGCTGGCGGAAGTTTGGCTCGTCGACTTTTGAGATGGCCGTCGTCCCGGGCGTCATCGGCGGGAGCCTCGGCGGCGTTGTGCTGACCAAGGTAAACGTCGCCCCCGAGAAGGGCTTCCTCGTCAGCCTGCGCAACGAAAAAATCGTCACCACTGGCAGCGGCAAAAACCGCTCCACCCACACGACCGTCATCTGGGAGAGCGAGCAGTGGGTGAAGGAAGACGCCTGGGCCGACGATCCCAGCCAGAGCGCGATTCCCGTGCTGTTCAACATCCCCTACAACACCCAGCCCCCCGGCCACGTAGATAACCGCACCGAAGTTCGCTGGGAGCTCAAGGTAAAGGCCGACATGCCCGGCGTCGACTACGAGTCGAGCTTTCGCGTGCCCGTCTTTAAAACCGACCAGAGCGACCCCAACTTCGACGCCAAAGCCGTCCGCGCCAGCGAGCCCGCCGCACCCTTGCCGACCGTGGACTGGCGAAAGGCTGGCATCACCGTGCGCGACGACCTCTCTGGAGCCACCCTGATCGAAACGCGCATGGGCCGGAATTTCCTGTTTCTGTTTGTGCCGACACTGATCGGCGTGGGCATGCTCGTGGGCACCTACTTCGCCTGGAACAGCAACATGCCCAAGATTTTCCCAGTGTTCCTGGCGCTGTTCGGCGTGCTCGTCACCCTGGCCTGCGGCGGCTCGCTGCTGACCTCGCTCCGGCTCAAGGTCTTCCCTGACCGACTGGAGTCCGAGCGCCGCTTTTTCGGTATCACCAAGCATTCCCGCGTCTCAATCGACGAAATAAGCAGCCTCGACACCAAGTCCAACATGAGCTCGGGCGACGTCCATTTCTACGACATCATCGCCCTCAAGCGCAACGGCTCCAAGGTGCGCTTCCCGCTCAGCATCAAGGGCAAATCACGTGCCGAGGCGATGCTCAAGCTGATCGAAAACAAGTTGGAAGCGCGCTGATCCGCCCCACACCGATTGAGTCATTTTTCATCGCCATGGACCACTATTTCTGCCACACTTTCAGGATGAAAAGTCGGCCCGTAGCCGTCACCAGAGCGCATTAAGCATCGACGACTGAACAAGCCAGCGTCGCCGACTGTTGCTCGAAGTGTCGCCGACACTTCCATGGAGCGTCACCGACGCTTCAGCCGACTTAAGGGCGACTGTTAGGACGAAACACGCTCGTAACTCTCCCTGACTCTCGGGCGTGTCTTGGGTTAACTTCCGGGCGACATTCTTCCCTACGACGGCCGTCGCAGCTTGAACAAGCTGGCCTGAGCTACTGGCAGGAAAGTCAGTGTTTAGAGGCTGAAACCAGAACCTTTCCTTTCCGCCACAAGCACCTGAACATGCGCTTTTGCACGCCGGTGATGCTGCTCGTTGACCGAACGGCTCTAGAAGTGCCGCGTCAGGCGGGACTCCGGCACGACACCGACTTCCTGGCCGACCAACTTGCCGTTTTTAAAGATGAGGAAAGCCGGGATGCTGCGGATGTTGTATTTCTGGGCAAGCGCGGGCGCGTCATCAACGTTGACCTTATACACCGCGACCTCGCCACTGTAGTCGTCCGCGATGTTGGCCAATACGGGGTTCATCGTCTTGCACGGGCCACACCACGGGGCCCAGAAATCGACGAGCACCGTCTCCTTGTTTTGCACCGCCTGCTCAAAGCTGCCCTGGATGATGTTTTCCGAGTGGCTGCTCGCATCCGAGCCACCATCGGACCGCTTTTTCGTCGCCATGAACAGGAACGCCAAAATCGCGCAGAAAATGAGAACCGCTTTACCCATGGCTCAAACCAAATCACAGTAATGGCGCTGAGGCAATTCCCGTCGCCCCTAAATTTCTGCGGCTTTAGGCCGAGCCCGTGCGGAATTTGCGCTGCTCCAGCTCGTCGCGCTCCTGCTCGAGCTCGTGGCGCTCGTTTTCCAGCGCATTGGCCTTCTCGGCCACCATTTCCTCGGCTTCGCGGAGGTAGCGCTCACGCTGCTCCAACTGAGCAATGAGGTCATTGGCAGAAAGTAATTTGTCCACCTTGGACTCCAGGCGAAGCAAAATCTCCTCCATCTCGTCCATGCGCTCGGAAACGCTTTTTTGCGTCTTGGCGATTGAAGGCTTTTCGACCGGTTCGGCGGGAAATGGCGAGGGCGACTCCGGCTTCTTAAAGGCCATTGGCGTCTTCGGCCCGGGGGCAGCGGCGCGAAAAATCGTGGTATTGCCGCGGCTCTCCACCTTGCGCACCGGCGCGGCAGCAGCACCCAGCTCGAACCAGCAATTCTCGTCCTCGCCGTCATCACGCACGTGGCAGACCTGGTAGTCGCCCTGCGGGTTCTTTTTCAAGGTGAGCTCGATCGCCTGCAGACTCATCGGGCTGCGGTAGGTAACGCCATTACGGGCCAACCACCACATGTCTTTCAACGACTGTTGAATCATCCGCTCACGCAGATCGCTCAGTGTGACTTTGCTACTCACAATTCAGACAATAGGGTGTTACTCAGTGCTATTCGAAGAGGTCAGAAAATATACGTTGTGCAAAATGCAATCCGCGTCAAGGCCGTATGACCCTAACAGCGACTACCGGTAAATATTTAAAAACTATTTACAAAGCAAGTAGCGCACCCAAGCGATTGCCGATAATACGTTATCGGCCAAATCTTCGCCCCCTTAACCCATCCCCCAACACGGGCCAGATGGTACTCCCGCCGGGAGTCGAACCCAGATCGACGGTACCGGAAACCGTTGTTCTATCCATTGAACTACGGGAGCAAAATCAAAGGCGATAAACTTGAGCGGTTCGAGTGGGGTTGACAAGGCATTTGTGCGAGGGCGATGGCGATGTTCAACCGCGGCGCAAAATGCTTTACGCTGGAGGGCGCATGCCTAATCCTTGGCTGTTTATCCGTCACCCACCTCGCACGATGAGCCTGAATCATGACACCAACACCAACCAGTCCTATGCCCAATGGGGCGAGGACCGGCTCGTATGGGACTTCTTCGGGCACCAGGCCAAGGGCGTGTTCCTGGAGATCGGTGCCAACCACCCCACCCTCCTCAGCCAAACGTATTTGCTGGAGCAACAGGGCTGGACCGGTGTGCTGATCGAGCCTCAGCGCGAGTGCTACGAGTTGCTCGTGGCGCAGCGCCCCGGCAGCCAGGCTTTCCGCTGCGCTGTCACCAGCCCGGAGGGCGTCGGCCAGGCCTACATGAAGATCCCTCCACGCGAGCTCGGCGGCCACGTGATGGCCGAGGTGGTTACCGAGCGCGTCGAAAATGACAATCACTGCTACGAGGAGATCGCCTTACGAACGATCAATGACGTGCTGGCCGAAGCCAAGGTGGGTGCCATTGACTTCATGTCGATCGATATCGAGGGCCTGGAAGTGCCAGCAATGCAGGGGTTTGATTTCGCCAAATACCGGCCCAAGCTGATCTTGATCGAAGACCACTTGGAAGACCTCGGGCGGCATCGTTTTCTGGTCGGCAAAGGCTACAGGTTTGTTCACCGCCTGGGCTCCAACAACTGGTATGTGCCCGCCGACTTCAGCGATTTCACATTGGAAAACCCAATCAGCCGCTTTGAGTATATTCGCAAATTTCACCTGAGCATGCCCTTCCGCAAGCTGCGCATTGGCCTGAAGCGATTGCGGGGTAAGGCCTGACACACAAATCCCAGCGGGCCGTGTATTTAAGCTCTAAAAAGCCGCATCGGCTTGCGATTTAAAATAACCATTGCCTCAATAAACTGAAATGACAGTTTTAATGAACAAGCAGGTTTGCAGATAGTCTTAGCTTAGCGATGTTATATGACCGGCCATACATGCGGGATCGGGCGCCCATTCGTCATGTGGACTACTTTTGGTGGTCCTTCTGGATCTTCGTAGGCGCTTTTCTGATCCAAAACATGCTCGGCGTATGGCTGAATATGGCCGGCTTTCTGTATGAGTGGTTTGCGCTCTCTCCGGCTAACGTCGGCCAAGGCAAAGTGTGGACGATTTTCACCTACAGCCTGATGCACCGCGACTTGTCGCATTTCTTCTATAACGGCCTCATTTTCTTTCTGGCTGGACGCTGGCTATCGCGTGAACTGGCCCCAAAGCGTTACCTCCACCTAATCCTCGGCTCAGTTTTTCTAGGGGGATTAGTATGGCTTGTGCTCCACACGGTGCTGGGTTCATCGGTCGTTCGCGAGATACCCGTAATCGGCTTCTCCGCAGGAACGTCTGGCTTGCTCATGGCCATGCTGCTTATTTGGCCACGAGAAAAGATCGAATTCCTGTTGTTCTTTGTGCTGCCGGTTTCATTCCGCACCAGATCCTTGATCTACGTGTTGCTGGGCATCGAAGTCCTGGGCTTCGTGTTTGTCGAGTTGGCCCTGCTGCTCGGGTTCACCCCAATGCTGCGAGACTCCAGCATTGCTTTTTCCGCGCACTTGGGCGGGGCGCTGGCGGGATACCTGTTTTACCGGATGCTGCAGCGACCGACGCCGATTTTCGAGTCCGTGGCTAAAAAGGTCAGCATTGAACCGGCCAAATGGACCAAAAAGCGCACCCGCGCCTCGACGGGGAAGTTCAAGGTCAACCTCACCAACCGCAAAGACCTGCGCCTCGAGGTGGACCGCATTTTGGACAAGATCAACAAGGAAGGCTTCCAGTCCCTCAATGATGAGGAGAAAAAGGTGCTGGATGATGCGGGAGATTTGTTGAAAAAATAGTCTTTTTCGGCGATAATACCGATTATCCCGCAACTAAATCTGCTAACACTGGTTTCCCGTACGTTATGAACTCCAAGTTGTCACTCTTTGCAGCGCTATGGATTGGAAGTCTCGCTGCCGCTTATTTCGTTGGTCAAAGCACCTCCGAGGAAGCTGAACCATCCGCCGCCACCTCCGCCAGCCAGAAATCCGCCAATGCCAAAATGGTCGACAAAGACGGCGCGCTGATCGCCATCGATGAGGAAGCCGCCGCAGGCCTGATTGCGGAAATCGAAAAAGAAGCGCAGGAGCAATCGCTGGCCGGCTTCACCGCATTGCGCAGTGGCGACTTTAGCCGCACCTCCTGGATGCAGGCCAACGTCGACGCCATGGGCATGAGCGCCAGCCAATTGCAAGACGCGCTCAACGAAGTCCTTGCCATGCCCGCTGGGCGCGAGCGCAACATGCTCGTCTATTCCATGCTGGAGCGCTGGGGCATGCTCGACCCGACCAACGCCCTCGCCTACGCCGATTCACTGACATCGATGGAAATGCGCAGCCGCGGCATCGGCCAGGTGCTCGAAGGCTGGGCCGCCAACGACCCGGTATCGGCCATCAACTGGCTCAACCAGAACGGCTCCGAGCTGTCGGCCCGCATGTATGGCGACTATTTGAATGACATCGTGCAGGGCTACGCCCAGAGCAGCCCGCAGTCCGCCTTTCAGTTTGTCCAGGGCCTGCCCGAAGAAACCGTAGGCGACCGCCGCATCAAGAGCGACGCGCTGGACGAAGTCATTGAGATCATGGTCGAGCAGAACCAGATCAACCAAGCGCTCGAAATGACCCTCGCCCTCGAGCCCGGCAATGCCCGCAACCAGGCACTGGAAGACCTCGTGGACGAATGGGCCGATGTGGACCCGCTCGCCGCCAAAGCCTTTGTCGATAGCATGATTGACGACCCCGCATACGGCGACATGCAGCGCGAACTGCTCAGCGCCTGGGCCGATGACGACCCCGCCGCCGCAGCCGAGTGGCTGAGCAGCCTCGACCCGGAAACGACCGACCAGGCCCGACTGGCCACGTCTCTCGTCGCCAACTGGACACGCTACGACATGGAGGCCGCCGCCAACTGGCTCAACTCTCTGCCGCAAACGCCCGAGCTGGACCGCGCCGTGGGCATCTTTTCCATGCGCGCCGCTCAGGACGATCCGGCCACCGCCCTCACCTGGGCCAACTCCATCAGCAACGAGCAATCCCGCGACCGCCTGGAAAGCATGATCCTCCCCATGCTCCGCGAACAGGACAACGAAGCCTTCGAGGCCTACCTCGCCGACTCCGATTACTCCGACGACAAGAAGCAGCAATTCCGCGAACAGCCTGTCCGTGAGGGTGGCTATCGCGGCTGGGGACGCTGGGGGCGCTAAATTGTCGCAGCCCATCACATTCTCTTTCGCTTGACTACGCGGACAGGTAATTGCAACCTGCCCGTTTTTCCGCTTCATGAATCGCCCTCCCAAGAAAAAGAAGACTCACCAAGATGGACTCGTGGAAGACCCCCGGTTTTCCCGCGAGGAGCTTGAGAATGCCGCACCCCAGCAACCGAAAGCCGAGGGAGACGACCGCAACTTGGTGGAAATCGACGACGCCTTTGCCGAGGCCGATATCGAGGATCGCGCGTGGCTCTACTGGCAGCGCAACAAGGGCACGATCATTGCCGCCATCGTCATCGCCATCCTGGGCGTGGTCGGCGTCAATACCTGGAAGTTGATGCAGGACAACCAAACCGCCGCGCTCCAGGAGGAATACAGCCAATCTCTCGGCGATGCCGAAAAACTTCAGTCATTCGGAGCGGCCAACAGCGACACCACGCTCGGTGGCATCGCGCTGCTCAAGACCGCCGATGACAAATACGCCGCTGGTGATTACCAAGCCGCAATCGGATTTTACCAGCAGTCCCTCACCCCGCTGAAGGACACCATCATCGTCGGTCGCGCAAGCCTCGGCCAAGGCATGGCCCAGATCAAAGCCGGCCAGATTGACGCTGGCAAGGTCACCCTGACTAAGCTGATTGAGTCCACCAGTGTGCTGACTGCCATTCGCGCTGAAGCCGCCCTGGAAGTCGCCCAACTGGAGCTTGCTGCCGGAAACCGCGACGCCGCCAAGGCCCTGCTCGAACGCGTCACCCAGATGGAAGACATCACTTTTTGGAAGAGCATGGCTGAGGGCCTAATCCGCTCGGAAAAGCTCGGCAGCACGGAAAGCCAAGCGAGCCCAAGTCTGTAAACGACTGCGATTACGCGTCAGTTCCGGTCCAGCCGGTCTTCCTGCAGATGACCACGTAGCTGTTTTTCCAGCTGTAGCTGCTGGTTTTCGCGATGCAGGTAGTCCAGAAGCCGCTGGAATCGACGCCGCGCATCCAGTGTTTCAAGCAGTTGCTGCTTGGTATCGATATCCTGGCAAAGCGTGTAGCTGACGAGGTCCACATACGTCTGCGGATCTTTCAACTCCGCGAGAAAATCATACATCTCCTCCGGGTCCTGCTTGGTCAGCTGTTGGTGCAGAGTCACGGCCGCAGAGAGCTTGGACTGATAGCACGAAAGGTGCTCGGCGTCATCCCCGGTCGTGCTCAGCGGCTCAAACTCCGCAACCCGGTAAGGCTGCTCGCTCACAATCCGCACGAAGCGCACCCGGGAAAGCCCCTGGAGGATCAGGTGCGACGCGCCGTCATCCTCACGGTGGCTTGCGCGCACCACGCCGACTGTGGCCACGGGATACGGCGGTTCAAACTCGCCCGTCGTCTGCCCACGCAACTCATCCTCGCGAGCAACGACAAACAAGCGGTCGCCCGAGAGCACATTTTCCAGCATTTGCCGATAGCGCGGCTCAAAGATGTAGAGCGGCAGCATAGCATGCGGGAAAAATACGGTGTTGCTCAGCGTCATGACCGGCAACTCACGCGGAATATTAATCTCTGCGGTCACGTTTAAAACTTAACCGCATCACTGCCGTTCGCAAATCAAAGCTGGGAATATTATTGCGGGGCCACGGTGGTCGTCGTCCGGGGGCGCGAGGGCTCGATGAAGGACTTCACCGAGTTCAGCCACATATCCTGCTGCTCCGGCGTGGAGAGGAACTCAAACCAGTTGATCGCGCGCATGTAATCCACTAAATCCTCCAGGAAGCCGTAGGTGGAAAGCACCTCGTTTTGCTTCTGCACGAAGGCCTGGTTTTGCGCATCGAGCAGATCGACAATGCTCACCCGGCCCACGCGGTATTTCTCGGTGACGATGTCCAAATTCTTCTGGGCGCGGTCAGCGGCAATGCGGCTAAAACGGATGTCGCTGTAGCTGGAACTCAGCGAATACAGTGAGACCAGCACGCGCTCCTCGATGATCTGACGCGTCAACGAGCGGTCGTATTCCCGGCCACGGACGAGCGCCTTTTGCCGCAACACGTTGAAGACGCGGTTGCCCCCCTCGAAGATCGGAATGCTCGCCTGGAAGACGAACTGCCACTCATCCTTGGGCGTATTGGCCGAGCCCGGCAGCGACTCATAGGTGTCCTGCTGGAAGGTGTTCAGGTAATTAAAATTCACTCCGACATCCGGCACGAGGAAGCTGCGCTTGGCGGCACCGAGGCTTAGCTCCTGCGCGGTCACGCGGCGGTCAGCGACCTCCAGCTCCGGCGCGTGAGACATCGCATACTGCATCGAAAACAAGCGGAAACGCTGCGAGCGGGCTTCGCTGGTCAGCAGCTCCACCACGCGGCGCGAGGTGGTGTCGAACGCATCCGAGGACAGACCGATCTGCTCGGCGTCCCAAGTGGTGGCGAGATCGTCCTGCCCCATCACGCGATTCAGCGAGGTCAACGCGGTTTGCACCTGGCTTTCGGCCAACGCAACGGTCGCACGGTCGGATGCCTCAGCCGCTTCAAAACGGTAAACTTCCTCCGGCCCCGAGGTGCCGACATCCAGGCGCACGCGCGCCAGGCCGAGGTTCGTCCGCGTGACGTCCAGATTTTCTTTGGCGATGGCCAGGATGGACTTCGCGGTCAGGTAGCGCAGGTAGGCCACGGAGGAGACTTGGATCACGTCGGACTCCAGGCTCTGCTCCTGGTATTGCGCCACGTAGGATTCTTGCTCGGAAATACGGTAGCCGGTCACGATGTCGTCGTCGTAAACCATCTGCGACACGCCGATGCCCACGCTGTTGGACTGCCGCGGAATGGTGCCCAGCGAGTCGCGCGCGGCGGCGTCGTTGTTGCGCGTGTATTGGTAAACCGCGTTCACCTGCGGCAGCATTTGCGAGAGCGCCTGACGCTGCGCTTCGTAAACGGCCTCCGTGTCTTCGCGGCGGGCGCGCAACTCGTAGTTGGCCTTGATTGCTAGCTCGACGGCCTGCACCAGCGTGAGCGGCACCGCGTTGATCTGCGGTGCCTCGCCACCGATTAGCACGGCGTCGAAGAGCATATCCGTCGGCAGGTCGAAGTTAATCCCCGAGGCGGTGACTATATTCACGTAAAGCTTCTTTTCCACGCGAAAGAGCGCATCGATCTGCGTGGAGGTGCGCCCCTCAAGGAGTTCCTTGATATTGAGCGCGGCGCGGCGGGCCAGCTGTGTGCGGAGATCCGGCATCGTGCCAAACAAAAATCCTTCAGCAACGCCGGACTCCCCCGTCATCGCAAAGGTCGGGATCGCGCGGGCGTTGATGCCGGTAATGTAGTCCTCCAGCTGATCTTCACTCGGGAAGCGAAGTGGCGGGAAAAAGAACACCGCCTCGGCGCGGTCGGGCGTAGCGCGGAGGGAATCCGCCGCCGTTGCGCTGAGCGGAATAAAGCCGTGCGTGATGCCCAGGTCCGTGTCCATCTTGTTGAGCAGCGCGGCGATCTGGCCGTCTTCCTTCACGTCGTTCAGGTAGGCATCCGTCACCGCGTAGAGCACCTTGTCAAAACCGACCAGGTCGTGGAATTTCTTCACGTCGTCCTGCAGCGAAATGTCGGACACGATCACCGATAAATTTTCAATCTGCGAACGGCCGTTCTTAATAAACGGCGCGACGATCTTCGGGTCCTGCACGTATGCACCGATGCAGGGCTTGTTGAGGGTCAACGCGCCGCTGGCCGCCTCCTCCAGGCTGAAGTAGCCTTGCAGGATGACCATATCGATGGATGGATCGTCCAGGGCCCGCTTGAGCGCCAAACGAGCGCCGCCGGGAAACCAGTTTGCATTGAAGTCGGCATCTTCGCGGAAGACCACGGTGTGCTTGCTTTTGAGCAGCGCTGTCGTCTCCTTTTTCACCGCTTCGATCATGGCGTCGAGGATGTAGGACGGCCCGTCGCGCACGATGGCGATGGTGAGCGTAGGCGGGGCTTCCTCCACCGTCACATCAGGACTTTGGGCATAGGAAACGGTGCTCGAGAGCAGTCCGAGACATACAAGGCGCAGCAGCGCGTGGAACCAATTTTTCAACGACATGGTAAATCAAGTAGGTTCTTCAATCGGCTTGGGCTTGCGACCGAATTTCTCCGAAACGGATTGAACGACGTAATAAAGCATCGGCACCACGACCACGCTAACCACGGTGGCGACAACCATGCCGCCAAACACCGCCGTACCAATCGCCTTGCGGCTTTCCGCGCCAGCACCCGTGGCGATGAGCAAGGGGATGACCCCGAGGATAAACGAAAACGCCGTCATCAACACCGCGCGGAAACGCAGACGCGCCGCCGAGAGGGCCGCGTCAAAAATCGGCATCCCGTCGTCACGCTGGGCCTTGGCGAACTCCACGATAAGAATCGCGCTTTTGGTGGATAGGCCAATGAGCAGCACGATGCCGATCTTGGTGTAAATATTGTTGTCGTAGCCGCGCGCCATGAGCGCCGCGACCGCACCCAGCAGCGCCGTGGGCACCGCCAGACAGACCGAGATGGGCAGCGTCCAGCTTTCATACTGCGCGGCAAGCACCAGGTAAACGAGCACGATCGCCAACCCGAAAATCACCGCCGTGCCGCCCTGCGCGATCTTCTCCTGATAAGAGAGGTCCGTCCAGTCGTAGCCAAAGGCCGCGGGCAAATTCTTCTCCGCCATGTTTTCAATGACCTCCATCGCATCACCCGAGCTGAAACCCGGTGCTGGACTCCCCAGGATTTTCACCGACGGATACATGTTGTAACGGGTGATCGTTTGCGGGCCGAGCGTCTCCTGCACATCGATGAAGTTCGCCAGCGGAGCCATCTCGCCGCTCGGCGTTTTGATCTCCAGCTTGCCGATGTCTCCGGGCTGCGCGCGATAATCACTGCCAGCCTGCGCATAGACTTTGAACACGCGGCCAAAGTCGGTATAGTCGTTAATGTAATTCGAGCCGAGGTAAGTCTGGAGCGCACCCCAAATGCTACCCAGCGGAATGCCGCGATTCATGACTTGCTCGCGGTTCACGTCGATAAACAACTGCGGGACATTCGCACGGAACGGCGTGTACATGCCTGTGAGCGCGGTCTGGGCGTTACCGGCCTCGATCACGTAATCGGCGGTTTGCTGCAATGCCTGCAGCCCGACACCCTGCCGGTCCTCCAGCATGAAGGTAAAGCCGCCGCTCAGGCCCAAGCCCGGCAGCGAAGGCACGGGGAAGCTGAACGCCAAGGCATCCTGCAACTTGCTGAGGCGCTGATTGAGCGCTCCAATAATCATCGACTGATGCTCCTCGGGTGGGCGCTCGGACCAGTCTTTAAAGACCACCACCGCGAAGCCGGTGTTTGAGGCAACGGCACCGTCGATCAGCGAATAACCGGAAATCGTCAGGTAGCGGGCGACGCCGGGAATATCCTCCACGACACCATCCACCTGCTCCATCACGGCGCGGGTGCGGTCAAGTGCGGAGGCCTCGGGCAGTTGCACACTCGTCAGGCAGTAGCCCTCGTCTTCCTGCGGCACGAAACCACCGGGCAGATTAATGAAGCCCCAACCCGAGAGAACCACGAGGCCTACAAAGACCACAATGCCGATCGCCGCCTTGCGCAGCGCAAACTTTACCACGCCATGGTAGCCGCTGGTGGTCGAATCCATGCCACGATTGAAGAGGCGGAAGAACCATGGTGTCTTGCCGCTGGACTTCTTGAGCAGCACACCGCAGAGCGCCGGGCTGAGGGTGAGCGCGTTGATGGAGCTAAAGACCGTCGCGATGGCAATCGTCAGCGCGAACTGGCGGAACAGTGTGCCGGAAATACCGCTCATGAACGCTGTCGGGATAAACACCGCCAGCAACACAAGCGTCGTCGCAACGACCGGCCCGGTCACGTCGACCATCGTCTTCATGGCGGCCTCCTTCGGGCTCATGCCATGCTCCTCGATGTTGATCGTGCAGTTTTCCACGACGACGATGGCGTCGTCCACCACGATACCGATCACCAGCACCAGGCCAAACAAAGTCAGCGTGTTAATCGAAAAGCCCATCACCGCCATGACCGCAAAGGTGCCGATCAGCGACACGGGAATCGTCATCGAGGGAATCAGGGTCGCGCGGAAATTTTGCAGGAAAACATAGACCGTGAACACCACAAGCAACAGCGTGATGAACAGCGTCTCGACCACCTCGGAAATCGACGCGCGGATGGCCACGCTGTCGTCATAAACGATGTCGTAGGATACGCCCTGGGGAAAATTCTTTGAGAGCTCCACGAGCTTGGCTTTCACACCGTCGACAACGTTGATCGCGTTGGCACCGGGTATCTGGTAAATCGCAAAAGCGGCGCAGTCCTTCCCGTTGAAGCTGGATGCGAGGCGATACGACTCCGAGCCGATCTCGACCCGCGCCACGTCCTTGATACGCAGCGCACCGCCATCACTCGTTGAGCGAATAATGATTTCCTGAAATTCCTCGGGGTCGACGAGGCGTCCCTGCACATTGACCGTTAGCTGAAACGGCTGGTCCTTGGGGGCGGGTGGTTCCCCGATCGAACCGGCGGCCACCTGCACATTCTGCTGCTGCACGGCGGCAACGATTTCATCAACGGACACCTTGCGGGTCGTCATTTTCTGCGGGTCGAGCCAAATGCGCATGGCGTATTTACCCACGCCGAAGGTCTGCACCTCACCAACGCCGTTGACGCGGGCCACTTCGTCCTTGATGCGTAATTCAAGGTAGTTGGACAGGAAAACGTCGTCATAAGAGCCGTCGGGCGAGGTCAGCGCCACATACATGTTGGCGACTGAAGACTTCTTTTTGACCGTGACCCCCATCCGCTGGACCTCTTGCGGCAGCTGTGACTGCGCCTTGGAAACGCGGTTCTGGGTGAGAACGTTCGACATGTCCTGATCCACACCGGACTCGAAGGTGACGGTAAGGCTCATCGTGCCGTCGTTCGCCGACACGCTGGACATATAAATCATGTTTTCGACGCCGTTGACCTCCTGCTCGATGGGCGAGGCCACCGTCTCGGCGACCGTTTGCGCATTGGCACCGGGATAGACCGCGGAAATCGTCACCTGCGGCGGGGCGATCTCCGGGTAGCGCTCGATCGGCAGCGAAATGAGCGCAAACGCGCCCAGCAGCATGATCACAATAGAAATGACCGCAGCAAAGATCGGCCGGCGAATGAAGAAGTGGCTGAACATCGGATTATTCCGGTTGTGGGACGGCCTGTTCTTCGATTTTGACCGGGGCACCCGGGCGGGCGCGCTGGATGCCGTTGACGATCAATTTTTCCCCGGCTTCCAATCCCTCCTCCAAGATAATGCCCTGCTCCACACGCGGACCCTTCTTGACGTAGCGGATTTCAACGATGTTGTTCTCCCCCACAACGAGCACGAAATCACCCGCCAGGTCCTTTTGGATGACCGTTTCCGGCACAACGATGGCGCTCTCCCGTTTGTTGGCAAAACGCACATTACCGAACAACCCGGGATAGAGCATGCGGTCGGGGTTCGGGAAAACGGCGCGGATCTCGATGGTGCCCGTCTGGGTGTCCACCTGGTTGTCCGCGTAGTCGACCTCGCCTTCATGCTTAAAAATGGAACCGTCCGCCAATTCAAGAGACACCTTGATGCGGGCGTCCTTATTCTTGGCCTTCATGGAGCGGTCGATCTTCTGATATTGCAGAAAAGTCCGCTCATCGACGTTGAAGTAAAAGTAAATCGGGTCGAGGCTCACGACGCGCGCCAGTTGCTGGCTAATGCCCGGCCCGACGAGGTTACCCGGGGAGACAAACTCGCGCGACATCTGCCCGGCAATCGGGGACTTGATCTTCGTATAGCCGACATCCAGCTCGGCTCGCGCGACATCGGCTTTGGCCTGCTCGACACCGCCTTTGGCCAGATCGAGATCCGCCTCAGACTGGAGCATTTCCAGCTCGGAAATCGCCTGCGTTGCGAACAGCTCCTTGTTGCGCTTGTAGGTGGTGTCCGCCAGATCGCGCGAGGCAACGGCGCTGGAGAGCTTGCCCTGCGCGGCCTCGAGATTGGCCTGAAACTCGACGGGATCGATCGTGAACAGCACCTGGCCCTTCTCTACAATCGCTCCGTCCTCAAAATCCTGTGATTCCAGGAAGCCCTGAACGCGGGCCACGATATCCACGACATTGACGGCGGCGGTTTGGCCGGGCATGCTATCGTAAACCGTAACCGCTTGCGGCTCGACATCCTTAACGGAAACCGATGGCGGTGGAGGTTCGGCGAATTCGTTGCGCTTGGGACAGCCAGCCAGAACCAACATCCCAAGCATAGAGATCGATAAAATGTGCAAACGCATAGCAACAGTGTTCTAAACTGATACTTAGCCTGACACAATGCGGACTGCAACCTCCGTTTCGCCTCAATTGCCCTTAAGACTTTTTACCGGGGAGCAAACAGAGCGGGGCGAGAATCAGCGCGCCCAAGACCACCACGGCAATCATGAGCCCTGAAAGCTTGGCACCATACAGCGCCAACAGCGCAACGGCACCGGCCGGAAAAACCAACAACATCGAATACATGCCGTTCCATCCCATGTCATTCAATCGGCGGATGGCCTGAGTCAACAGGATGGACGCCCCCACCACTCCGGTGAGGATGCCCAGGAATACGATCAGGCCGGATAAATGATGATTGGTGTGCAACCACTGATAGATGCCCTCCATCACCAAAACGGATACTGCTGCGATAGCGACAAACGAAATAATGAAGCCGAGCGGCCCACGCTTGCCGCGCATATCGAGGTAGGAATTTATCATAGGGGTAGGATTAGTTTGTCGGAACGCTCACCACCGCGTCATTGGAATAGTTCGAAGTGCCGCCCGTTGACACTGCACGAACGCGGTAGGTGTAGGTATTACCTGGAGAAGCAGTATCGTCCTCAAAGCGGAAGTTGCCATTGGACGATGCGTAAAGAACCACCGCAATGATTTCAGCATCATCATTACCCGTCTGACGTTCAATGTGGTATGCGCCATTAAGAGCAGCATTAGACTCAGAATATACCTGTGGGCCCGTCCAATTCAAAACGACATGCTGGAATTCGCCGTCGAAATAAAAGAGACTGCCCAGGAGATTGGTCGGATCGCCAGTCGGTGCTTGTGAAGTCGGGGTAATGAGCAAGCGCATGAAGCGGCTTCCATTGTATGGGACCTCATCACGCACCGTAACCCGTGCCGTGTAAACTTGCTGGACGGAGCTGACGTTACCCTCAACGGCCATCACGAGTGGGTCGTATAGGAGACCATTGAAACCTGTAAGGCTTCGCTCACCCTGAATTTCGTTATATGGAGGCGATATCGTGGTAATCGTCGACAAGTTGTTTGGATCATCACCAGCCTGAACATCGATGCGGAAGTCCGATGCGCGGGTATTGAAATCAAAGCTCATGACAAGGAACTCATCGTCACCGAAGGGCTCGACGTCATAACTCAGAAGGCCGTTGCTATAATCCGGGCGATATAAAACCGGCAACTCTTGTCCCGCAGGTGATGGCGTCGGGTTCAACCCGAGAGCGTATGACATAAAACTCGTCTGATTCGGAAAGCCCGGGAGCAGGGACACATTTGGATCCGTGAGACTGTCGTCACCAGGGGCCACAATGACATAGTCGCTGAAAGCAGGCTGGCCCGTATAAAGTCCAAAGTTTTCAAAAAACGCAAAGGCCACTTGTCCTTGCGCATTAACAATCCCATAAGGCACTGGCACGATATTGAAATCGGTGTTGAAGAAGAAGGTGTTCGTCTCACTGGATTCCAGAATGTCATCGTTGATATCTACAGTCGCGATGAAGTAATAATAGTATTTGTTCATCTCGTAGAGATTCTCATAAATTTCATTCGAATCTTCCGGTTCATCGGCATTAACAGCGCCAATGCCAACGAGCACTTCTAGCACGGTGGGTAAGTCGAACTGATGAATAATACTCGTAGTGCCGCCATTGGGATATTGGGCGCTTACTTCCGGTAAGAACAAGCTTTGCTCGACGGGCTCATAGATCTTGATGGGCAATTCGTTAGTGAATTCATCGCTGGTCTTAAGCCGCGCGTAGAGCCCCAACTGAACCGAGAAAGTATCCGATTCCGTAATCGTGCCTAAACCGATATTAGTAATATCGTAAGTGATGTAGGCTGGTTGCTCCGGATGGTAAGGATACGTGCTCGACAGTGTCCTTTCATTGCGGATCACCAGATTTGGCGCACGCACGATGATAAAGCCCGGGCCTTGCGTCGAGGTGTTGTTCGACAGAGTGAATTCACCAACCGTCGTCGACGCATCAAACTGCAGCAGAACGAAATAATTTCCGGCCGGAGTCGTAAATGGCAGATTCAGGTTCGCCTGGAAAATGATCTGGTTACCGTTATTGAGCACATTGGACTGTGCAAAGTTACCAAGATCCACATCATCTTCGTTGCCAAAAATTTGGTCGAGAGACAGGTGGACGGACAGATTGGTCGGGTCCAGAAAATCATTGGTCGTGCTGTTGGGCGGTCCGACATTAAAGTTCGCGCCACGGTTAATGACCGACACCGAGACGGGCAGACGACCGGTGCCGTTCGCATCATCCAAAATGTAGGTGCCCGGAGTGACGACCACCGACTGGATGGACATGTCCACATTGCTCACCGGAATATACTGGAAATTGTAAGGCGTAGGAGCGACACGGGCAAATGCATTGGCATCGGCGCTGTTTTGCTCGTAGGTCCACTCAATTCTCCAAGGGTAAGCATAAGCGCCACCATCGTATAACTCGGAATTTTCATCGATAACGATGTTCACCATCTGGTATCCGTTCACACCGCCCTTAAGCTCTACCTCAAAGGCAATGGGGTTAGTCGGTGTGCTCCCAGCTGCCATGATGGGATTGTTGCCCGCATCGAATAGACGATAAGACAATGCATCCGCGTCGGCGTCATCCTCATCCGTCGTTGAGCTAATCAGCCACGGCGCATAAATCACCACTGGGCCAGTGTTCATCGTGCCTTGGTCGGCAAGATCATAGCTGAAGGATTGCGACGTGCCTTGCGCTAAACCACTAACTTCGTAGGTAAGTTCATTCGGTGCACTGGTATCAGGAATCGAAACCCAAGCTCCGGAATTAGTGACATTTGCCAACAGCGATGGATCCGGGTTGGAGCGGTTAAACTCGTTGGTGTCCGGCAGGGGGTCGAGAATCTGCAAGCCGTCGATAAATGCATTGGCATCCGGATTGTCGCTGAGCTTGGTGAAATTCCAACGCATCGTGTGCGGGCCGCCACTTACAATGAAGGCAACTTGCTGCCAACCGGTGTTGCCAGAGATGCTCGCATTACTCGCATCGACGGCATACTCCTTCGTCGGCAGGGTTTGCACCTCACCGTCGACCGAGAAGCTCAGCGTATCGAGGTTGGTGTCACCATTGGTCCGCCACCAGAATTTAACCAGTGAAGGCCGGGTGAAATCATAAGTCAGGTTCATTACGGCCGACTGGCCTGCCTCCATGTTGCTCTGATTCAAGTCAATCGAGACCACACGCCCATCGCCCAGCGGTGAGCTTTCGTCGTCAATACCGAGGAAGACGAATGAATTCGAATCCGGCACAAAGTTCGGTGCCTCCAGATCAACTCGCGCATAGCCGGTGGTGCTGCTCGGCGATTGCGTAAATGTCCAGGTAATCGTCCAGGGATATGGGTGATTCGTGCCATTCACATAAAGTGGTGAATCTTGGTCGACCACGATCTCCACCGGCTGATAATTTGGCTGGTAAGAACTAAGCATCGGTGCGGCTCCAGCAAATGCGATGTCGACGCCGCCTGCATCTTTGAGGGTGTATTCCAAGGTCGCGTTACCACCGGCATTTAGCAACCAAGGGGCGGTGATCGTAGTCGGCCCGTAAACCGGCAGCGACATGGAAGCGGTTCCGCTGGCTGCCAAATCCGGAGATTGCAGCGCATCGCCATTGAGTGCAAACTGGTCGGAAACGTAGCTCCATTCGCCCGGTTTGCCGATGTCCAGATTCTGCCCCATCAAATCGCCAAAGCCGATCGCTGGAGCCACAGAGTTTGGCGAAACAATGCGCACACGCTGAGTAATATAGTTATTCTCCGTCACGCCATCTTCCTCACCAATGACCACGTATTCCGAATCGGGGTCGGCGCGATTAACGACAAACACAATCAGGAAGTATTCGCGGCTATTTTGGGTTTCGGGCACATCCAGCGTGCTAAAGTCCAAAGACACCGTAACGGGCGGGTCTGCATCGGTCGGTGCGTTGAATGCGTTCAAACCATCTGAGTAAAGTAAATCACTTGTCGGAATAAGCTGGGGGGAGCCCTCCGGGATGACGTCGGAAACCGGGTCGAAGTCCAGATTACTCAAAAGAAAGGCTTGGATATTGATGTCGCGACCGTCCGGGATGATGCCGATGGTGCCGTTGGTCAGTTCCACTGAAACATCCGTAAAATCTTGGCCGAGATCAATGGTCGTGCCGTTGGCAAAATTCAGGTTCTGCAGCTTGATGTCCGGGCGAACGAGAGTCACCGGCTTGACGCCAATCGATGTATCCGGCGCATTTTCCGCATTTTCATTGGCGAAAACCGCACGCGCAATCAGGTAGTAGCTACCAGAGACCTTTACCGGAATCAGGACATCGGAAAAGGGAACATTCTCCGAGTCACCGATTGCCAAATCCGCATCGACGGCTTTAGAGGCAATGGGATCACCTGACGTGCTTGAATTGTATGTCGCCGTGGGGGACAAATAAAGGGTGACGGTGTAGTCTTCCGTAATGTTTACTGAACCAGTGTTGGCAACGGATACCGAAATTTCCTGTCTCGAGTTCACCCCGAGCACATCAGCATCAATGCTGGGCACGCCAACCTCGATGGAAGCACCATCAGCCGAAGTGCGCACCGGAATAGGACTGGTGGTAAACGACTTAACACCCGTGCCAAGCTGGCCGGAATAGTTACCCCCAATGGTGTAAATGCCAACACTAGTGGCCGAGAGAGGCGTCCCCGTGAGGATGCTAAAGCCCGTCACTTCGGTGCCATCGGGCAATGTGCCAACTTCGCCCGGGTTGTCGCGACCGCCATCAACGGCCTCGGCGACGCCCTGCATTGCCAGCATGGGAGTCAGCACCATGTAATTGATTGGAAGGCCGGCACCGGGATTCAGCGTGACTTCCTGGCCAAGCTGTTCACTGCTATTGAGACCAAAAGCGTAGAGCTCTCCACTGCTGTTAATGGCATAAGTTTGGTAAGAGCCGGTGGAAATATAAGTCCAGTTGGAAGCCGCGCCAACGCGCGTCGGAGCCGTACGGCTGATGGTGTCGCCCAAGCCGAGCTGACCAGTTGCATTGATGCCCCAGGTATAAATCTCACCGTTCGCGGTTAACGCGATCACGTGCGCATAGCCTGCCTCGACTTGCGCCCAGGTAATCCCCTGGCTGCCAGGGACTTCGACCGGGGAAAGATACTGAGATGTCAGGCCCAAAGTCCCCAGAGCGCCGCCACCCCAGATGAAGAGCTTACCATCGTTACGCACCGCGACACTGAACTGATTGCCCGCGCCGATGTCGAGCCAAGTGGAGGTACCGACTCGCTGAGGCGTTTCCACAACGGTGTCGTTAAAATCTTCCGGGACGGGGTCCTGGAAGACGCCGAGGCCCAATTGGCCAACGGCAATACTGCCCCAGGCATAGAGCGCGCCACTCTCCGAGAGTGCCAAGGCATGGTCCGTGCCTGCCGCAATGTCGGCAATCGCCACATCACCAGGGAAGATTACGGATGCCGGTGTCGACAAATTGGTTGTGTTGCCGGTGCCCAACTGCCCGAAAGAGTTGTCTCCCCAAGCCGTCACATCGCCATCACCGCTGGTGATACCGAAGGCAAAGTTCGGGCCCGCTTCGGCTTTGGCGTAGGACAATGTCGAATTAATGCGGGTTGGCGTCGGATTATCGCCACCGGTAGTCCCCTGGCCAAGCTGGCCGACACTATTGAGGCCCCATGTGTTGATTTCATTGCCGGACACGGCAGCACCAAACTGGTTGCCAGCGGTAATGGTGTCCGCCGCATACGCGCTGGGCGCGAGCAGAGAGACGGCGGAGGCGAACAGAAGAGATGTCGCTGTAAACGATATGGACTTCTTAAAGTATGGTGAATTCATAGTCATGTCCTTCCATTTTGCCTAAACGACAGGATGGCCAACCTACCAGACCGCAGGGCAATCGTGAAGGCTGGAGTTGCATGTTTCATAAAGGGGAACGGCATTAATGATTTTTTTACGGCGATTTACAGAGGGGAATTACTCCTTATCCGAACCTTCGCCGTTTTCATCATCAATGTCGCCAAGCGTGCTGACGCGCTCAAGCAGTTCGAGCTGAGCCTTGTCGTTGGAGAATTTGGTCTGCAGATCCATGATCTGATTGTAGGCGCTCGCTTGCTCTTCCGGCAGAACATACCCGGGAATTTCGTTCTCGAGAATACCCATTTGGTAAAGAACCCGCGGATCGATGATGTCCTTGTAAGTCGTGCCGTCAGGATTGAGCGTCTTGGCGGTGACAAAGATAACCAGGTTGCGGCGTGAAGTAACCTTGGTGGAATGCTGGAACAGCTCACCCAGCAGCGGAAGCTCGCTGAGGTAAGGGACGCTGGAGTCCTGATCGCTGGTCAACTCTTCGATCAAACCACCGATAGCCAACGTGAAGCCGTCCTTGAGGATCACGTTACTCTCGGTAGAGGTCGTTTGGATGACCGGGATCTGAGCACCACCGGCACCACCGAAGCTCGTAGTGCCATCACTGCGGGAAAGGACCGGGCGGACATTCAGGCGAATAAAGCCGGCACTATTCACATTGGGCGTGACCGACAGAATCGTGCCGATGTCCTTGTATTCAAAACCGCTAACTTCGAAAGAGCCGGTTTCGTCATTGAAAGTGTAACTTGGAATCGGGAATTGCTCGCCGATAACCAACTTAGCCTCTTCGCCGTCGAGAGTAACCAGCGTCGGATTGTTCACCAGCTTGGCGTCCGTGTTAGATTCCAGGAAGCTCAGGATAACGCTGAAAGCGTCGGCCGAGAAGACTGCTGTATCCGAGCGGGTGACGTTGTTGATCCAGTTGGTATCGCCGAGGACTGAGTAGTTGAAAGCGCTGTTAGCGATGTCCTGCATCGAAGATGCAGTGTTCGAGGACAAGCCACCCGGAATATCGAGATTAGTGCTGGAAGAGTTGCTGGTTTGACGATCAGCCAGAGTCGTGCGGTCAGTCAAGACGCTGTCATCCGTATTCTTGCTCTTCTCGGCGGTGTAAGCGCGGTTAAATGGACCTGCATTGATTTGATAACCTTGCAGGGACGCCCAGTTGACACCGATGTCGCTACGGTCTTCGTCGTTGATTTCAATAAACTTGGACTCGATCATGACCTGCGGATTCGGGCGGTCGAGACGCTCGATGATCGCCTGAATGTCGTTCATGCGCGAAGGGCGTTCGGTGATAAGCAGCGCGTTCGTGCGCTTGTCTACCTGAACGCGACCACCGTTGGCGGAGTCGATCAGGGGAGCCAGAGAAGATTGCAGTGTGTCGGCCACGGCGTAGTTAATCAGGAACACGCGGGTGACGGTCGGCTCGTTGGTGAGCTCGTCGATACTCTTGATCTTGATGATGTTGCGGTCGACAATGTAAGTGTAGCGCAGCGGTTCGAGAACGACTTCAAACACTTGGCGCCAAGTGACATTGCGCAGCTTGATCGAGGTGCTGCCTTGCAGCGTGTCGGGGATGACCACGTTGAGGTCGTAAAGGTCTGCCACGTTGCGGATAATGGTGCGCACTTCTTCGTCCGGGAAGTCCACCGAAATGGTGTCGTCCTCGCCCATGAGCGCTTCCATACCAGCCTCTTCGGTGGGGAACTCGACCGTGGCGGAGCCGCCACCACCGCTAAAGTCAATTTCCATGGCCGGGATTTCCACGGTCTCCTCCTTGATCGATGGCGCGCCATTTTCGCCGACAACCTGCTCGGTAACCTGCTTCTGCTCCTTAACCTCGCGAATCGTCATACCAGACTGATCCGGTGCGTAGGCATCGGTAGGAGTGGCAGGAGTCGTGCCGGGAGTGCTGCCGGTGCTCGCTGTGTCGCTGCCGCCGGTTGCGTCCCCTGGGCCGGTTGTATTACCGGAGCCAACGGCCATGGCACCTCCGTTGGTCGCCTGGATCGGCTTGCTGCTTTCCAGGCTGGATCCAGCGTAAGGAATATTCGTGTTTGCTGACGGGATCGACGTGCCGATCATGTCCTCAGCATCTTCGTCCGTAGGCTCGACGGTAGGGTCGTCAGCGGCCGTCCGCTCATCAACTGCGTCAATTTGTTGTTGGGTTTGAGCGTAGCCCGCGGGAGTCGACGCGATGCTGGCAAAGATGGCCAGCAAAGCCAGGAGCGAGAGGTTCAAGTGCTTCATATCGGTCAGGAGTTTGTCGTTCAGGCAGTGGCGAATGTTAAAAGGGAGAATACAGAGAATTTATTTGTCACGAGTTACCCCGCGGCCGGACCCCGCATCGATTTGTCGCACAAGCGAGGCGTCGTCCAGTCGGAGGGTAAAGGAATCAGTGGTTACATCAGTAACCCTGATGAGATATGGCTTGCCGGCATAATTAACGCGAATCGCGCTGCCATCAGCCAACTGGCCCTTGGGCAAAATGAGCACGCCCTTGCCACCTTCTTTGAAGAGCACACCGGTTGGCTTAATGTTCGGGGCGATTTTATCGAGGATCTCCTCATTGGTGATTTCCACCGGAGCCACTTCAACGGGCTTGTTGTCCACCACCTGGACCGGGGCTTTGACTTCCTCCGGCTTGAATTCGAAGGGGTAGCGGACTTCGGAAATTTCCGACTTCAGCTCGGGATCGGCCAAATTCATGTATTGGCGGGTCTCCTTGAGCATATTAATGCGCTTGGTGCGCGCGACCACGCGATCAGACGCCTGGACGCAAATGGGTGCCAGCAGGAGGAGGAGAAAGATGCGGTGAGGTGTTTTCATGGCGGCTTACTTTTTCTTCTCTTCCTTTTGCTTAGCCAGGCCAACGATGTTCAGGTTGGCCACGACCTCGTGCTTTTTTCCACCTGTCTTGGGTGAGATGGAAATGAAATCTACGCGCATCAGGTAATCCCCCGTGCGCAGGAGGTAGAGGTAGTTGAGCACATCCTCGTATTGGCCGCGGATGGACACATTGGTAAACTCCGCCATCGCATATTTCTTGAGCGAAGTGGAGCTCTTGTAGTTCGCAGCAGGCGGGTCGGCGACGTAGCTGATGTTCGACCGTTCGCCAAGGCTGAGGAAATAGCGGTAGTTGGCGGTGATCGCATCAGCGTCAATCAAGCGGGAATCGACATTCTCGACCAACTTCTCCAACTCGCTGAGGTTTGCGGGCAAATCGACGGCATTGCTGCTGTTTTGGCGCACGGTCTCAGCCTCGTTTTGCAGCGTGTCGTACTGGGCGTTGAGCTCGGGTAAATTACCACTGCGCACGAAGCTCAGGCCAAGCATCACAAGGATGATCAGCGAGCAAATGACGGCCAGCGGATACTGCTTTAGTTTGGCAATGAGTTGCTGGGAATTCATGACGCCTCCTTCAGGTTGATGACGATGGTGAATTCGAAGAGCCCGAGATCCTCATTGCGCGTGGGACGGTCTTCATCGATCGAATCCAGGCGGTCCTTGAAAATCTCCAAGTCGCCCAAAATTGTCTTATATTTGCTCACCTGCTCCAGGGATTCCTCGTTGTTCCCCTTGAGAACCACCCGCAAGGTGTAGCGAGGAACCATAATCATCTTGGGCTTGCGGTTGGTGCCGATATTTTTGGCGAAGCTACCGAGGGAAATGCTCTGCAGCGCGATCGTCTCAGGGCGCGATTCCGATAGGGCCAGGGCGACCTCCAAAGGATCCTGGTAACCCTTGTAAAACTCCAGCAGGTCCTCCGCTTGCGGTGAAAGTTTCTTAAACTCGGCGCTTTGCTTGAGGTTGGCCCGGTTTTCCGCAGCTTTGCTTTGAATCTGAGCCTGCAGATCCTCCATTTGCGAGTTCATTGAAAGGCCTTGGAACTCCTGGAAGCCAAACCAGCCGACCACCAGGATCGCCAGCGCCAGCGCCACGAAGTTAACGAGGAAGTTGGTGCGGACCGCCTTGACGTCCGGCAGGACGTCGTTGTCGCGGAAGTCCGGGCGCCAGTTAGGAGCGAAGCCTCCAGTGTCTTTGGATTTTTTCTCTGCCATCGTCGATTAAGATTTCGGCGCGTAATTGCCCATGAGACTGAAGAGACCGAACCAGCGTGGGCCGAGATTGCCCAAATCCACGCCGTTCGCCACCTTGATGCCCTGATGCTCCAGCCAATCCTCGTAGTTTGGCTTCAGCACGTGCACGCCCAACGTCTTGGATAATGTTGTGGCGATCCAACCCAGGTTATCGGGCGCAAGCCCGAGGAAAATGTTGCCAATGGTCTGCCCCGTCTGCACCTCGTAAAAACCGGTGGACGCCTGCAGTTCCTTCATTAGCTTCTTAAGCAGTGTGGGTCCCATTTCCGCAAAATCAAAGGTCGCCGAGCCAAAAAGCTTCTGGGCAGACTCCTCGTCCTTCAGGCCAAGTTCTTTCTGCACGATCGGATACATGCTGCGGAGGCCGTAGGGAACCGGGCGGGCAACGTCGAGCGACTTGCCATTACAGACGAGCACCATGGCGTCGTCGTAGCCCATTTCGAGAATCAGCGTTGGCGATTTCTCACCCTTGAGCTGCTGGTAGTCGAGAACCGCCCCCACCGTGGAGATCGATCCGATGTCCACGCGTGTCGGGAAGATGCCAAAGTCGACCAGGCGCTGTTGCTCACGGGCGAGATCCACGCGCGGGGCCCCGCAGAAGACGAGTTCCTTGCCGGAAGCCTTGTCCGAGCCGAACTCACCACCGCCATTGGCGTTGAGCACAGACATCGCGTAGGTGGCGACGTCGATTTTAAATTGGTTTTTGAGGAACTCCGGTAAGTAGGCCGGGTCTTTAGTTTTAGCCGGGTTATCCAGCGTAGCCCGTCGGACTACACGGGTCGGTGGATAAATACCACAGACCGCATATGCGTATTGAATCTTAGGATTACCGACCAGAGACAAAATCGTGCTTCGGACCACCTCTTCACCCTCGTTTAGAGGAATCTCTTCAACGCCTTCAATGGTGAAAGGCGGCTCCAGCCCCGAAACCCGGGCCACGAGGAGCGAGAACTCAGAGAGCTCGACAAATAGCGCTTTGGAACTTCCCTTGGACATCGTTAGATAGCAGTCGCCGCCTGCCAACCCAGGGGGGTCAAATCGCAGCGCAAGTTGGAGTGATCAGAGTGACGAACGTTTCGCATAATAGCCAGACAGCAAGAGATGAACTACCCGCCGACCCCTTATTTCACAAGGAAAAAAAATTCGTCTGACAACGTTTTTGTCCCGATCTATGAACGGTTTACACTTGTTTCACCAACTGGTGATTCCGAATAAACCCTACCCCCCAGAAACCCCAAAAGAACAGGCTAGTGATCCAGTTCAGAAAATCATGGAGTCACACATGCCACGTCGGGGCCAATAAACACAAAAAGCCGACGGAAACTTCCGTCGGCTGAGCAATGATCGTCTTGCGGCGCAAAAAGCCGCGACCCGGAATTACCAGGTGCGCTTCTTGTGACGGTTAGCGTGTGAGCGCTTGCGACGCTTGTGCTTGTTCATCTTCAGACGACGCTTCTTCTTGAGATTGCCCATGTAAAGTTAAGGTTGTATTGACTGGTTGGTGCTAAGTTGGAATTTGGAAAAACCGCCTATCTTGCGCTCTGATTGCCATTTGTAAAGGCCAAATTACGGTATTTCGACTATCGCGAAAATGCCGACCACAAACGCCCGATACGCCCCTCCAAAGGAGCCACGACCGGAGTCAGCCCCAGCGACTCAAGCGTCGCCTCCACCCTGGCCAAATGAACCAGCGGCCGTTCCTCGACAACGCTCGTGTCGCCATGCTTACCCTTTCCCTCAAAGGCAGACCAAGTCAGGGCTGGCGTCTTACCGTAACAGCATTCACCGGGGATACTCAGGCCGACCTCCATCGCGTGCAAGCGGATCTGGTGGACGCGCGGCATGGCCGTGGTCGCCGACCAGAGATCGTAGCGACCCTGTCGCGCCAGGCGACGAAACTCCGTGCGACACTTTTTGCCGGTTTTGTGCGAAATCAGCATGCGCGACTCCGACTTATGCCGCGCCTTGTGCCGGGCCACCGGCAGATCGCAAACAATCTCATCCCCCAAGTCGTCACTGGCCAGCGCCACAAACTCATAGGTAAATGAAAGCTGTGAGGAGCCAAATGCGTTGCGCCATTTTTCGATACCAGGCCGGGTAATGCCGACCAAGAGCAACCCACTAACCTCCGGCTCAATGAAATTAACCCCCAGCGCAGCCTCCATGCCCAGACGAGCCAGCTCCGGCTTCTCCGCGCGCAGCTGCGCCTGCAAGCTGGCGACAACGTTCAACGCGCCCGGATAAAACGGATGCGCATCGGAGACCACACCCCCCGGCAGCGTGAGCGCGACTACCCCCTCACCTGGCTGCGCGACCGGCAGGCGTACGGGCTCACTGCCCAGCAATGGCGGCGGAAAGCCGATTTTGAGCTCAGTTTGCGAATCGAGTGTGATTGGGTCGGGCATATTAGTAGCACAGGCGTCTCGCCTGTGTCGTTTCAGAAAGATTAGGGCACAGGCGAGACGCCTATGCTACTTGAAAAACACAAAAACTCCCACCGCAATAGGCAATGGGAGTCGTGGAAAGCGCGTGCTGCGCGAGCCTTACTTAGCGGCTTCGAAGAGGTACTTCGAGATCGCGGACTTGTGACGGTTCGCGGTGTTGGTGTGGATGATATTGCGCTTGGCAGCCTTATCGAGGGCCGAAGCGTACTCAGTCGCCACCTTCTTCGCCTCTTCCGGTTGCTCGGCGAGAGTCTTGATCTTCTTCGCCAGCGTGCGCAGGCGGCTGCGGACGGCGCGGCTGCGGTCCGTGCGGGTCGCGGTCTTACGAATGTACTTCTGGGCTTGTTTGGTGTTAGCCATGATCTGGTAAAGGATTTGAAATGTGGAAAAGCCGTTCAAAAAATGGGGTTTGGAACGGTCTGTCAATGGTGAAAATGAAGGTTTTCGGAAAGCGTAAGCCGGATTCTGTTCGCGGCGGGCCGAAACCCACTGCGTGCTCTCATTCATCTGTCAGGCCGAAGCCTAGCCTCCGCCGAAGCGAAGTGCGACTTACCCGGGGCCTTAGCGGGCGGGCAACCCGGCCCCCTACATAGTCTTGCACCGGAATGGGCTTGCCGTGCCGCCTTGGTTACCCAAGACGCGGTGGGCTCTTACCCCACCTTTTCACCCTTACCCCCGAGGGGGCGGTATATTCTCTGTGGCGCTATCCGTCAAACGGCGCTTAAACGCCGCCTGCCCCCACTTTCATGGGGAATCCTGCCCTATGATGTCCGGACTTTCCTCAACTGTCTCAAAGAACGGCTGCGAGAGCTGCCTCCCGAAAACCAAGCGATGACCGTCTAGCATTTAACGGAAAATAGCAATACCGGATTGGGGGAGGCAGTTTGAAGGTTGGAAAGTTCGGATGTTCGAAAGTTACTGACAAACCTCAACCTTCGAACTTTCCCACTTTCGAACCTCCAAACCTTCAAACCTTATCACTCCACTTCCTCGTTGGCGAAGCGGGGGCCGAGCTTGCGGTTGGGGTCGAGGAAGGGGGCGTGGAAGCCCCAGCGCTTGCGGAGGTCGTAAACAATGTCGCCCACGTAAAAGCGCGAGCGGCGGCGCTTGGGCTCTGAGAATATCTTCTCCAACTGCGGCAGAAGGTAGTCGTCGCGGAAGTATTTCGTCGGCTCGTTGTCGGGAAAAAACGGCTCGCGGTGATACTGCGCCTGTAACGCCTCGTCCCGGTCGGCCGCGACAATGTATTCGACGGCTTCCGCGTCGCTGGCGAAATCGGCAACGTTGATAAAGCTGGCGGGATTGAAGTCCTGAGCGATGTCGGGGTTGCCCCAGTAAATCGGGATGCAGCGAGCGAGCATCGCCTGGTAAATCTTCTCCGTGGTGTAGCCAGGGCTGGCATAGTTCTCCAGCGCCAGGTTGAACCGGGCCCCGCGCAAGAAGGCGTCTTTGTCCTCAACCGGCCCGCCCACGTTGTTAAAAGCCCGGCCACCGGAGTCCACGTGGCGTTCCGCCCGCAGCTTATGAAAGATCGACAGCCGCCGGGCCGTCCGCCGCGGATTGGCGTTGGACGCCACGAAGGCACAGAAACGCCGACGCTCACCGCGCAGCCGGGCCTCCTCTGCCTCGCTGCCTTTAATTAACGCAGCCGGGCCATCACTGATTACCACATAGAACGGCAGCCGTAGATTGCGGTCGTCCTCCATGTCGCGAAATGTGAACGAATAATCGCAGACGCGGTAATTCGGCACGCGGTCCTCAATCGCCACAAAGACGCGCTTAGCATCGATCTGACGGTGATGCTGCGACTGCGCATCCGAGTAGAAAACCACATCCGGCTGGTCAGAGATTTCGACATGGCAGAGCTTTTGAATCTGTTGCGCCAGAAAGCACTTTTCCGGGGTAAAGTTCTCCCAGAAATCCACGAAGGCGATCTTCAGCTTTGGCCGGACGGTTTCCATCAAAACCGCCCAACAAACACAGAATGCCCCGCCGCGCCAAGCGTGATTTTGACCACACGCCGCAGGGCTCGGAAATTCCACCACCCGCGACAAATCGAATTTGTGCGCTTTACAACGACGCCTTCAGCGCTTGAGGTTATATAACAAGATTGATTCCTTTATTAATCAACCGCCCCCAACCAGCATACCCATGCCAACACCCACCCCCTTCCTGAATCGATTATTCCGGGCAATCAGCCTCGGCAGCGCAGCCGCAGGCCTGCTCGCCGCAAACATCGCCCACGCCGAGCTGAGCGTGGCGGAGATTTTCTCCAGCAAAATGGTCCTCCAGCGCGATAAGGACGTCCCCGTCTGGGGCTGGGCCGACGCCGGCGAATCCGTCAAGGTCAGCTTCGGCGGGCAAACCGCCACCGCCCAGGCCAACGCCGACGGCAAATGGATGGCCAAGCTTTCGCCAATGGATGCCAACGCCAAGGGCCAAACGATGACCGTGGAAACCGCGGGCGGCGAGAAGACGGAGTTTACTGACGTCCTCGTGGGCGAAGTCTGGCTTGCCTCCGGCCAGTCCAACATGGTGGCCGGCGGCCCAGACAAACCAACCGGCGTCTATCCGCACTACCAGAGCCCGGACACCGCCACCGCGCCCATGCGCTTTCGCACCTTCGGCTTTGGCACAAACCAGGAGCCCGTGGAGCGCTTTCCCGCCGTTTACAGCCAGGACGAGGACCGAGAATGGAAGGACCTGGAGTTCGGCGACGAGTCGGCCATCCCGCAGTTTTTCGCCCGCGTGGTGCGCGACGGCATTAATGTGCCCGTCGGCATGATCCGCGTGGCCTTCCCCGGCACCAACCAGACCGCCTGGATGTCCAAGGAAACCCTGGAGCAATTCGACGGCGAGGGCGGCAATTACTACCTCGATTACAAATCGAAGAAGGACAAAGACCTCGCCGAAAAGCCCAAGAAAACCAAGGACGGCACCACCATTTCGAGCTACGAGGAGTTCACCGAATACCAGAAGCAATGGATCGACGACCCCAAGGGCAAAGGCCGCTACCCTGGCGGTGGCCTGCGGGAGATGGATTTCGTCAACTGGCCCACCACGCTTTACAACACCCGCATCCACCCACTCGCGCCGTTTGCGATGCGCGGCGTCATCTGGCACCAGGGTGAGGGCGGCCCACGCGGCGGCTACGACGAGCGCCTGATTGCCATGTTCAAGCAGTGGCGCGAGCTCTTTGGCCAGGACTTTTACGTGATTTGGGGCACCCTCAGCCGCGACAACCGCCAAAGCCCGCCGCTGGACCCCGTCCGCAGCAGCTTTTACCGCTCCTGGACCAATAATGAGCTTCGCGACGCCATTAACATCGCCGACGACAAGATGGAGTACGTCGAGTTCTACGATCTCGGCCACTGGAACACCCACTGGATCCAAAAGGCCGAGTCTGGCCGCCGCATGGGTCTGGCTGCGCTGGACCTCGCCTACAACCAGTCCCACATCTACACTGGCCCGCGCATGGCGGACATCAAGGCCGACGGCGGCACCGTCTACGTAAAGTTCAGCCACGTCGGCGAGCGCCTCATCTACGAGCCCAGCATCAACGGCGTGAGCGGCGTCATCCTCATCGACGCCAACAAGGAGCCGCGCTGGGGCAACGTGGAGGTCATCAACACCGACACCATCAAGGTTTCCCACCCCGACATTACCGATGTCGCCGTGATCGCCTATGGCGAGGCGTCCAATCCATTGGAGACGCTGTTTAACTCCGCCGGCCTCCCCGCCTCCCCTTTCAGCAAAGCCTTCAAGGATCTCGGCCGCTTCAAGGAGTCCAGTGATGCACCAGACATCGTCAAACTCATGGAAAAGGCCAAGGTCAACCTCGGCATCGGCCACGTGCGCCGCGACGGCTATTCCTTCGACGTAACCGGCAAGAAAACGCCAGACGTCCAGGTGCAGGCCTACATCCCCGCCGAATGGACCAACGTCGCTGTGCAAACGCAAGGCGAGCCAGTTCCCTTTGAAACGGTCGATATCGAAGGCCAGAAGTTCGCCCTCTTCACGGTTAAGACCAACGGCACACCCTACGCCGTTACCACCAAAGAGAGCGCAGCCAAGTTTGCCCCGATTCACCGCTATTAAATTAGCTCTTAGCCCGCGCAATCGTCTCCGCCTTGGGCGGCATCCATTTTCTCACACCTGAGCCGACAATTTAAAGTGCAAGCAATCATTAGCTTTAATGCTAAACCCCTTATATCAATTCTATGATATAGATTGACAAGCGGGTTTTTAAAGACTGATATTGACTCTCCGGCTCCCGCCATTGTGCTGGCAAGCTTTGGCAAACGCCATTTTCACCTCTTTGCCCAGTCTTACCCATGCCCAGAAAGAAAAAAGTTAACCTGCCTCTGATTGAGGTGGTTATTATCAGCCTGATCGCGCACGTCGCAGGCTTATTTGTCCTTGGCGGTCTGACCATTTGGCAGGCCATGAAGCCCGAAGAGCCAGAGCTCGAGGCACCGGCGATTCCGCCGCCACCCCCCGAGCCACCGCAGCACCAGGTCACCCTGAAGGACTCCCAAAAGAGCAGCGCACGCCCCAAGGCCCGCATTGCGGTAACCAACATTTCGCAGATCAACCTGCCCGACCTCGACATCAACATGCCCGTGGTCGAGTCCAAGGTAGCCGTCGGCACCGGCGGCGTAGTGGGTGGTCGCGGCGGATTCGATGGCGGCGGCGTGGACTTCTCCCGCTCCTCGGTCGACTTCTTCGGCATTAAGGACAACGGCGAGAACGTGGCCTTCATCCTCGACACCGCCAAGAGTATGGTTGAGAAGCAGCGCGGCGACGTCTGGGGCTACGACGTAGTGAAGACCGAGATCGCTGGCATGATCAACAACCTCAAGCCCGGCACCCTGTTTAACATTTACGCTTTTGACGATAACCTGGAAGTCTTCCGCCCCAAGCCAGTCGCCGCCAGCGAAGCCAATCGCCAAGCCGCCGGCCGCTGGATCGAGCGCTTCTGGAAGTGGGAAAACAACCGGTTCTCCTATCAGGGTGCCCGGGGTTTTGACATTGTTCCCGACATGACCGGCCTGCCGATCCGCCGCGAAAAGCTCGTTCGCATTTCCGGTGAGAAGGATTCGCCCGACGCCAAGTTCGAGCTCCAACCACTTTCCGAAGATGAGCAAAAGCGTGGCGAAGGCAGCTCCCGCATGGACCTCGCGATTCTCGCCGCCGCTGAAAACGGCGCTGACGCCATCTTCATGATCACCGACGGCACGCCCAGCTTGGCGCGCGCCGTGGATGATAAGGATCTCCGCGCTTACCAGAATGCCTACGAGGACTACCACCGCAAAAAGGACAAGTTCAAGGATTCCAAGGAATGGAAAGACTACCAGGCGGCCATGAAGGAGTTTCACAAGAAGATCGCCGACTACCAGGCCGACCGCAAGCGCCGCGGCCTGCCTCCGGAAATCCGTGAGCACGGCTACCCCGGCGGTTTTCAGCGCCCCAGCGCGCCCAAGGATGTCGGCTGGCCCCCAAGCTTCTGGCACCGTATGTCCAACGAAATGTTCGTCGACATGGTGGGTGACCGCGTGAAGGAAATTTACCGCGAAGTCCACAAGTCGCAACTTCCCCCGCTCCACGTCGTCGGCTACTCGACCACCGACAAGGAGAAGGACATCATGGAAAAACTCCAGCGCCCATTCCGTGGTGGCAAGTTCCGCAAGATCGAAGAGAAGGACCTGAAGGAGTTCGCCAAGGACAAAGAGGAGAACCAGTCCTAAGCCTCGCCACATCTTTTTTTCGAAACCCCGCTCACCACGAGCGGGGTTTTTCGTGGGGCACATTCAGCAAGACACGGCTTAGAGCACTTTCGCAAGCCGTGCTCAACCCATCGTAACGGACTTGGCTTCGATGCTACGTTAAGCGTGATCATCGCGCACATGACGCGAGAGGATTTTTTGTTGACGGCCACACTGGGCAACCGTTTAATCAGGAGCATAGCTTGTTAGAACGCTATCCCTAACCCTCCCCTCATTATGTCCCAAAAACTCCCCCTGTATGCGGGGTTGCGTGGCTTTGTGCTGCCCGACTCCCGCCTGTTGCTCACGTCGCTGGCCACCGCCGGCTGCCTCCTTACTTCGCCCCTCTCCGCCGCCAACCTGACCATTACCGGCCACACCCAGGACAACAACGTCAACGCCAGTGGCTCCGGCCAATGGGCGGGCGACCAAGAAATTCGCATCGGCAAACGCAATGCCGACGGCAACAACTACACCCTGGTGCTCCCCTTCGAACTACCCGACCTGCAGGGAGACGTAGTCAACAGCGCCTCGCTCAACCTCAACTTCACCGGTGGCTCCTGGGGTGCCTCCAGCCTGCCCGATCTCGACCTCTACGGCAGCACCCTGGTTTCGTCCAGCGCCGTTGTATCGGACCCGGATTTCTACGTCGACGGCGGCAACCCGACCAACCCCGACGCCGTCCTTTTGCAGGATCAGTTCGTGGACACGGATACCTTCGCCAATGGAGGATTCGGCATCGCGACCAGCGGCGATATCGGCAGCCACTTGCAGGACCTCTACGACGCCGGTGCCCAGCCCGGCGAGTATTGCTTCCTCATGGTCACGATGGATTCCACCCCTGGCGGCGACTACAAATACCTCAAGGCCAATTCCGCCAATAGCAGCGTGAAGCCGGAGCTGAGCCTCGTCACCGGTCCCGCCACGCAGCCGCCACCCGTCGTCACCTACGAGGCAATCACAGTCAGCGGCAGCGACTCCGTCATCAACGCAAACGGCAGCCACGGCTACACCGGCCAAAACCCCGAGCGTCTCGGCCGCGGCAATAACAACGGCACGAGTTATTGCATGGTACTCCCCGTTAAGCTCCCCGATTTGATGGGCGGCGAAGTCACCGGTGCGACGTTGTCGGTCAACATCACTGGCGGCTCTTACGGCGCGCCCAGCGGCATGGGCAACATCGACCTCTACGGACACGCCGACACCGACACCTTCGGCGCGGTCGGCGACCCGAAGTTTTACGTCGACGGCGAGAATCCAACCAACCCCGACGCCACGCTTCTGCAAGCCGACTTTGCCAGTGAGGCCGACCTGACCGCCAACGGCTGGGGCGTCCGCACCAGTGTCGATATCAGCAGTTGGGTGCAGGATTTCTACGACAACAACACTCCCGCGGGTAACTACGCCTACCTGATCCTCACGCTCGATAAAGTTCCCGGCAGCGACTACAAATACCTCAACGTCGAATCCGCCAACGGCAGCATCAAGCCAGTGCTCGACCTGGAGATCACCGGCGCGAACGAGATCGGCAAGCCCTGGGGAACGACGGACCGCATTCAGCAATACGGCGTCACCTGGACCTTCGATCAGGCGTATGAATACGGCACGTATGTAACCGGCGATTTCTGGGTCAAAGGACCGGTTACCATCATTGGCATCGAGAACCACCTGAACGACCCCAACTACACGCCGCGCCTCAACCAGAACGGCTCGATGATCAACCCACTCGCAGGCCACAGCTCCGGCGTTCAGGGCTATGACGACGGCAAGGGTTACGACCAGTCGCTCAACGTCGCCCTGCCCAACGGCAGCCCCGTCTCGCCGAGTAATACGCTGACCGTGCCGGTAGACAGCTCACTGGTGTCGGCCGTCAGCTGGCTTTACAATTCCGCTTCCGACCGCGAGCCCGGCTGCCCGACTTATCAGGACAGCGGCCCCCGCCCGATGCTGCGCTCTGCCGCCATCCTGACCGTGGTCGACGCCACGCCGACGGACTACAGCTTCCGCCCACCCTACGCCGGTTCGGACAAAAGTCTCGACTACCAGTTTGGCGATCTCGACCTGACGAAGCTCGCTAACCTTACGCCGCCCAGCACCGGCCTGCCGTCCATCCCAAGCCTGGAGGCCGCGATGTCGCGCCCGTGGATTGACCACCGCAGCAGCTACTATGGCCGCTACTACCACCCATCGCTCAACATGCCGGACTACGGCCGCGACATGGCACACGTCGTCAACAATACCGCCCTGATGACGAACCTCGACTTCTCGCAGCTCACCGGCAGCCCGAGCAAGGACAAGCTGATCATCAACCTCGTGCAATACGGCATCGACAGCACCGGCGTCGCCGACAACGGCCCCGGCTGGCAAGCCGACGGTGGTCACATGCTCGGCCGCAAGTTGCCGATCATCTATGCCGGCATGCTCCTCGACGACGCGCACATGCTCGACGTCGGCACGTGGGGCAAGCACGACGGCACGGGCAGCGGCACCGGTGTGCAGTTTCAGGAATTCCAGACACACTTCTACGTGTCGCAAACCGAGATCGACATCACCCAGAGCGGCCTCAAGTCCCAAGGCGGCCAGTGGGACCCCGACAGCCGCGACATCACCGAGGGCGACATCATCCCCTACGACAGCAACTACCTCGGCACGCCCGAGTGGGGCATCCGCCACAGCTATGCGCCCACCCGCGACAACGCCGATCTGCCCATCTATTACCGCGCGATCAACGGCTCGGTCAATGTCGGCACCGCGCTGGCCATGCAGATCATGGGCGCGAAATCCATTTGGGATAACGATGTGTTCTTCGACTACGCGGACCGCTACTGGCTCTGGACCAACGGCGGCGGCACCTCCGCCAACCAGCCCACCGGCTTGACCAAGGCCATGTGGCCGCTCTACCGCGACGACTACACGCCCCTCTGGAACGGCGACCCCGACCCCAGCAACTAAGCCCGGCGCAACTAAGCCGACCGCAGCTAAGCCCACCCGCAACTTACTTTGCATCGCAAAGCGCAGCTCTTCACGGGCTGCGCTTTTTTGTAGTGCAATGATAGGCTGGAGGGCGGTGCTTCGTCACCGCCGTTCGTTGTAAAAGCAGCATCTTGCCGCTTTAGTTTCAGTTGCAGTCGGCAAAGCGGCTAGAAGCCGCTTCTACGTTGGAGAGGCAATGCGCGGCGGTGACGAAGCACCGCCCTCCACCTCAAACTCATTCACTCACCCATCCTCGTCATCCAGCAGGCCGATCTCATGGCAAGCGGCGATGTATTCGCTGCAGGACCATGCCTGGAATGCTTTGCCCATGGGCTTGCCGGTCACGCCGTGCGCCCACTCGTTGAACTCCCATTCGTATTGCTGGCCCGCGTGGTTGATCTTCGCCAGCTCATGCAGTTGCTCGTAGGCGAGGTCTTTCAAGCCCAAGCGATTCAGGAAGCGCACCCATACGCCACCGACCAGCGGCCAGATGCCGCCGTTGTGGTAGTGGTGTGGCAGGTTAAGCAAGTTGACCGTGTAATAGCTCTTCCAACTCGGGTCGCCGGACTCGACTGCCGGATATAGATTCTTCGCCGGGAATGGCTGGCTAACGCCCGCGCCCCACATGAAGCGAAACGCCGTCTGCGCATGCTCGTGGTCGATAACATTGAAGAGAAACGCCAACGCGTTACCAAACACATCGCAGCGCCAGTCGTGGTTAAACGGCGTCACTTGCGCGAGCAGGTAACTGGTGTCACCCATGCGCGCTTGCGAGTCGGCAAAGCTGTATTCGCGCTCGGGTGCCTTGCGCAGTGACGGCCAGAATGAGCGCAGGATTTTTTTCTTAATCGTGCCAGCCCAGCGCAGGTAATCACCCGCCTTGTTCCACTCGCCTAGGTATTCCATCAGGCGGCCATAGGCGATGTTGGCGCGGAACCACAAAACCTCATCAACGAGCACGTGATAACTGCGGCCAAAGAGATCCGTCCAATCGCCGGCCTCGGGTATTTCCAGCAGCGCGTCGTTATTGCTGTCCTGCGCGCTCAGCCAATCCATCGCTTTCTGCAGTTTCTTGGAGTAGGCACGCAGCAGCTCAAAGTCCTGCGTGGCACGCACGTATTCAGCGAACGCAATGATCACCCACAAGCCGCTGTCGATCGAGCAAATGCCGCCCACCCCGGAGTAGTCCGGCTTACCGGTATCGAGGCTGACGTTGGCCGGGATTTGCCCATTGAGCGACATGCAGTCCATCAGGGTTTGCAGCGATGCACGCTGGCACTGGCGGATGTCTTCGTCGTCCAAACCAATGGTGCCCACAATGGTCACGCTGGCGTCGCGCGCCCAGACACTGCGGTAGTTTTCATCGGTGCCGCGTGTATCGTTGTCCGTTAGCGAGCAGGCGGAAAACCCCTTGGGCGTAATGTTTTTGCGAATACCCTCCAACGCCCGCAGATAACCCTCCTTAATGAAAGCGCGCTGCGGCTCTTCCATCGCAGAGGTTTCCTCGACATCCAGCAAATGCTGAATGATCGGCGTCTGGCTCGGCAATGTTTCCGCGGGCTCGACGTGATCGACTTCCTTAATCACGCCGTAGTGTTTCAAGCCTTCGAGCACGCCATCGGCGCACGCGCCTTGCGCACGGTAGACCTCCTTGCGGCCGACCATGCGCTCCAACAGCTCCGGCTGGGCGTTACCCACGATGATGCCCCGCACGCCGCGCTTGAGGAACATCGCGTTGTCGTTGCCGGTGTCTCCCGCGACAAGGCATTGGCTGCGGGTGATGCCCAGATGCTTCAGCAGCCACGAAAGCGCATTGCCCTTGTTGGCAAACTTTGGTAACACGTCCAAATCACGACCGCTGGAGTAAACAATGTTCACCTCCAGCCCGCAGTCGCGCAAGGCGTCTTCCAGGCAATCGAGTTGCTCCTGCTCGCAGCCCGCATACCAGCTGCTCTTGACCGGGCTCTGAAAATGGTCCGGCTGCTTGATCGCCTCCGGTATTTTTTCATGCACGATAAGCTCGACTTGCTTTAAGTCCCAGCCTTCTTCGAGCACCGTGGAGAACTCCTTGATCAGTTCCTTGGCCTGGTAATCATAGATATCCACGCCGACACCGCAGATGCAGTAATCGGGCTCCGGCAGGTGCTTCTTTTTAATGAGGCGCAGGACGTCATCGACCATGCGCCCGGTGTTGTAAACGAGCAGCGGTCGGCCCTCCTTGGGCAGCTTGCGCCAAGTACGTGTGAACGAAGCGGCGGAATCTGCTTTACCCAGCAGAGTGCCGTCGATGTCCGAACTGAAAACGCGAATAGTAGCGGGTGACTCTTTAGCAGTCTTCTTTGGTGGCATAGATGCAAACTTTCTAAAAAAGCTAACCCGCAGGTGTCACTTCCAAACGTGGCGTGCTGCGACCCTCGACCACCTTGAGCAGTTGCTGCGCAATACCCGTCCAGGTGAACAGACTTCGCACCTTGTGCGCGCCACCGTATGCAAGTCGATTGTGAATCGCCGGATGTCGCAGCGCCTTGAGGATCGTGTAGCCGAAGTCCTCCGCATCGAAGCTGTCGGCATACAGCGCATCAACGCCGTAAGTGAGCGTGCGGAAGAGCCCACCATGCGTCGTCACCACCGTGGGCGTACCGCAGGCCATCGCTTCAATCGCCGTCATCCCAAATGGCTCGTAGCGACTGGGCAGGCAGAAGATATCCGCCGCGCGATAGAAGTCCGGCATGTCCGGATCGTCCAGCGAACCGGAAAGGATCACGCGGTCCTGTATGCCGTGCGCCTCGATCTTTTCCATGAGTTCCTTGAGCATCGGGTCCTCGGTCGTCTGGTCGTTTTCTGAACCGACGGCCAGACGCAGGATCGCCTTGTCGTGCTTGCGCGCCACGACGGCAAAGGCGTCCACCAGCAGGTCCATGCCCTTGTTACGCGCCAGTCGGCCAATGCAGGAGATGACTTTCGCGTCTGGCGCATAGCCCATGGATTCGCGGATAGACTCGCGAGACGCTTTGCTGATCTGGAAGAAACGGTTGTCATCGTAGCCGGGTGGGATCATCACCAGCTTATCACCGTCAATTCCGTAGTCGTCCTTAAACATATCGAGCTGAATCGGCGATGTCGCCACCACCATGTCACACTCACGGTAGAGCGTGTTCTCATGGTGAATGCGGCGCGAGAAATTGTATGTCTCTTCGAGGCGTTGCTCGTCATCGGGGAAGTCTCCGCGCATCAGCTTTTGCTTCCAGCTACCGATTGAGTGCGGCGTATGGATGTGGGGAATGTCGAGCTCCTCCGCCATGTGCTGGCCAGCCAAACCAGCGTCCCAGTAATGCGAGTTAATGAATGCGTATTTAAACTTTTTCTTACCAATATACCGCAAAGCATTCTCGGTCCACTCCGGGAGCTTTTTGTAAAGATACTCCTTGGGAATAAATTCCTTGCCGCCGCACTTCATGCGAATGATCTGCACGTGGTCGTCGACCTTTTCCGTTTCCGGTTGGTCCTCAAAACGCCGAGTCCAGATGTCGACCGCGTAACCCAGCTGTGCCAGCTTTTTCGCCAGCTCCAGCACATAGACCACTTGTCCTCCCGTGTCCGGCAACCCCAGGGGCGGCTCGGCGGCTACGTATCCGTGAGTGGATACCAGTGCGATGCGCTCGCGCTTGCGCGCGCGTCGACTGCGTTTGGCTTCGGGTGGTTTAAGGTAGATATCTTCCATAAACAGCCCATAGACTATCCTAACTTTCAAGCCCTTGCAAACTTTCGGCGAATAAAACATTCGCATTAACCATCACCCGACACTTTTCGTGATTAATTTTATTAATCATAACTAATCCTGTAAACGCTCTATGATTCTCGACTTCGCCAACCTCACCAAAGGACAAGCCTACCAGGTAATGACCCATTGCATCATCCCGCGTCCCGTCGCGTGGATCCTCACGGAAAACGAAAACGGTTCGCACAACCTGGCCCCGTATTCCTATTTTCAGGCCATCGGCAGTGAACCGCCAACGGTCATGGTTTCGATGGGGTTCAAGCCAGGCGGCGTCAAGAAAGACACCCTCATCAACATTGAGCGCAACCAACATTACGTGATCCACATTGCCAACTGCGAACTCGCCGACGCGGTTAATCTCTCCGCCAAACCAATCACCTACAACGAGAGTGAAGTCGAGCTCTGCGGACTACAAACCGAAGCCGTTGACGGCTGGCCGTTGCCACGCATCCAGCAAGCGCCAGTCGCGTTTCATTGCCGCTTAATTCAGGTGGATTTAATTTCCGGCATGAGCGTCGTGTATGGCGAAATCCTACATGCCTGGATCGATGACAACATCCTCGCCCCGGCACCCATACCCAACGTGCCTGAGTTGCCACAAGCCGACAAACTAAACCCCCTCGCCCGCCTCGGCTACATGAGCTACGCCAGCCTTGGTGAGATTTTCGAGCGCGAGCGGCCGAAGTAGTTTTCAATCAATAAATCTTGGCACCAAGGGTCGAGCAACTTTGAATCCATAACATGTTTTCCCGCCTAACCCCCACCCTCGCCTTACTCGTTGCCACCGCCGCACACGCCACCAACCCGGTGCAAATCACCGTGCACGACCAAGCTCAGCACACGCTGGACCCGCGTGTGTTCGGCCAGTTTCTGGAGCGCCCCAGCTGGGGCGAGCACGGCCCGGAAGAAGCCACTGATGCTCAGGGCAACCTGCCGCCCAAGATCGTGGGCATGCTCGCCGAGATGGACATCCCGATCGTTCGCTGGCCCGGCGGCACCGACAACGACTACACCAACTGGAGCGACATGGTGAGCAACGCCCCCGGCCGCAGCCCCGAGCGCCCGGACACCGTTGGCCATACCGGCGAAGCCGTCACCAACCGGATGGGCTATGACGAGTATGCCGAGCTCGCGCGCGAGCTTCATTGGCAGACGATCATTCCCGTCAATCTGCTCGATGGCGTGCTCTTGCGCAAACCGCTGGACGAGGCCGCGCTGCACGCCGCCGGCCTGGTCGCCTACTGCAATGCGCCCGTCGGCGCGAAGCTGCCCGCGGGCATGCCCGACTGGCCCGCCGTTCGCGCCAAGAACGGACACCCCGAGCCCTACGATTTCCAATACGTGCAGCTCGGTAACGAGACCTGGATCGGCAAGTGGAAAAAGCTTTTTAAGGATCAATTTGACGAAGGCGATGTCGACGCCCAAACCGCGCGCTATCTGGAAACCGTGAAGGCCTACATCCAGGCGATCAAGACAGTCGACCCCGACATCCAAATCATTATGGATCTCAATTTCCCCGGCGACAACCGCACGGTATTTTCCGACCCTTACGTAAAGGCGAATGTCGATTTCGTCGCGCACCACATCTATGCGCCGATGAGGGTGGACAATAAAAATTTCGGCCACTGGATGAAAGGTAAGGAGCCCGTCGGCATGACCTCCGACGAGTGGGAATACGCCTTCAACGCCATGCCCGGTGCCTTCGATGAGCAGGGCCAATGCATCGCCTTTGGCGACCGGCTGGACCTCGCCCGTGAGCTGGGCTACGAGGTCGCCATCACCGAATGGAACTGGAACGGCTGGGGCTTTGGCTCGATCAAAGACCAGATCGACTTCAATCACCAGCACGCTGCGGCGGTCGGCGTTGGTGGCTACTTGAACGGCATGATTCGGCAAGGCGACATCATTAAAATCGCCAACCAATCCATGCTCGTCGGCCACGGTTGGGGTATTGCTGCGATCCAATACAACAAGTCCGACATTGAGCCGATCTACTACAATGCCCAGGGTGCGGTGACCACGCTTTATAATAAAAACCATGGCGACCAGGTATTGTCTATCGACATTGAAAATGCGCCCATTCGCGAGCAACCTTATATGATGGGCGTGAACACTGCGCCGGGGAATGTTGCCACGGTGGACGCGGTCGCCACCCGCAGCGCGCACGTGCTTTACCTGCACCTCGTCAACCGCGACCCGTCAGAAGAAATTGAGCTGAGCATTGATTTGTCCGCATTCCAATTGCCAAGCACCGAAGCCACACTACTGACGCTGATAGGTGTACCTGAAAAAGACGTCGAAACCGAGGGCGCGTGGATAAAAACCATTGAAACCAAGGTTGAGGTCGACGACGATCAGCTCACTTTGACGCTGCCGCCGAGTACGGTGGCCAACGTCAAACTGCCAATCGGCCCATAGCATTGCCATGTCATCCCCCACCCAACGACCGAACGTCATCCTGATCACCACGGACCAGCAGCGCTGGGACGCCCTCGCGCTAAACCGCCCGACCACGGAGCTGCGCACCCCGCGTCTGGACGAGCTGGCCGCTGGCGGGCTCAACTGCACGCGCGCCTACACCACGTGCCCGGTCTGCATCCCCGCACGCCGCAGCCTGCTCTCCGGCTTGCACCCGCAGACGCACGGGCTCTATGGTTACGAAGACGGTTTGGAGTGGGAGGCACCGGTCTCCACGCCCGGTCTACTCGGACAAGCCGGTTACCAAACGCAGCTCATTGGCAAGCTCCACCTTTACCCACAGCGCAAACGCTACGGCTACGATCACATGATCCGCACCGAGAGCCCGAACGATCGCTGGGACACCGAAGTGCAGGCAGTCAACGACTGGGCACGCGCCCTCAAGCGCGAAGGCATCACACAACACGTGAACAACATCGGCATCGATGGTAACGGCCGCAACGCCCGCCCATGGGACATGGAGGAGCGCTACCACCACACGAGCTGGCTAACGGATCAGGCGGTGGACTTCATTACCGAGCTTCGCGACCCAAGCAGCCCGTTCTTTTTGCACCTGAGCTACTGGGCACCGCATCCGCCACTGATTCCACCGCAGGCGTATTGGGACATGTATGCGAATCATAATACCGTGCCCGTGCTTGGTGACTGGGCACCCGATCTGCCCTGGCGTCCCGGCACATCGAACACCGGTGCCGTCGGCCCCTTCCGCGAAGACGAAATGCATGAGGCGATTCGCGGCTACTACGGTCTCGTCACCCACATCGATCACCGCATCGACTACTTCCTCTCCCGCGCCTTTGGCTACGGCTCACCCCGCGCCAATGAACCGACGCTGATCATCTTCACGTCCGACCACGGCGAGATGCTTGGTGACCACCACCTGTGGCGCAAGTCGCTGCCCTACGAGGCCTCGGCCCGCGTGCCGTTTTTCTTTGCCTGGCGCAACATGGACCTGAAGCAAGGCTCGTTCGACGGACTCGTCAGCCTGGAAGACGTCGCTGCCACGGTGTTTGATCTCTGCGGCGTCGAGCTACCCGAACAATACGGCAACGAGCTCGACAGCCGCTCTCTCGCGCCCGCGCTGCGCGGAGAAACCTGCCACACGCGCGACCGTCTCTTTGGCGAGTGCACCGGCGTCGGCACGCACAATTACCTCGTCGAAGGTCCGTGGAAATACATCTGGTTTGCCAAGACGAACGAGGAGCAACTCTTTAACGTCCTCGAAGATCCGGACGAGCTCCACGACTGCTCCGGCACCCATGCGGATTTACTGCCGCAGTTCCGCACGCACATGGCCGAATATCTCAAGGATCGCGCGGACCGCACCTACGACCAGTCCGCCCTCAAGCCCTGCGAGAACCAGCCGCCACGCGTGTTCTGGGAAGGCCGCTCGTAGCCGCATAACAAGTTAAATTTCCCTCGCATCGGGGCAGCCTAAAGTGATATTCAAGGGAGTGATGAAATTACTCCCCCGCCTCCTTACCGGTGCCTGCGTTGCCCTGGCCGGCGTGCTCCACGCCGACGCCATCGCTTACCGTGACAGCGTGCCAGTCGCCAACGATGACGACCGCGCCGTGCTCGATGCATTCGTCGGCCACGCCGTTAGCGCCGCCACGCCCAACGAAGACAAGATCGATAAGGTCTTTAAAGAAGATGGCGTGGAGATGCTTGCCTGGATTGACTTTAAAAACCTCAACCTGCTCAACACCGCCTACGAGCTGACTGGCGACACACAATACCTGGACTTGTTCAAGCAAGGCATGCAGCACTACCTGGACCGGGTCACGGTGTTTACCGATGGCTACCGCGGCTGGTCCGGCGTCACCATTCCACCCCGAAAGCCGAAGGACAACCCCGACAAACAGGTGGAGGAAATACAGTCTACTTTTCGCGGTATCTACGTGTTGGCGCGCTGGGTCGCACTCGCCAAGAGTGCCCCCGACTACGCCGCCGCCAACGAAGCCACGATCAAGGAATACCTCGACCTGTGCGAGAACAACCTGTTCCCAAAATGGGACGCACGCGGCTACTGGACCATGCTCACGCATGCGGGCGGTGTTTACCACGGATTGGATTATCCCGACAGCCGGGGCGTATCCCTGTCGTTCGAGAAATTGTCCATCATGGTCGAGGGCCTGCTTGCGCTACATGACGCCTCCGGCAAACCCCTTTACCTGAAGCGCGCGCTGCAAATCGGTGCCTGGTATAAGTCGAACCTCATCCCGAAAGACGGCCACTACGAATGGATGAGTTGGGTGCCCGCCGGGCCGTGGGACATCAACCCCGACAACCCCGAGAAGTGGAAAGTCGGCTGGATGGCACCCGACCCAAACGCAGGCTGGTATATCACCGCGCAGTCCATCGCGCTCAACCTCTACCAGCGCGGCCTTTTGTTTGACGACGCCGACATCGACATGTTCGTCAAGACCGCCACCACCATGTGCTGGAACGGCGACATGGAGAACCCGGAGTTTCGCAATGTCGCCGGGGAGACCAGCAAGTGGATCAAAGGCGAATTTTTCTCCGATCAACTCGCACCCTACGACCAAAAGATGTCAACGTTTGGCTTTGAAGGTTACCGGGCAAAGCAAGCGCTCGCCGACAAGGACAGCAGTTGGAAAGGCGGCATTCAGCGCAATGACTACATCGAGGCGAAGTTTCTTATGAGGCCTCAGATCGATGCCGGCACGAAACAGCCGCTGGCCAATGTCGGCGAAACGTTCCTGGCCGACGACGCCAACCGCGCTTTTTACGAGCGCTTGAAAACGTTTGCTGTGCCAACGAACGCTGCCCCGCCGACCAGCCCAGGCATGATGTTCGCCGATCCCGCACTGGCGGCCAAGGCCTACAACGAGTAATATTGCATCAATGATGCTACATTAAAAGCGGTTGACCTTCCAAGTGTTAGGAGAACGATAGTCGCATACCCTAAAACAGAAAATGGCCCAAAACGGAACTCCACCCCAAAAGGCACGGAAGAAAGGCGCTAGTCGGCAAACCTCATTGCGCGATATTGCGCAGGACTTGGGCGTGTCCCTGTCTCTTGTATCCAAGGTGCTCAGCGGACGCCTCGGCACCACCAAAGTACGCGAGGAAGTCAAAGCGTCCATCCTCCGCCGCGCCGAAGAGCTAAACTACCGGCCCAACTCGCTTGCCTCTGCGTTGCAAAGTGGGCGCACCGGCACGATCGGCCTGATCGTCCACCCGAGCGGCGTGCGCGGCAGTGGCCTCTTCGAGGAATTTCTGCGCGGACTCACCGCCGTGTTGGAGCAGCAAAATCTCCGCCTGTGGCTGCGCTACTTCGAGGACAACGGTGCCTTCTATCCGCAATGGCATAAATACAGCGCGCGCGAGGTGGATGGGCTCATCGTCGCCGGCATTCACCACTACGAAATGGACGAGTGCCTCATCAAGCTCGTCGAGGAGAAGCTGCCCGTGGTGACTGCGTTTGCGCTCGATACCGTGAAGGGCATCCCGAACGTCAACCCCAACCCCGACGACAGTTCCTACCTGGCCACCAAGCACCTGATCGAAAACGGCTGCAAACGCATCGCCTACATTGATAATTTCGAGCTCCGCAAGAGCGGCTACCAGCAAGCGCTCAAAGATCACGGCATTGCCTACGACGCGCAGTTGGTCAACGAATGCAGCAACGAGAATGCATTCCGCCCCGAGATCGGTGCCGAGACCGTGGCCCAACTCATTGAGTCAGGCATTTCGTTCGACGCGCTCATTGCCCAGTCGGATCCCATGGCGTTTGCCGCCGTAATGGAGCTACAGCGCCGGGGCCTTCACGTGCCCAACGACGTGCAAGTCATCGGCTTTGACAACTCGCCCATATGCGAACTTTGCAATCCAAAGTTAAGCTCTGTCGCAAACAACATGCGCCTGACTGGTGAGAAGGCGATGGAGGCGATTATCGACCTGATCGAAGAACGCCCATTCGCCCACCCCAAGCTGCCCCCTTCGCTAACCCAACGAGAGAGCACCGTAAAAAAGAAAACGCGCTAACCCACGCTAACAAGCTCTGGCGCTGACTGCTCGTTGGCCGCTTCCATCTGGCGTATCCGCGCGATGCGCTCGCGGAAAGGCTGATCCAGCTCGACCAAACCGAGCGGCTCCAATTCGGCAAGCTCGTCAACCGGGCGGGCGTGTTGGCGAATTAAGTCACCAAAGTCTGCCATGCCCTTTTCCTGCAATGCAGCGTAGCTTATTTGGTAGTGGTTTACCGACACACCATCGTATCGCTTGTTGATTATTTGCTTCAGGCTTTCGCCGTAGTCTGCGACTACTTTGTAATGTCGCAGGACGCCCGTAAACCCCGCAATACGCGCACCAAAAATCGCGTGCGAATTCAGCACGAGGGGCCTCACACTGCCCGAATAGTGGAAGAACGGTGTTTTCGTCGCAAAGTCCCGCACGCCGAATAAATCCATGCGCAATCCACCCATCAAACCCTGCAGGGATGGCTTAGCCAGTTGGTTGCGATGCAGTCTGGTGTTAAAATGAAATGACCGTAGCTGATAGCCGGAAAGATAAAGGTTCGGGTAAAGCGCGCGAAAGGTCGCTAAGTCCGGTGATGCGATGAACTCGGCCTCCAGGCTCTCGCCACAGGCGTCGATCATGTGCGCGACCAGCGCGTTCTGCCCCTGCGACTCCAGATGCTCAATCAGGGCATGCAGCGGCAAGTGCTGGCGGTAAGGCCAGTCAAAGTGTTCATCGCAATCGGCCACCAAGCACCAACGATTGTGCCCAAACTGATCCAAAGCCCACTCGCGCGCGACCACGTGATGCTCGCGGAATGGCAACCGACAGCGGTAGATGCTGACGTCGTCATACGACTGAGCGATGCGGATGGTTTGATCCTGAGAGCCGTTGTCCAGGACGACAATATGGCCAAAGCCGAGCTCACGGTGATGCTCAATAAACGATGGCAGGTAATGCTGCGCATCGTGCACAATCGTCACCAGCAGTGGTCGGTCGTCCGCAGGCGAAAAGGCTGACTGGATGCACTCCAAATGACGCTCTACTCGCCGCCGGCGCCAGGGCTTCATGCCGATAAAAAAACCGGCCGCCAAAAGCCGGCGTGCCCTCCTCTTCCATTGCCTCGCAGTAGTCATTAGTTTGTAGTAAATCGTTAGCAGCCATTTTAGTAGCAAGACTTGTGCGCATATAAAAGCTCAAAGCCCAAAAGAGAGCCGGGTCTATTGCTCAGATTCGCGATTAGGATCCTTCAGCATGCAGGCAAAAATCGCGGCAATGGTCAAAGCGCCCAGATAAATAGTCAGCGCATGCGCCATTTCCGGCCAGCCATGCGCCTGCGTATCCCCCGCGAGGAGCAGACCGGGAAAGGTCTGCAAAAGCGTCACCCCGGCAAAGCCCATGGTGTTGATGATGCCCAGCGCCGTGCCACTCAACGAAGCCGGTGCCGCTCGGCCCGCCACCGCGAACGCCAGAATATTCATGCCCCCAAACAGGCCAAAGCCAAACCGCAGCAGGTAGATAACGCCCAGCGGCAACATCCCGGTAAAAAAGATTGCCCCGGTCACAACCAAGTGCCCGATCACACCGACCAGAATCAGCTTTTTAACACTATAGCGACCAGCCAACCAACCAGCAACCGGGCTCCCAATGGCCCAACCCAGGAAAATCAACGCGTTGGCGACGGCGACCTCTTCCACCGGTAAGTCATAGGCGTATTGAAATGTCGCGTTCCACAAACCGGCAAAGCCCAGCAGCACGCCCATGCTCAAAAAATAAAACCCGCCCACGAGCCATATCTGCCGGTTCATCACCAGCTCGCCGACGCTTTTAGCCAAGTTACTTTGGCTGGTGTGCTTGGGTGGCGGTTGATCCGCCGGATGGTCCCGGACCACTGCCCAGATCGTGCCGGCCAAAATAAAACCAAACACCGCGGATACGCCGATCTGCGTGCGCCAAGTGACGTGCGATTCCAGGTAGCGGGACAGTAAATCAAAGCCCGCCGCGCCGGCCACACCGGTCATCTCCGTGAGCCCGACAAACAGCGCGAACTTCTCCTTCGGGATCCAGCGCCCCGCCAAAAAACTGGCACCCACAAAACTAAACGATGCGCCCAGCCCCATGAGCAGCCGCCCCAGCCCAGCAAAAACCAAGCTGTCTGACATTGCGAAAACACAGGCTCCCGCCGCACAGACCAGCGCGGAGATCGTCATCAACAGCCGCGGGCTCCATCGGTCCAGCATCACGCCAACAGGCACCTGCATCATTGCGTAGGCCACCGAAAACAAAGCTGTGAGCACGCCCACGCTGGTCACCGTCGCATGTAGGTCGGTCTGGATCTCTTTGGAAAAGACAGCCACCGAAACCTGCATCGAAAACTGATACAGCACGAAGACCGAGGCTACGCCCCATACAAAATACGGCTGCCAAACACGCATCAGCGCATACTGCGTGCCGCAACCAACTTCGCAAGCCTGGACCTAGAGCACTCTCACTTTAAATAGTCCGCTCAGGCCGCTGTGATTTTGTGTGTCCAGCAAGGCGCGAGGAGCGAAGCGGGCTGGAAGCCCGTGAGCGACGAGCAACGCTGCTGGCACGCAAAAGCACACGGTTACAAGCTTGGGGCGCAAATGAAAGGTCGCGGCGTTGGAACCTCAATCACGGGCTTCTAGCCCGCTCAATCGGCTCCGCCTTGCGCTGCATTCATTTGCGCTCCCACCTGAGCGGGCTACTTAAAGTGAGAGTGCTCTAATCCAAAGACGCAGTCACGTCCGCAGCCTCGTCCTGATAGAAGTCACGAAAGCTTTTGCGCAGCACTCCGGAGATTGCTTCAAAATCCTCCGGCGTTGTTTTTAACAAGATCAAAGCCTGCTGATCGCCGAGGTTAAACCAGATCTCGCCGATGGCTTCCGCATAGGGCGTCCCGGGGTCCACGACGTAGTCTATTTCATAAAACGTCTTTCCGAATATACGCGGCGCACGCACACGCTCACGGGTGACGACTTCGCCATCACCATTATAAAACTCGCGCACTTTGATCTCCTTGGGCGGGCTGATCCGCACCAGGCCTTGATCATCACGCACAAACTCAGCCCGTGTGCCGATTGCCGTCTCCAGTTTGTTCGCGTATTCGCGTATGGAGCGATCCAGCGGACCCGGCACCATAGCGCCTTCGGGGAGTAGATACATCGCGCACTCAACGCCTTCCTTATAGGGGAGGTCAATTTCCATCGACTGCTCACGACTGCCCGAAAAGATGTTGAACGGTCGCGGCAAGGGACCGCACAGGCGCAAATCACCCGCGCGGATGATCATTTTGCGCGCCGTGTAGGTGTCGACAATTTCTTCCTCCATCTCCACGGTGGCAGGAGTCAGCCGGTCCAATGGCACACGGAGTATTTGGCCATCGACTGAAAAGGCCGACAAAAGCGAACAGGCAATGAGCGCCATCAACTGGTATTGGCGAGTCATGGCTTATTGATAGAGTCCAGCCAAGCCGGTGTTGTAGTCATTCTCCGAAAGATACTCAAAGGAGATGCGGCGATAGGAGCGCACCAGCGGCGTTCCGGGAGGATAGCTGCCTTGCGCAAAAAGCAGGTTAAAGCCCCAATTCCGGTTCGGCGGCACGTAGTAATCATTAAAGTTGTCGGGCGCGCCTTCCGGGCGGACCTCACTCTCGAATAGGGATACCAGCGATCCGCGAATCGTCAGCGTGCGACCGGACCCCCAATACTCCAAGAAGCGCGGCAAGTTAATCACCCCGAGGCTTTGCGGCCGGGAAGGATCACGGTCGCCATAATAGGGCCCCTTCAGGTCGGGCGGTGTTCCGCAAACCATGGCCGCCGCGATCTCCATATGGCTGACCGCCGGACGCTTGCTTTGAATGTTGTTGCGGCCGTCCACATCACTGTGTTTGCGATTGTCCGGCCAATTGCTGGACAACACGGTGATGCTATCGGCCATGATGGCGGCAGGCTGCTCGGAGCTGTTGTCCGGATTAGTGGCGGAGTTGCTTTGTTTGCTCCCATCTGCGTTGAAGTTGCCCACCGTGTAGAGCGGTGCATTCGTGGCGATCGTGAAACCGGGGTCCGCCTGGCCACTGGGCGCTGGAATTTCCTCGGCATCGATGATCATCAGCGCCATATCGTCCATGACCTGCGGCACAATATTGTAGGTATTTTTCCCGGTCGATGTCCCATAATCGAAAGCGCCGTCTCCGTTGCTATCGGCTGTGCTCGTGGGGAATTCCACATAGACAACGCCGTTCCAGTGCTTATCGACATCGTAAGTTCCATTAAAGCCGGTGGCCCCGTTGTTCTTGCTATCAACATACGAGGCCAGTTTTTCCAAATCGAGGTAAACCACGTCGATCTCCTTGTTCTCACGATGGTCGTAGAGGCCTCCGGAAACGCCGTCACCGTCGGTGGTATAGGTTCTGGTCTGTTCCTCGTAGCGGTAAACCGGCGTTTGCACTTCGACTGTTTCCAGCCTCCACTTGCCACGCTTCTTTACCCAGCGCTCTTCGTAAGACGTCTCGTAGTGATCCACCACTTGCACCGTTTCGGTGACCGTGTGGGTGACGACGCCATCGTTAAACATCTCAGGATATGGCGCATCAATGCCATCCATATTGGCATTGGCATCTCCGATAATATCGCGCGGCAGTGTGACCGGAATCATCACGGGATCATTATTGTCGTCCATCACTGGCGTACTGAGCGAGTCACTGGAGTTGGACCGCTGGTAACGATAGCCCGAGAGCTTGTAGTAATCCTGTTTGCTGGGATCGCTTTGGCTGGCGTTACGCTCCATCTTGATGATGAGTCCGGCCTTGTAGGCCATTTTCTGGGATCGCATGTCTTCACTTTTGCGATCCGGATGGCCGGATGGCAGCAGCGGCTCGATCAATGAATAGCCGGTATTCTTGCGTTCATTTTGCGGCGTACTTTGGTCATCCTGCACGGAATCGCTAAAGGCGACAATGTTCTGGGTTTTAACGCCCATGGATCCATCGGCCACCCAACCCTTCCAACGCTGGGCAGCGGCAGTTGCCCAGTTCTGGCTCAAGGAATCAAGTCCGTTCATCGAAGCCTGCTGCGTAGAAGAATACGGGAGATAGACCTCACCAGTATTGTTAATTTTAAAAATGTTACCCGTTGCCGTGACTTTGCCATGGATGGTCAGCGTGTAGCCGGAATTCGGGCCCAACTCGATATCGCCATTGGCGTGAACCGGGCCATGCACATCGAAATCGTAGCCTGGCTGGGCGCGCATATCGGAGTTATAGAAAATGGCGTTGGAGAAAAGCGGCGCGTCACGGATTTCAAACGTTTCCCGGGCAAAGGCAGTGATGCTATCGCCACGGGAGGTTTGCGCACTACCCTGCCCGTAAACTTCGATGCCGCGCACAAAGATCCGCTTGCCCCGCATCTCATCCAACTCGTTGGCCGGATCATCGGGATCAATAAATTTCCACACACCAGGCGGGATCACCCCACCCTGCACTCGAAGTGAGTCCGGCTTCACCTCGTTGCCCCGGTAGAACTCATCTACCGTATTGGGAATGGAGAGCGGATTCTTATCGGGACGAAGCTCGTAGGTATCGAAGGACGACGAGCGGATAAACCGCGAAGCAAGCTCGGCCGCACCATATTCCAAAGAGGCCTCCGCGGCGTTCTGCGCCTTCAGGCGCACCACGTGCCGCTCGTTAATTTTCATCTCGGAAACGGTGCCTTGCATAATGCTGGCAATGATGATGCCCAACACTGTGGCGGTCACCAAAACCAAGGCCATAGCCGACCCTGGGCGCTTATGCGATGACTGGTTGTATTTCATAATAGCTAGCGGGTTCAGGTAGGAATGATCAAAAAAAAGCGCGCCTCAGCCTCGCGGCGAGATGGTGAAGTTATACGTGCCCGTCACCTCTTTGGCGTCATTGCCATGGATGATTTTTCCGTTCACCAGCACACTCTTTCCTTTGATGTTATAGAATAGAAATCCGTTCGCCAAGCCGTTCACCATATCGATGACCTCGGTGAACTCCTCGGCCTCCTGAATGCTTGGAATTAATTCCTCAACCGACTTTCGTTGCTGCGACACGGGGATATCGATATCGAACTTGAGCACCGGTGCTTCGGAGCCGCTGACCTCGCGGTCATCACGGAAGTAACCGATCAGGCGCACAATCGGAGCGGGTATGCTGTCGTAGAAATTGTCGTCCTCGCCATTGAAAATGAAGACGACAAAGTCCCCCTCTTGTTGCGAGTGCAGCCGGTAATCCTGCCCCGAGACATTATTCGGCGGCTTGCGGAAATCACCATTGGGTGAGTAATTATTCGGTAAGGGGAAAAAGCTCTTATAGAGGACGAAGCTATTGGCCTGGCGTGCCTCACCAGACATTTCGCTGGTCACAGTCCGCACGTCGCGATTGATCTCCAGCTTCTCCTGGGTCACGAAGCTCGCCTTGAAATTTTGAATGAAGAAGGAGCTTACGCCCACCATGAGTGTGCCCATGATGGTGACGCTCACCATGAGCTCGACCAATGTCATGCCATGGCTGCGGAAACGGCGATGTGTTGAGCGTTTCATAATTAATAGATGGGGATAACGGATTTCACGACGCACACACTGCCATCCAACCACTTGGAGCCGCGGCCAGCGGGCGTCTTATACTCGTAGTTGATGCGGATTTCGTATGCCTGATAGGGCTTGCTGCCGGTATTCAAATCCCTGGCGCTCAGCGTGAAACGCATCGGCATCACGACTTGGCGCAGGTCACCATCTTCACCGCGCAAATCGATAACGATGTCCCGGCTGTTCGTGACGTCGTCCCCGAAGTAAAGCAAATCGTCAACCGTAGTGGAATTGTTGGCCAATGAGGGGGTCACCGCGCGTAGCGAAAGGGGCACCTTGTGGTCCTCTACGCTCTTCTTGATATCCACTTCAAAATCCATGGCCATCATCTGCTCGGCATACCCCTGGGCGATGTCGTTGGCCGTCACCATGTAAATGTTCGTCTCCGCCAATCGACGCGACATCAGGACTGAATTCGTCGTCACCATTGCCAGGAGGCCAAAGAGCACCGTGGCGACAAGCACCTCAACCAGAGACATGCCCCGGCGCATCAAAAATCCACACCGGCGATTGGGACCTGAGATCCGCGGAGAAGCGGGCTGATAGGACCGAATCATTAACATAATATTAATAATTCGCTAGTAGACCCTAAATTGCAACGCAAAAGACCCTAGTAAAGTCTGCGCATACGCCCTACGGGTAAGATGTAGTTTCCAAGCTTATACCGTGTATAAAACTAGAGTCACAAGACTCTAATCCTGGAACTCAGGCTGCCAAATGCCTTAGCTTTCTGCTGATTATTCTTTGATAATAAGGAATATATGACAGATCCCGACACCGTCACGGATTCACGGCCACAATTAATGAAACCGTGACAAGTGATACACCAGGCTCAAGTCGCCACATCGGCTTCACTAAATCTCTATCGGCTACCGCAAAAAAACAACCCCAGCCAATAAGGCGCAAAGACTCTACCCAGTATTGCGCATCCCGCTGGAGATCGCATTGATCGTCAACAGAAGCTCGGTCTGGGTTTTCTCGGTTTCCGGATCCTTCTCCGCGCGCTGCTTGCGCCAGGTTTTGAGCAGAGCCACCTGCTTTTCATGCAGGGAGCGCATTAACGAGGCACGGAGCAAATTGGAATAATAATGGTTCTTGCGGCGCTGCTCGATTGGACGCGAGAGCATGACCTCCATGTGATGGCGGGCGAGCTTGAGCTCGTCCAGCAGCACCTTGCGGAAGCGCTCGCGGATCTCCTCATCTTCCACCAAATCAATGTAGAGCTGGAAGATGGTCTCATCAGTCGCGGCAAGGCTGGTATCGATATTCGTGAATACGTAGCGAATGAAGGAGTCGGACTTGAGCGCGGTTTTCAGCTCAGCGTAACCCTCGGGGTTGTCCTTTTCCAAGTCGTTGAGCGCACTGCCGACACCGAACCAGCTGGTCATGTTGGCGCGGTTTTGGCCCCAGGAGAAAACCCACGGAATCGCGCGCAAGTCGTCCAGCGTGTTCATGCCGGTGCGCTTGGCCGGACGCGAACCGATCTTGCTGACCTCGATCGCGTCGATGGGCGTGGCACCGCGGAAGAACTGGATAAAGTTCTCCATCTGCATCATCGCCTCGTAGTGGTTCTTCGACGATTGCGCCAGGCGCTCCAGCGTATCGGCCAACGGATGGAAGCTGCGCGTCGATTTGCGGTCCTTGAGTAGCTTATTGAGCGAGTTGGCCGCCAGCAGTTCGATATTGTAGGCGGCGTTGACCGGATTCGCGTATTTTTGGGCAATGGTTTCGCCCTGCTCGGTCAGGCGCACATCGCCGTTTGGCGCGGTGTGCGGGAGCGCTTTAATAAAGTAATGCGTTGGCCCGGCACCACGGCTGATTGAGCCGCCCTTGCCGTGGAAAAAGCGAATTTTCACGCCCTTGGACTCGCCGACCTCGGTCAGCTTATATTGGGCTTTGTAGAGGTTCCACTGGCTGGCGAGGATGCCGCCATCCTTGTTACTGTCGCTGTAGCCGACCATGACCTGCTGCGTTGGCTGCTTCCACTGATACTTCTCTTGCAGCATGGCCAGCGTGCGCTGGGTCAACGGATGCTCCAGGAAATCGCCCAGGATCTGCGTGCCGTTTTCCAGGTCTTCAATCGTTTCCAACAGCGGCACAACGGGGATCTGGCAAACCATGCCACTCTCGCTCATTTGGGTGAGCCCGGCTTCGCGCGCCAGCAGGTAAACCGCGAGCAAGTCCGACACTGAGCGCGTCATGCTCACAATGAACGAGCCAATGCAATTCGTGCCGTATTGCTTGGTATGCTTGGCCACCACGCGGTAGCACTCCATGACGGCCGAGGCTTGCGGGCCGAGCTTGGCGGACTCGTGCGTAAAGGGACGGGCGGACTGCAACTCACGCTCCAGGAACTCCAGGCGTTTCTCCTCGGGCCAGCTGCCAAAGGCGGTGTCTTCAGCTTGTGAGGCCTCCAGGAGTTGCTCAATGGCTTGGTCATGAAACGCGCTGTTTTGGCGAATATCGAGGCTGGCCAAGTGGAAACCAAAGGCGTCGACTACGCGCATGACGGTGATCACGTCGTCGTAGGCGATGGACTTCGCGCCGTATTCGAGCAGAGATTGCTGGAGCAGGCGGAGATCCTCCTTGAGCTGAAGCGAGTGGATGTAGGTGCCGTCGAGTTCCATCAGGCGGGTCGCGTGGCCACGGGCGGTTTCCACCGGCAACTTGACGATCATCAGGCTAATGAATTGGCGGAAAATCTCACCTTTGTTCCGGTCGAACGCGGCCTGGCCAAGAGCACCAGTTTCGGCAACCATCTCCTGCACGCGGGCTTGCAGAGCCTCCGAGGCCTCCTCTATACCGATGCTGAAGCTGGTTCGCTGCACGAGGCGCATCAGCTTGCGGCGGATGACGACAAAGGCGTTCAGGCGCAGTTGGAGCAGGGTTTCGCGAGTCACGTCAGACGTCACCAAGGGATGACCATCGCGGTCGCCGCCCACCCAGTTACCAAAAGTCAGGCGCGGGAAACTGTAGTTGGCGCAGACGTCCTCAATGTTGATGCCGTTAAACTGCGCGGCCTGCAACAGGCGGCGGTCGATGATCGGCAACACCTCGGGGAAGACGTTCGTCAGGTAGTGCAGGATATTGCGCAGCTCGTCCTGGATGTCGGGCTTTTCCAGGTAAATTTCGCCGGTTTTCCACAGGCGATAAAGGGCGAGCTCGATGTTGTGGTTAACGTTGTCGATCTCGTCCTTGGTGTACATCGAGTTCTCGCGCTGCACCAGGAGCAGATACAGCTCGCGGTGATGCTCCAGCACGGTGGCGCGCTTGGCCTCGGTCGGGTGTGCGGTCAGGACGGGCTCGATGACCACCTCGCGCAGGGCGTCCAGGATTTCCTCGGACGACAGGCCTGCGTCACGCAGCTCCTTGATATTGATGCCCCACAGACCGTTGACGGAGTCCAGCGAGATTTCTTCCTTGGTGCGGCGGGCCTGCACGGCACCGTTGATCTCCACCATGTTGACGAGCTGGAAGATCAGCGAATACAGCTGCACGTGCTTGGGCGTGATCTCCTCGACGGACAGCTCCTTGCTGCTGATCCACGGGATGGCACCGGCAATCTCGGCCTCGCCGTTTTTGGTCAACACCGACTGCAGCGACATCAGGAGAAACTCCAGATCGCGGTATGGCTTACCCAGGACTCGTTTGGTGGTGGAAAATGCTTCGCGTAGATTCATGTATAGCAGAATTTTAATCGGCGGGGTCAGGTACAGCAAGACTCACGCTAGTTGCAACCCAGAACCGCATTTTTCCGCCCATAAAGTCCCCCAACTAAGCAGCATCGGTGCCTAAAAAATAGCCGGCGCGCCAGCAACCATCACGTGGCACGCGCCCCGCGGAGCTAAAATGCGGCTAATGCCTACGCACTACAGCAGCAACTCACTACACGCTCGAATCTCGCCCGCCTATTCCGACACCAGACGGTAGAACCAGCGGGTGGCGGTGCCGGGTTTGTGGACATAGACATTCGTGGGCGGGGTCGCCTGGATGTCGCTGGCAATCACGTTAACAAAGCCGTCGGTCAGGTTCTCCGAATACTGCAGGGTGTAGGTTTGCTCCGGCTCACCTTGCCAATAAAGAACAATTTCCCGTGAGGAGCTCGAGGCGCTCTCGATCGCGAAGTATAATGAATCCGGTTTCGCCGGGGGCCCGGGGATGCGCTGCCAATCGTAGATCGAAGACGGATTGGGCAACGGTCGCGCCGGATACGCTTCACCGGAGACCAGGGCGGGCATTGCCTGATTGCCTTCGTTGATCGCCACGTCAATGACGCCGTCCACAATCGTGCCGCTGCCACCATAAACGGTATTATCCACCAACTCGATGCCAACGCAATCCGCAGTGCGCAAGAACACCATGGGCTTGGTTTCATCTTCGAGAATAAAGACGTTATTTCGAATGATGGTGTTGAAGAAACCGCTCTCGGCGTAGAAACCGCCCGCGCCGTTGCCATAGACGTTGAAGCGGTTGTGCAGGAAGAGCCAATTCTCGCTGGCCCCACGAGCGTATACCCCATCCCGTATCGAGTTGACGTCGCAGTTATAAACGACATTTCGTGGTCCGTTCGGGCCGTGGGAAGTGTCATGGGAAGGGGTTGAATACATGCCAAAGCGATATGTGCCATAGGCAGGCAAAATGTCACGCGGTGTGCTGTCTGCAAACACCGTCCGGGCGGGCAGTATCGTGCAGTTTTCGTAGAGGTTCTCGGTTGACCAGCCCGCATGCCACTGCGCATCACTGCCCTCGAAAGTGCTGTTGCGAAACACATTGCCCTGCGCGCCGAACTGGACCACCGGGGCGTGTCGGTAATTGATCCAGAGGCAGTTCTCCATGAGGCAATCGGTGGTCTGCGTGAAGCCGCCATAAGCCATGCCTCCGCCATGATTCCACGTAGAGTCGAACTCGCTGTCGCGCACTTCGCACCACTTGGCACTCGACCAATGGACCCCTGAACGGCCGCTATTGAGTACGCGCAGATCTTTTACCCAGCAGTTCCAGGCCCACTGGGAGCACACCGTGTGAAGCGGTAATTTATCGGTGTGCTCAATGGTCATTGATTCCAAGCCGGAGCGCTCGATGGGGAAAAGCCGCCGCAGGTAGCTACCATCAATGACCGGGTATTCAATGCGGAGCGGTTGACTCAGCGTTAGGATGTCATTGACCGCATCTACCGCCGTAATTTCATAGTGGGCGGTTTTGGTCCCCCACGCCCCGTAGGATTGATCATAAACGATACTCTGCCAACGCGCCGTAACGGGCGCGCGCAGTAGAAATTTATCCCCGGGCTGAAGATCGCCCACGTCGATGAGCTTTAGCTGAGTATCCCCGCGCTTGCCGTCTTCAGCCAGGTAACGATCCACCTCCTCCAGGGGATCACCGAGAAACATGAAGGCCGCCGGCTCCGGCCAAGTGTTTGTGATCGCCCACGAGGTCATGGCATTCTGATTGACCAGGCTGTAGCGGAAGATCAGCCGGGTCGACTCGCGCCCTGAACCGCGGATCACCACGTTACTCTGCGAAATGGTAACCAGCTCATCCAGATAGTATGTTCCGGGACCGATCAGCACCGCACCACCGCCCGAGGCACCAACGATCTCACAAGCCTCCTCGATCAAGCCGGAAATATCCATCAACTGAACGGCACCGAGATCATCAAGGTGGAGGGCCACCGGCACATCAGGGATGCCTCCCTGCACGCCCACCTTGCGCCAATTGGGATACACAAGCCCATCGGGGCCAACGACATCGGCCGGCGTCAGCAGCTCCACATCCTCCGGCGTCAGCTGATACTCGCTAACAAACGGCGGAGCCGTCATAGGGATCGGTGTGCCCCACCAACTACCCCCAGCAGCATATTGATCCGCCAGCGCGGAAGGCATCCACCCCGAAACCAAAACAAGCATCAGGGCCAACCCCGAGCCGAACATCCCACGTGCACTCTTGCGATACATATCAATCCCCCTCTGATTATCTTTCCAGCTCACTCCCCAACTGCCTGGTAGATTTCACTGCTTGCCGCTAAACGTGCGAACGCAGTATCAGTAAGTGAAAATAGTGGTATCTCTCAGCAGTAGTGTAAGCTAAATGTAAAAATACCATGCCTTGCGATCCCCGTCCCGTCAAGCTCACGATAAGCCGCAGGTCAATTTGTCAGCAGAGTTGCTGATGGACCGCCATTAAGCATACCAAAGGAAGCGGCGGCAATACGTACGCCCGCAACCGACGGAGCAATCTGATGCACCTTGGCAGCGCGGCGGAGAATTCGCGGAAAACCGTTAACCCGCCGATGCCTCTTCGGCGGCGGCAAGCTTGGCCTTGTCTTCGGCTTCGAGGGCGAGAGCCTCTTCCTTGAGGGCCTGGATTTCCTTTTTGCGGTCGGCGTCGCGCTTTTGCTTGAGCTTGGCCTGAAGCTCGAATTCTTCGGCGAGGGCTTCGAGGTCTTCCATGTCCGGCGGGACTGTGGAGATCGCCTCTTCCATCGTCGTCAGGCCGCTGCGGACTTTTTTCATCGAGTCCATGTGCAGCGTGAACATGCCGTTGAACATCGCGATCTTCTTGAGCTCGGCCGTCTCGACTTCTTTGTTAATGCCCTCGATGAGTGCTTCACTGGAAGTCATCATTTCGTGGATACCCACGCGGCCCTTGTAGCCCTTACCCGAGCAAGCCGGGCAGCCCGTGCGGTTGGCCCGGAAAATACCACCGCCTTCGAACTGGATCGACTTACGCAGGATGTCCAACTCGCGATCTTCCGGCTCGTAAGACTGGCGGCAGCTCTTGCAGACGCGGCGCATGAGGCGCTGCGCACAAACGGCGACCAGCGAGGCGGAAATCATGAACGACTCGACGCCCATCTCTGTCAAACGCGCGACCGTGCCCGGCGCATCGTTGGTGTGGAGCGTGCTGAAAAGCATGTGACCGGTGAGCGCGGCCTCCACGGCGATGCCCGCCGTTTCCGAGTCACGAATTTCCCCGACGAGGATTACGTCCGGGTCCTGACGCAAAAAGGCGCGCAGCGCGGCGGCAAAGGTCAGCCCGATCTTGCGGTGCATCTGCATCTGGCACAGGCCGGGCAAGGTGTATTCGATCGGGTCCTCGGCGGTGCGGATGCAAATGCCGGGGTCGTTAATTTCGTTGAGCGCGGAATACAGCGTCATCGATTTTCCGGAGCCCGTCGGCCCGCAGTGGAGAATCATCCCATAGGGGCGGCTGATGCACTCGCGGTAGCGCTCGAGGTTCTCCGGCTCAAAGCCCAGCGCCGGCAGCGGCAGTGTCGACTTCGACTTATCGAGAATACGCATAACGGTGCCCTCGCCGTGGTTCAGCGGGGCGGTGGAGACGCGTAAGTCGATGTTGATCGGCTTGCGGGTAAATTGCTTGAAGACGATACGGCCGTCCTGCGGCAGACGCTTTTCGGCGATGTCCAGATTGGCCATGATCTTCAGGCGGGCCAGCAGTGCGCCAGCCACCTTGTTCGACACGGACAGCTTTTCCTGCAAGACACCGTCCACGCGCACGCGCACGCGGCACTCTTTCTCAAAGGGCTCAATGTGAATGTCTGACCCGCCGCTGTAATAGGCGTCCTCGATGATGCGGTTGGCCAGCTGAATAATGGGCGCGGAGTCCTCGGCTTCGCCCTCTTCATCGAGCTTTTCCTCGTCGATGTCGAACTCCATATCGAGCGCGTCCACCACGTCACCAAAGCCTTCCGCCACGACGGGCTGATCGTCGTTGCCGACTTTGAGCTTGGCCTGGATTTCGCGCTTAATGCCGAGCAGCGGCGAGACCTTGCGGCGTGTTTGCTCGTGCACGAGGTTGAGCACCGTCAGGTCGAAGGGATTGTGGACGGCGACGACGAAGGTGTTGCCCACGATGCCCACCGGCAGCACCATGTTCTCCTCGCAGAATTCGCGGTCGAGCTTTTCAAAAGTGCGCTCGTCGGGCTCGAATTGAAACGCGTTAAACGGCGCCATGCCGAAGGCCTTGCTCTTGGCCGCGAGGAGTTGAAATTCGCTGATGCCGTAGTCCTGCGCCAGGAGCGCCTCCACCTCTTCACCGGAGAGCTCCTCGTCGGTGTTGATAATGTTATCGGCCTGCTCGTCGGTCAGGCGCTGATAATCACGAAGGTTGCGGACAATGGCTGCTTGGATGCGGGCAAGTGGCATGACAAATCTACTTTAACAATTCAGGATAAAGGAGGGGGAGATCATCGGCCGAGGCTTCAGGATTTACAGCCTGCGGGTCGACGCCGAGCGTGTTCAGGACACTTCCCAGATCACTGCCGGAGCGCAGGGCGGTGCCGACAATTTCCAGTTGGCGATCTTTGACGGCTTCTTGCAGCGTCTTGAACTGCTGCGGTAAATCATCACCAAAGCCCGATACGCGGCTAAGCGCTTCCGCGATGTCGTCGGCCATCAGCGGGCCGTCTTCACGCAAGGCGGCGGCGGTGCGGAGCACGTCGAGCAGCTCGCGGAAATTGCCTGGCCAGCCGTAATTGAGCAGCATGGGCATCGCGCCGGGGTCGAGCTCCGCGCGCTCGGGGCACCCGAGCGATTGGGCAATCTTCGGCAGATAGCGCTTGGTGTAGGCAGCAAGGTCTGCCAGGCGCGCATTCAGCGGCGGCATGACGCACAGGCTCTGGTCGAGCAGTTCGCGCAGCTCGGGATCGATCTGGCGTGAGTCGTTGTCGATCAGGTCGCTTTCGATAAAATACAGGAAGGCCAGATTTTCCGGAGACTCGCGGATCACGTCCACCACCTGCGCTTGTGCGGCGAGGCTGGAGTCCCCAAAGCCGATCACGCCGATTAGCTCACTGGTGGCACCGCCCTGGACTACGGATTGCAACGCGGCGTTCATCCCGGCGGAGTTCGGGTTGCGCAGATCGAGCCACTGCACGCGGCGGGTGTTAAACTTGCGCCAGGTGGAGACTTCGCGCAGGAGCAGATCGCACTCACTGCCACGCGGCACCGAGACGAAAATATGGTCCTGCTCGTTGGCCGCATTCCACACATGCTCCAGGAAGAAACGGAAGATGTGCGAGCGGTCGCAAAGGTGGGTGAGCTTCTGTGGGTAGGTCTGCTTAAAATTCAATGCAGCTTCTTCATCCTGCCCGCCCTTGCCCGCGCGGTGAGCACGAAACTCCTCCTTGCTCGCGGGCTGCACGAAGCGCTTTACCTGGTTGATGAAGTGCTGGATGTCGATCGGCTTTTCCAGCACCAGCGTGACGCCCATGTTGGCCACCTTGACGAGGTCCGGCGTGTTCATGAGGCCGGAAACAAGGATCACCGGAAGGTCCGGGTTCATCTCACGCGCTTTGCTCAGGAAGTCCGCCCCGTCCATGCTCGGCATCTTGTAGTCGGAAATCACGAGCTCGTAGCCGGTGCCCTGGAGCGACTCAATCGCACGGTGGGGATCGGTGACCGAATCGACAATGAACGAGTGTTGCTCCAACAATGCCCGCAGCATGTCGGCGTAGTTTTCTTCATCGTCGAGAACGAGAATGCGCTGTGCCATGTGTATCGTAGGTTCGCCCGTAGGGCGTTTTAGGTGAGACTGTTATGAGGCGCCCGAAGGCGGCTTTCAAGCATGCTTTGGGCCTATACCGGCCATCAACCCTAGCCGATGCCGTTTAAACATTTACAAGGGCCAGCAGAAAAAGCTCAGGCAACGCTCCAATGTCGCTAAGGACTGCGGAGTCGGGCTTGCGTCGCATAAAACCAGCAGAAAATCGCTGTCTTCGTTAACGCTCGTCATGAGTATGCCGTTGGCGAACTGGATCTGCAATTGTCGGCGCGGCAGCTTGAGCGAGCGGACCAGCAGATCGAGCTGAAGCACGGCCAGGGCGAAAGACGAGATCACGGACTCTTCCGCCGGTTCGCGGTTGTAATGCGCCCATGTGTCATCCGACTGGCTGCGCAAACCGCGCCAACGCACGTCGTTCATCTGGTCGATCCAGCCGGATAAATCCTCTGTGGCCGGGAGGACGGGGAAGCTGCCGAGCTTGGCCTCGGCTTTGGGCATGAGATCACTCCACAATGCGACACCGTCAAACTTCTTCAGGTTGTGGCCGGACTCATCCAGCGTGAGCACGAAGCCCTCACCGGCGTTCAGCCCGCGCATGCTTTTGATCGGGCCCAGTGAAAGCGCCTCGGCACCCGCGCTCAGCGATCGGATCGCGGTCATCAGCGTGACGCTGAAGCTGCTGGGATCCTCCACATCTCCGTCCACCTGAACGGCAGTGAAGTCGTTCGTGAATCGGATATGCAGTGAGGGTTCCAACATGAGAGTGTCCATAAGTGTTTTTAACCGAATCGGGAGCGCCTATTTAACAATTCTTTCGACGAGCGGCTTTTCAACTCCGAGGCAGTCGGCGGCGGCGTCTTTGTCTTCCAGGAAGATGGCGACTGCCTTAACGTATTCATCGCGGTAAAGCTGGAGGCCCTGGTGGAGGCTACGCGCACCGCCCACGGCGGAGGCCAGCTTTTGCTCAACGCGCTCAAGGTCCTCCATGCTCAGCTTGGGCTTATCCATGTAGATCGCCATGCGGATGAAGCGGTGCAGCTCACCGGCGTTGCCCGCCCAGGGCTGTTCGCGCAGGTAGGTGCGGGCGCTCATTTCAAGCTTGGGAGCCTTGGAAAGATTGTGCGCCTTGGCCTCGGCGTCGAGGTAGCGAAGCGCCAGTTCGCCGATGTCGTCCGCGATGTCTCGCAACGTGGGGACGGCGATCTCCGTCGTGCCCATAAACATATACACGGCGTCGTCGACCACGCGCTCGTCGTAGAGCAGGTCCAAGTCACGGCTGACGCAAAAGATGAAACGCATCGGTGCCTGAATGCCGTCAAACGGGTCCTTCTTGCGGCCGATGCGCATGATCAGCGAATACTGCTCGCGGGTAACCGTCTCCGCCGCCGCAATGATAAACGTGAGCCGCTCCCAGCCCTTTTGCGTGGACTCAATGATCAGCTTCATCATCGCCTCGCGATTGATACGCGAGCGGTCGAGCAAAACGTAAAGGTCTTTCACCTCCGAGTCGAAGCCGCTGAAATCAGCCGTAATCGCCTCCAGGTCCGTGCCTCGCGGGGTGACCATCACGAGGTTGTTTTTAAAATCGCGCAGCTTGTACAAGCGCTGGGCGAAATCCCGGGATTTGCGGTCCTTGGCGGGAAATGTCTCAAAGCGAAACGGCAGGTTGTGGTGGAAATTTTCCTCTTCCTCCTCGTCCTCCGAGCCGGACTCGCGGCGCAGGCCGGCCTCACGTTCCTCAATGAGCGTCGCCGTGCGCTTGAGCAGTGAAAAAACGTTGAGCGGCTTCAGGAACACACCGCCCACCCCCTCGCGAATGAGGCTGCGGATCGTGTCGTTGTCCAGATATCCCGAGACCATGATAATGGGCACATCGGGCTTGGCCTGCTTGAAAGTGCGAACCAGCTCTTCACCCGACATGCCGGGCATTTTCTGGTCGGTAACGACGAGGTCATACTCGCCGTCCATAAAGTGCTTCACCGCGCGCTCGGGCTCCTCACAAGAATCAACATCGTAATTTGCCTGACTGAAAATATCCGTCAGCAGTTGGTTGAAGTCTGAGTCGTCGTCGACTATGAGGATTTTGCGTCCCATGCAGCGTGATTGGTGGGGCTCATTAAGCGTAAAAGGGCAGACCGAAGTCAATCGTAATGGCTATCTTACGACAAAACGCCGTTAATTCTTAAGCGCAAATATGGGCATAGCGCTCAATGTTTTCAACCGCTCAATGCAAAGTTTTTCCGCGACCCGCATTTCTGAGCGGGATTCCTCATCCAAATCGTCCAGTCCCGCCAGGTGCAGCCAGCCGTGGACCAGATACAAGGTCAACTCCTCCGCAAAAGACCAGCCCTGGCTGGGGGCCTCGGACAGCGCACGATCCACGCTCACACAGATCTCACCGGCGAAGTCCATTTCGTCGTCACCGGGGAAGGTAATGACGTCCGTCGGGCTCGGGTCATCGAGGAAGTCAGCGTGAATTTGTGCGAGTTCGTCGTCGGTTAAAAAAACGAGGGACAGCTCACCATCGGGCGCGTTGTATTGGCCCCAGTTATCCAAGGCGGCAAAGGCGCGTTCCAGGCTGCCCTCATCGACGGTCAGGCGGCTATACTGCTGTGCGTTTATTTGAAGGATTCGGGGCATCGCTGGCGGGATCATTCATCGGGACCGGGGCGGCTGACTGTCCCCGCTTTTTTTTCCCACTCTCATCCTTGGGATATTGCACGCGGCTGTGCAACATATTGAGCAGGGTAAAGCAAAAGCTGTCGCGGACCTTGCGGATCTGTGCCACCGTCATCGGCGCTTCATCGAGCTGGCCGTCGTCCAGGCGCGCGGAGAAAATACTGTCCACCAGCTCCTCCACGCTTTGCGGGGTGACTTTTTTCAGGCTGCGTGAGGCGGCCTCGACAGCGTCGGCGAAAAAGATCACTGCGGCCTCTAGCGTCTGCGGCTTGGGCCCCTCATAGCGGAAGGTGCTCTCGTCGACGTCCTCCCGCGTGTCAAAGGGCGGGTTGGAGATGCCAGACTGTAGCGGCAGCACGGTCTGCTGCTGGCGGTTGCACGCCTTGCTGTAGAAATATTTGATCAGCGTCGTGCCATGGTGCTGGCGGATGATGTCGATAAACACCTCCGGGAGCTTGTTCTGCTTGGCCATGTCCACGCCTTCCTTGACGTGGCTCTTGATGATCAGCGCGCTCATGGCGGGCGTCAGCTCATCATGCGGATTGTAACCCTCGTGCTGGTTTTCCGTGAAATACTCCGGCTTCACCATTTTGCCGATGTCGTGGAAGAGGCTCGTAGCCCGGCAAAGCAGTGGATTGGCCCCGATCTCGTTGGCGGCGCGCTCGGCGAGATTGGCCACCATGAGCGAGTGGTGGTAGGTGCCGGGGGCGTCCATCTGGAGCTTGCGCAGCAGCGGGTGATTAAAGTCCGTCAGCTCCAGCAAAGTGATGTCCGTGGTGTATTTAAAAAGCTGCTCCAGCAGCGGCAGCAGGCCGATAACCACGACCGCCGTCAACACGCCGGAGAAGATCGCCGTCAGCACCTGCTGGCCAACCGTGACCGGTGCCAGCTCGTTCAAAAAGCCCATAAACGCCGCGATCAACGCCACGGCCAGGCCGGACATCAAGCCCGCGCGCATCAGCTTGCCGCGTAAACGAACGTCCCGCGCGTAAAGGATCGCCACCATACCGCCGAGCAGCGAGGTCAAGAAGACATCCACCGAGCCGCCCCACATCAGCGAGTGCAGCGCGCTGACCGTGATCGCCATCAGCGCCGCCGGACGCGGGCCAACGAGGATCGCCATCATAATCGCGCCCAAAGCCACCGGCGCGGCAAAAGACAACAGCGCCAACAAAGTCGCGTTACCGCCAAAGAGCGGCGTTTCGCCCAGTTGCTGAATCAGGCGAAGCAAAATCAGGTTTACCAGCAGCACCGTCGCGATCAGGCCAAAGCGGCGATTCGAGCGGCCATGGATGGAAAACACCGTCTGCATGAACAGGATGCCGCAGATCATCAGCACCACCGTCATCAGCGAGCGCTGGACGAGGGTGGCATTGAACCCCCAGACGATTTCCGCGCTCTCGTTGAGGCGCTTGCGGTAGGCCGCGACGGCCTCCACCTGCTCGGGGGTGATCGTGTTGCCGGGCTCGACGATTACCTGGCCCTGCTGAAAGCTGACGGTGACCGGATCGACACTCGCGGCGGCCTGATCCTTGATCTTTTCCGTGGCCTCGGAGTCGTAAACCACGTTCGGCTGCACCCCCTTGCGGAAGATGCGATACAGCGCGCGGGAGAGGCTGAGATCGTCGCCCAAACCGGCCAAATTAATGTTCAGCAGGCGCGCAGCCTCTTGCTCGGTTTGCAGGTTTTCACTGCGTAGGCCGAGGACGACCATGGTCGTAACCAAGGAGCCCTCCATGGCGGCCTGACTCGCGCCAGGCTCCTCGTAAACACCGTCACGCATCACGTCGCGGAGCGCCAGCGAGCCTTCACGCAGCAGGGAAGAGCGCTCGGCGGGCGTGGTTTTTTCCAGCAGAATGGCGATGTCGTCATCGCTGATGTAAAAGCCCGTTTCAGCACCGTAGGTGGCGGTAAATTGATCGATAACTGGCTCCCATTCGCTCTTGGGCAGGCTGACCAGCTCGGGCATGAGCTCGGTTTCAATGGCGGAATCGAGCTTGGCGATGGAATCCGCAAACTGCTGATATGGCTCCTCCACGTAACGACCGCGGGCCACGACACGCTGGCGGCGCTGCTGGCGCACGCGCTCGGTTTCCAGCTTACTCTCGTAGCTGAAGGGGAAATCCGCGACAATGCGCACCTTGGCCGTCTGGCCGGGCGTAACGGGAGGCCCGGCCGGGGATTGGCCCAGAAAACAGATCACGACAATCGCCACCGCAATGAGCAGGAAAATGCCCGCAGAGACAATTTGGCTCGTCTCAAAGAAGGTCGCGGCTTTTTTAGGCTCCGCATCGCGGCGCTTGCGGCGCGCGTCAGCGGCTTGCTGTTTTTTCGACTTTTTCTTGGGCAGAATCGGCATAGATCCTTTCTGCAGCTACGGCCAATCTACTACCGGCCGTTCTGTTTCTCAAGGTTGCTTTTTTCGTAGGCCTGGATGATGCGGCTCACGAGCGGGTGACGGACGACGTCCATCGCGTCGAAGTAAAAGAGCTTGATGCCCTTGATGTTAGCGAGAATTTGCACGGCCTGTTTGAGGCCCGACATCTTGGAGCGCGGAAGGTCCACCTGGGTGATGTCCCCCGTGATGATCATTTTCGATCCCTCGCCCAGGCGCGTCAGGAACATCATCATTTGCTCGTGGGTCGTGTTTTGCGCCTCGTCGAGAATCACGTAGGCGTCGGAAAGCGTGCGGCCGCGCATGTAGGCCAGCGGGGCGATTTCAATCAGGCCCTTTTCGCGCATTTTCTCGGCGTCGGTCTTGCCGAGCATGTCGAACATGGCGTCGTAAATCGGGCGCAGGTAGGGGTCGAGCTTCTGCTCTAGCTCACCGGGCAGGAAGCCCAGCGCCTCACCCGCCTCGACCGCCGGCCGGGTAATGATAATGCGCTTTACGTCGCCCTCCTGCAGCGCGTAGAGCGCCGCAGCCATGGCGAGGTAGGTCTTACCCGTGCCCGCCGGGCCGATGCCGAAAACGACGTCGTTCTTCTGAATAAATTGCAGGTAGCGCTTCTGGTTGATCGTCTTGGGGACGATGCTGGCCTTGCGCAGGCGGATGATCAGCGGGTCGTTAAAAACCTCCATGACATCACCGCCATCGCCGCGCTCAAAGGTCTCCAGGATATTACGGAAATCGTTGTCCGTCAGGTTGATGCCCTGGGTGCGAGCGGCGTCGAGGGTCTTAAAGAAGTCTGCCGCCGCGGCGACGCTCTTTTCCTCCCCCTCCAGGTCGAGCCAGTCCTCACGGGTGACGATGGTGACGTCGAATGTTTTCTCGGCCCGGTCCAGATTTTCGTCCTTGCTGCAATAGAGCGAGCTGAGGTGACGCGGGCTGGGAAATTGAAGCTTTTCAGTAGCCATTTAGTTTGTGTCGCAGGATGCTTAGGAATTGGCGTGCGCCGGGGTAAATTCGCGCAAGCGCTCCCACATGGCGTCCATGCTTTCGGGCAGGACTTTGGTGTTCCCCAAAACGGGCATGAAATTGGTGTCGCCGTTCCAGCGTGGAACGATGTGGCAGTGCAAATGTTGCGGGATGCCCGCGCCGGCGGCATCGCCGAAGTTGAAGCCCACGTTAAACCCGTCCGGGTGCAGGGCATCGGTCAGGATTTGCTGGCCCAGCACGATGGTCTCCATCAGGTCCGCGCGCTCGGCGGCGGAGAGGTCGGTGAGCTGCGGCACTTCGCGGTAAGGCGCGACCAGGAGGTGCCCGGCGTTATACGGAAATTTATTCATGACCAGGAACGAATGCTCGCCGCGCCAGACCATGTAGTTGCCGCGGTCGTCCTCACTTGCCGGGATGCGGGTAAAGGGATTCCCGCCCTCGCGGTCTGCTTTGGGAGCTTCGATGTAGGCCATTCGCCAATAGGCGTGCAAAGAATCCATCACGGTCAAAAAATATTTCGGGGATGTAATAGAAGAAATCGGCTTCTGGCTAGCCCAAACCATTCGTGCCGGGTTCGGCGGAAATCTAGGGGAATGAAGCTAGTTGATTGCCAGTTTTGGACGACGTCTGCAGGAAAAGCGTTCAATCTAATCAGACACCGGAGGAATATAACCTCGGAAGCCACGGCGCATCTTCCCGATTGACTTCTGGGCGCGTAATATGTGCTTATGCGGCAGATGTTTCTCCGTAATGGTAGTTGGCTGCGCCGCAGCGCCATCCTTGTCCTCCTCTTGGTGGTCAATCTGGCGGGCATGTGGCCACTGCTGAGCCAACCAGCGGCTCGCAGCCTGGACGCTTTTCAGCGCTACAGTGAGTTTATGTCCGCTGGTGAGGCCCTCGACCACGCGCTCGACGTGGAATTCTGCGGAGAACTGCCCCAGCCCGAAGAAACGCCTGCCGATTGGGACGCGATCCATACCCATGAAGGCGGCAAGCTAATGCTTCTGGGCGAGGCGACTCGACTTTGCCCGCCGGCAGCGGTGCTCATTCCGCATCTGGCGGAACACAAGACTCCCTGCCTTCGCGCGCTGACGCCCGAGCCCCCGCCTCCCCGAGCTTGATTGGTTCCCCTGACTGATGCGCAGGTGCCGTCGTGGCGCGTGCGCTGGTTGTATTGATCCACCAAACCAATCTAGCTATGTACTTAAATAAATATCTTTCATTCTCCGGTCTAATTCTCACTGCGGGCGCTGCCTCGCTGCAAGCCGCCGAGCTCTCGGGCGTCGGCCAAGTCATGCCGATGGTCCACATCAGCATCGAGTTTAACGAATTCAGCGGCACGCTCGGTGCGCACGTTGACTCCGAGATTCCGCAGCTGACCCCGCTCAGCATCGCCTCGCCCGGCGACTCGTTTAACCCCTCCGCACCGTGGTTCGAAACGCTCGACCCCAGCCAGGAGGGTCAGGCCTTTACCCGCCGCTTCGGCTTCGTCTCCACGCTGGACCCCGCGCCGAGCAACCGCTCGTTCTGGATCAGCCTGGACGCGCCTTCCGCCGGGCTGGAGGCCTATTACTACCGCGAAACCCCCGCCACGTTCGACCCGATTTTCGGCACCGATGGCAGTGATTTCATCTGGGAATACCCGGGCTCAATGACACACCCGGTCTTCACCACCCAAAGCACTGGCAACATCTCGCTAAGCGGGACGATCTACATTGGCGACGCGACCGGTGCGATTGATAACACCTATGCCGCCGCGCCATTTACGCTGAACTTCACCGCCGTGCCCGAGCCGGGCACCTACGCGCTGATCGCGGGCCTCGGCGTGCTGGGGCTCGTTGCGCTACGCCGCCGTCAACAAGGGTAGCCCGATGCGTGAACTTCTACTAAACAAGTGCCGTCCGGGTCGCCCCCGGGCGGCCTTCACGCTGGTCGAACTGCTCACGGTCGTGGCGATTATTGCGATCCTGGCCAGCATCCTGATCCCGGTAGTGGGGCAGGTCCGCAAAAAAGCCCAGCAGGCCGACTCCACCTCCCGCCTGCGCAGCCTGGGCAGCGCCGCTCTGCTCTACGCCAGCGAGCACGACGGCTCTTGGCCCCGCAGCACCCACGCCTACAGTCGCGAGGAGCCCCAGTGGTGGCTCGCCCTCGCCCCCTACCTCGGCAGTGATGTTTCTCTCGCCTCCGACCCGCGTGTCCAGGATTTGCTCAATGGCGTCCTCCGCGACCCGCTCGACCTTGAGGAGACGGTGGCGGGCCAAAGCAACCGCTTTAGCTACGGCCTGAATGTCCACCTGCAGTTGGGCGAGCTCGACGACTACCCAGGCAAGCCTCAGCGCTGGCATAAGGTTTACAGTGTGCCCTTCCCCGCCAGCACGGTGATGTTCGCTAGCAACCGCCTGGAAACGAGCGACCACTTCATGGCCCACGATTGGGCGACGACTGCCGATGCCGAACACGATCTGGACCCCCGCCTAGACGACCGCGCGAGCTTCGTTTACTGCGATGGCCATGTGGAATGGCTTGCTGCCGCCGAGACCTTTAACCCGGGCAATGGGGTAAACCACTGGAACCCGTCTCTCGCTGGTGCCAAGTAACCGCGCAATGACACGAAACAGAAGTGTCAACCCTAGCGCTAAAAATGCCCCGAATAGAACAACACCCTAGGCACTAGGTATAAAAACCAATTTAAAAACACATAATAACGACCAGATATTCTAAATAAATATACCCATAAATACGATATAAACAGGGTAAAATGCATGATCAAGCCCCCTTCTTTTATAGTGTATTATATCTGGCTAATTTGAGCGATTTAAGTTGTAATATGTAGAGCTATAGCTAGTCTACAGATACAATGATACGAGTCTTCATCATAGAGGATCAAACGATCCTGCGCGAGTTCACCCGCTCCCTAGTCAACCACTGCCCGACGCTTGAACTCGTTGGAGAAACCGGCGACGGTTTAGACGGTTTTAACCAAGTAATGAAGCTCAAGCCGGACATGCTTATTCTCGATGTCGTCCTACCCGGACTAAACGGCATTAGCGTGATGAAGCGTCTTCGCAAGGAGCTACCCGAAATCCGCGTTCTGGGCTTTTCGTCCTTCCACAACAAGAGCCTCGTCAAGCAGATGATCGAAGCCGGTGCCTGTGGCTTGGTCCAGAAAACCGAGAGTCTCGACATTCTCGAAACGGCCATCAACAAAGTCGCTCTGGGCCAAACTTACTTCAGCCCGGAAATCGCCGAGATCATGCGCGAATTAATGCTCAACCCCGAGCGCGTCAGCACAATAGACGACCTGACCAATCGCGAAGTGGAGATCCTTAAATTGATCGCAGAAAGCCATAGTAACAAGGAGATCGCGAGTCTTCTAAATATAAGCGTAAAAACTGCGGAAACCCACCGCAACCGCATCATTTCAAAACTCAATATCCACGACGCACCTGGCCTCACCCGATTCGCCATCGCCAATGGCTTGGTCAGCGTTTACTGCGATTAGCCCCGCTACGGTTGCTCCTCAACGACTTTTGCCCAGCACAATGGGCAAGCCAAGCTGCCCCGCATAAGCCAACCCCTCGGCATCTTGCCCGGAGGAATGCAGCACCCCGAACACCACGCCCTCGTAGTCTGGCCGCGACATAAAACCCGGGTCGTGCCGCTTGTTATTCACCCCCCGCGTCACCCAGTGGTCACGTATGCGAGACACCAGCCAGTGCCCCACCAGGTCACCCTCGTCATCGCGGAAGACCACCATCATGCCCGGCTTTAGGTCATCAAAACGTGCGCGGTCCACTAGCAGGACCGAACCTTCATGAAAATACGGTGCCATTGAATGGCCATCGCCAACCATGACGCGCCAGTTTCGATTTTGCGCGACCACGACTTCCGCGTCCTGGATCGCGCGGACCATGTTCACATTGGTGACCATCCTTGAGGTCGCGTCATCATCGGCAAAAGCCGAGCAAAGAAAGCCGGCTAGTAGTGTAAATAGTAAGCAGACGGTGGCATTTTTCATACGGTTCTCCTCCCATTTCTTCGATTCGATTTCCCAACGCTTCGCGCGTAACAAAGAACATATAAATAACTGCCGCGACAGCAATCATATTAACTAACTGTTAATGTTATTTTTAATATAGGGAAATATACTTACGCCAAAGCCATGCCTACTTGAATACTATCCCTTAAATACTGAACGCAGGACCGCAGAATACAGTCTTAAACGGATAGGCGTACGACAGAAAATCATTTAGAATAGCCCAAGAATGAATACCAGCACCGCCATTAATGCCCTGACCACATTGCTCCTCGCCGTGCTGATGAGCGGTTGTGCTGCCCAGGATCGGCCAAATCTCTCGGCCCCCAGTTCCGCGCTATCTTTCCGCGAATCAAGCCGCGCCGCACTCACAGTGGAAGACCAACAGGATGGCCGCATCAGCGCGCCGGCGCAAGGCTCCTCCATGCAGCCGCTTTATGGCCCCAACGCCTATCTGGTCATCAACCCGATTGAGTTTCACGAGCTAAAGCCGGGTATGCTCGTCGCTTATAAGAACCTGCAGGGCATGCGTGTCGTCCACGAAATCGTCGACCGCGAAGATGGCTTCTGGACCGTAAAGGGCATCAATAACGACTTTGAAGACGCTGACTACGTGACGCCCAGCAACCTCATTGGCGTGGTCTATGGTTCCTTCGTTGCCGCTCAATAATGCTTGCCTGGCCTAATCGGGCCCGCGCTTTGTGCTTTCATTTTTCGGCGTGAGTCTGTTTCCTCGCCCGCATGCCTGAACAATCCATCAACGGCGGCCTCATCGAGTCGCTGGCCCAGGAAACCATCCACCGCTACCAGCTCGACAACGGCCTGACAGTCGTCCACAAGGAAGACCGTTCCGCCGCGTTAATTTCCGTCCAGACCTGGGTTAAAACAGGCAGCATTCACGAAGGCAATATGCTCGGGGCCGGACTCTCCCATTACCTGGAGCACCTCCTCTTCAAAGGCACCGAAAAGCGTGGGCCGCTCGACATCAGCCGCGAAATCAACGGCTGCGGCGGCTACATCAACGCCTACACCACCTTCGACCGCACCGTCTACTACATCGACGGCCCGTCCAGCGCCGCCGCAACGATCTTCGACGTCCTGGCCGACATGTCCCTCTACGCCGCCCTTCCGGAAGAGGAAATCATCCGCGAGCGCGACGTCATCCTGCGCGAGATCGACATGGGCCTCGATGACCCCGACCGCCGCCTTTTCCACACCTTTGCACACACCGCCTTCCGCGAGCACCCCTACCGCCACCCCGTTATCGGCCACCGCAAGCTGTTCGAGGGTGTCACCCCGGCCGATCTGCGCGCCTACTACCGCGGCCGCTACGCGCCAAACAATCTGGTGCTCGTCGTCGTGGGTGCCTTGTCGGAAAACGAGTGCCGCGACCTGGCCCAGCAGCACTTCGGTGCCGCACCGATGCGCCAGCTCGCTCCCGCCTTTGTCCCGGATGAACCGGCCCAGCTCGCCCCGCGCAGCGACCGCGCGACGGGAGATTTTAACGTCGTTCGCGGCTTCATCGGCTACAAAGTGCCTGGCCTCGCCGCAGCGGATGCCCCCGCGCTCGATGTGCTCGCCCGCCTGATGGGCAACGGCGCCAGCTCTTGGCTCTGGCAAAGCCTGCGCGAAAAACAGCGCCTCGTGCACAACATTAGCGCCGGTTGCTGGAACCCCGGCGACCACGGCCTGCTTTGGATCAGCTATCTCTGTGACCCCGGCAAACGCGAAGCCGTCGAAGCCGCCATCCGCAGCGAAATCGCCATTGCTCAGACCAAAGCGCCCCAACCCGAGGAGCTGGCGAAGATCGTCCGCCAGTCGCTCGTGGGCGAGGTCAACGCGCGCAAAACCGTCAGCGGCCAGGCCGCGCGCCTGGGCTCGGCAGAAGTCGTTGCCGGAGACCTCGGTTTTCCGCAGCAACACCTGCGCCGCCTAAGCAGCCTCACGCCAGGGGCCATTCGCGACGCCGCTAACCGCTTCCTCGTCGACACCGGCGAAACAGCCACCTCCATCGAGCCCAAGACCACTACTACCAGCGCGCCCTCGGTCAACACCGGCAAGGGCCTGCCCGACTTTGAAGAGGTCACGCTGAAGAACGGAGCCCGCCTGTTCCTGCAAAATGGCGGCAGCGTACCCAAGACCCACCTGCGCTACGTCGCCCGGGGCGGCCCCCTCTGGGACCCCGCTGGCCAGCGCGGTGCCACCGGCGTCTTCGCCACGCTCCTCGCCCGCGACACGACCAAGCGCACCGCCGCGGAAATCGCGGGCGCGATCGAATCTGTGGGCGGCGGCTTCGAGGAGCATGTTGGCAACAACACCTTTGGCCTCTCCCTGGAGACACTGAGCGGTGACTTCCCACTTGCCGCCGAGCTGCTCTCTGACGCGCTCCACCACGCCGCCTATTTGCCCACGACCTTCGAGATCGAGCGCGACGCCCAGATCGCCTCCCTACAGGAAGATGACGACGAGGTCCTCGAATGGAGCCGCCGCCAACTGCGCGCAAAATACTTCGGTCAGCATCCTTACGCGGTGGATTACCTCGGCCATGAAGACGACTTAAAGGCGCTGAATATCGACCACATTCGCTCGCTCGCTGGCAGGCTCCTCGCCGGCCCTAACGCGCTGATGGCCGTCACCGGGCAGTTCGACCGCAACCGCGTCGTAGACACGCTGGGACCCATTCTGGAGGCCTTACCCGGTGACTTCGCGCACTCGCCCTGCCCCGCGCTGGAAGCCCCGGCCGAAACGGGCTCGCTTACGCTGGAACGCGACCGCGAGCAGGCCATTGTCCTCGTTGCCTACCCGGACTCCGGCGTGGAAAATTACGAGGCTTACCTCGCCGGCGAAGCGCTGGACGAGCTCTTTAGCGGCATGTCCAGCCAGCTCTTTCAGAAGGTCCGTGAGGAAAAAGGCATGGCCTACTTTGTCGGCTCTCAGCGGCTGCTCGGGATTAACTGCGGCATGTTCACCTTTTACGCCGGCACCAGCCCGCAGCAGGCGGACGAGGTGGAGCGCGAAATCCTGGCCGAAGTCGAGCGCGCGCGCGCTGGCGGCTTCACTGGGCAAGAGTGGTCGGCCTGCAAAACCCGACTCATCGTCCGCCGAGAGCAGGCCCAGCAGTCCCCCGCCTCCCGGGCGATGCACGCCTGCCTGAACGCACTTTATGGCCAGCCGGTCAATTCTTGGCGCAATTATCCGGACCGTGTGCGCAATTTGAGCCTCGATCAGCTAACGACTTTCGCCACTGAACGCTTCACTCCTGATAAGCGGTTGATAGTGAAAACCTTGCCCAGCAAACGGTAGCTAATTACGCGTTTGACCTTGGCAACGCCACTGTGACGCGGAGGTTAAAGTTCCGCTTCACAACAGGCATCATCTTGAGTTTATTGGCTAAATTCGCACGATTTCTCTACGCTCGCACGCAAATTGCTTGGGTGAGGATTGGGCATGAGAAGCCGAACACATAACCGACGTCAGACAGAAGCCCGCTTTAGGCTAAAGCGGCAACATCCCGGCTTTGCGCTGGTCATTGCTTTGGGACTCATGTCCCTGATCGTCCTGCTGATATTCAGCCTCGCGACATTAACCCAGGTCGAGATGGCCACCGCCGTCCAACACCGCGCCGAGCAAAAAGCCCGCGAAAACGCCCGCCTGGGCCTACTCGTCGCCCTCGGCAACCTGCAAGCAGCCGCCGGGCCCGACCAACGCGTTACCGCCCGTGCGGAGATTTTGGGGGATGGTAACTACGCCAACGGTAAACAATTCTGGACCGGCGTATGGGATACCACCAACCCCACCAGCGAACCCGTATGGCTTATTTCCGGAAACACACAGATCACCGATGCCGCAGTCGGGAAGCAGTTGGTCAAGCCAACGACCTCCCCCATCGACGGCGAAATATTTCCAGGCATTCGTGCGCCCATGGTCGAAATCTTTAGCGATGACGGGCACCATGTTGGCGACTACGCCTACTGGGTAAGCGGCGAAAACGACAAGCTCCCCATGGCTTCTCTGGAACGCGCTAATAATTTTCCAAGCAACGAGATCGAGCGCCGCTACCTGGAATACCAAAACTTTATTCCTGACCTGAACTACCTCAGCGAGGACGGTTACAACAACGCCGCTACAGACAAATTCAATCTGGATGACAACGACACAATGCGCCAACACCTGGCCATCGCCATTTCAAACGACCAGTTTTCCGCCATCATGCAAACCAATGGCAACCCTGCGTTTCCGAACTGGCAGCAGGACTCCTTCTCGCATGATGCCACCGCCAACTCATGGACCGTGCTAGCAAATTCCAAAGATGGTGGTTTGAAGCATAACCTGCTCGACGAAACGTCCACCGAACTTCTCGCCAATGACGCGACACGCAATTTTTTTGTTGGCTATGACTCGCCGTTGATCGCGACAAAGAAGGACGAAACCAATGGTTATCAAAATGGTGCGCCCTACTTCGCGCCACGCGCCATCCCTACTGAAATCGTTTTGTGGATGGGAATATTTCATACTTGGTCAGACGCAAAAATCCGCATCCGCTATCACCTGCAGGTGGAGTTCTGGAACCCATACACCCTGCCGCTGGTTTACGACGCCGACACCCACTACAACCATGATCGACCCTTCGTGGTTTACTTTGAAAACTTGCCCGAAATTACTGTTCGGCAAGCAACGGGCACCTTGGTCGCTCCAGTCATCAAAGAAGACCTCAATGATCTAAGCGCCTACTCTGATGATGACTACAGCGAGCGCTACAGCATCAACTCCTGGGTGGATGTCGCACCCATCAGCCAACCACATGTGCCCGAATTGATGGCCGGCGAAGTTTACATGGCCACTGAGCCCAACCCTGCAACCCAGGCACGCGGCTTGGCGCGCGATTTTGGAACTCAGCGGTGGTCGGAGAACGCTGACACCCGCCCTGACGATTCTGATAAAATCGAGATCAAAGCGGTGCACCCTGAAAATGGCGTAAATATCATCATCAAGACATATGCGAACAATCCCGAAGATCGGGAAACTATCTTTACGATCAAAAATCTAAAGTTCGACGATTTCACCATCAGGAAAACCTTCCGAAACACCAGCGGTAACTCTGCTGACTCCTTTTCCCGCTCCAGCAGCAGTTCCTACTTACAAAGCGACTACACCATCGCCTACCACTATCGTCTCGATTCAGACGAATCCGACCCGGGTATCCTCGAAGAACTGATAAACGGCTTGGATATGAATGACCCCGTGCTGGACGCTTCCGAAACGTTCTACAGTTCGGACGGCACGGAATATAAAGTCTCCGATTTCATCGTGCCCGCCAGCACAGACCCGGCCGATGCCGCTCAGCTAAACCTGAACACCTTCTCCCTGCTCGATATCCACCGCGACAATACCAATCGCAGCCACCTAAACAGCGAGCCCGTACTCTTTAGTGATATCCCCCGTCGCGATAGCGATTTCGTCTCCCTGGGCGCTATCCGGCACTTGCCAATTTGGGAGGAATCCTCCTCACTGCTGGGTTCTCCACACCCCGAAGCGAAAAACGCGGTTTATGATAACTACTTTGTCGCGGGGGCTGGTGAATCGGAGGTGGATGAGCCGGAACCAGACGCCAACCCATACCTTACCTACCTGAAGCCGAGAGAGACCATCACGCCAGCCGACGTAGCGGAGAATGCATATGTGCACAGTGGCTTTAACATCAATAGCACCTCAGTTCCTGCCTGGATGGCCTTCCTCAGCAATCGGGGTGTCATCGAGAATGACGAAGGTAACGATATCCCTGTGCGTCACCTTTTCACGCGGCTGCCTTTCTACTCCGCCGAGAATCCTATCATCGAAACCGATGAGAATGCCTTGGCCCTTGGGCAAACCAGCTTTCCCCCTTATTTCCGCCAAGGCATGCGGGTCGTGGACATCGCCGATGCCAAGAATGAGCTGCTCGCGGTGGCCAATGGCATCGTCGACCATCTCAAAGAGCGTGGTCGCCCATACTACTCAATCGAAGATTTCCTGAATAGCGGAGTCATTGAAGACGAACTAGAAGACAGCAGCCTGAACGCAAATATTCTGAAGGACTCCAATGTCTATGTGACCCAGGGAGATGTCGTCGCCCAGCGCGCGGATGTCCTGACGGCACGCTCGGACACCTTCCTGATTCGCGCCTACGGTAGCGCGCGTGACACGCTAAACGACAACGTAACTTCTGAAGCTTGGATTGAGGCAGTTGCCCGGCGGCGTCCCATTATTGGCGGAGCCACTGATTCGACAATCAATGCAACCGAAACAAATCCACGTAGATTTGAAATCGTATCCTGGAGATGGTTAGACACTGCGGAAGTACAATAACGATCCTACTGATACTGGTGCAAACCGTGTTTGCGCTGGGAACAGATGATCAAGAAAAAGTCCGGGTTCATTTTGCGGTGTTGCCGCTCTCATCCCAGACTGCTCAGCAAACCCTCTATTACACCCAAGAGGGCAAGCCGGAGGTGTCCGACGCCATCGAGCTCAGCCTCAACCCGCGCGAACGCTCGGATTATTACTTTTACAATGGCATCAACCCAATGCCGGTCTTCATCAAAGAAAAAAACGAGGAAGGCGTTACCGAGTTGTCTCCGGTTTATCAGGTAAATTTCGCCAACTCAGGCGGGCGTTGGCTAATTATGTTAGAAGCTCCGCCCCAAGACCCGACACTCCGCCCGTATGGCAGCCACTGCATGCCCTACGATGAGTCGCGCTTCCCGGAGGGTTCACTGCTCTTTTTTAACACCACAGGTGCCAACTTCTACGGTATCCTTGGAGAAAATCAGGTCACCATCCAGCCAGGTGCCAATCAACCCATCGATATCAGTGAATACTACGAGGACGAAATTGCCGTTGGCCTGGTCGTCAAAGACGGTGACCAGATACACAAGGTACTGGTGAGCAAGATGAGCTTTTACCCGGATCGCCGCACGCTGATGATCCTGCGCCCACCCAAACGTTCAGGCTCTTACCGTATACAGGCCCAACGCATTACAGAATACATGGGCAAATTCGATTCCAACGACTCCGGTGCCTGATTTCGGCCTGGGCTTGATTTTTTGTCCGGTTCGGGTTTGAATAAGCTAATATGTCCGATTCTGCGACGCTCAACCCACCGGCCGATATCCGCATTGGCGACGAACGCCTGATCCAGCTGACCGAGTCCGCTGGTAAGAAGGCCAGCGCCCTCATCGCCCGAGAACAAAAGGGTGAATACCTGCGTGTGGCGATCAATGGCGGCGGCTGCAATGGCCTGTCTTACAAGATGAAATTCGTCGCTGCGCCCAAGAAGAGCGACATCCTCGTGCCCACCAGTGGCGTGCATGTGGTGGTCGACATGAAGAGCGCACTCTACCTGAAAGGGACCATCATGGACTACTCGGATAAGTTGGTCGGCGGGGGCTTCAAGTTTACCAACCCCAACGCCAAGAGCAGCTGCTCCTGCGGGGAAAGCTTCTCGGTTTAATTGGCCGGGCCAACTACTTAATCGCGATAGGATACTGACCGCTGATCAAGGGATCGGCCGCATCGAGCACGGGCTTCACCGCCGAGCTGTTTCCGGTGACGGTATAGGTAGTCGCCTTGCGGCCGTCAATTTTCTCCAGGGCATAGTCGGCACCCCCGGTTTTGCCGCTGGCCTTGGCCATCGCACCGAATGCCGCGCTAAATTTGTCCGACAGCGATTTGAACTGATCCGGCGACAGCTTAACCTCCTGCGAGCTGTTTGGCTGGGAGTCGACCCAGTATTCGTAGCTCAGCTCACCGGTTTTCATCAGCGTGAGGGTGAAATACTCCTCGCCGCTCTCATCGGTCACCGTCAGCGAATAGGCATAGGCCGCATCGTAGTCGAGCTTGGCCTCGGTTTTATCCGCCGCGAAGGCAGCAGTGGCAAGCAGAGACAGGGCAATGGCAAAAATTGATTTCATGGGCTTTTCTATGATAGATGCTATTTCGTCTTTTCCCGCTAAATATCAATCTTATTCCGCATGCCGATCATGAAATGGCCCTTGCCGGGCCTCGGATTACGAGGGCGTAACCGGAGATTGCATTTTCCGCTACGCCCATTAAATTTCGCCGCTATGCCAATTTACGAATACCATTGCCCGGATTGCGACAGCGACCACGAGATCCTAGTCCGTAGCTCCGATGAACCGCCCAAGTGCCCGGCCTGCGGCGGTGACCACCTGGACAAGCAGTTCTCCACCTTCGCTGCCAGTGGCGCGCCAGCCAGCAGTGGCGGCAGCAGTTGCTGTCACTCCGGCGGCTGCGGCTGCGGCCCTTCCCACGGGCGCAATTAACCCACCCACGATGCGGCATTGACATAAGCGACGCGAAATGCGCCGCTTATTTTATTAATGGATAAGAGACTCCCAATTGTTGCGCTGATCCTCGCACTTTGCCTGCAAGGCTGCACCTGGCTGGGCCTAGACGACGAAGAAGAAACCGACGCCGAGCGCGAAGCCCGCGCCCAACGAGTGACGGCGATTCAAAACAACAACCAGGCCATGGGGGCACCCCGTGGAGAGACCCTCGCCGATCGTCGCTTGCGCGATATTTACGAACGCCAGCAAGCTCTCTATCAACGCCTCAGCGACGAAGGTGCCGAGCTTAGCGACCCCGAATACGACCGCCTCATCACCGAAGTCCTGACCCAATACCAGTCCTACCTGCTCGACTTCCCGGACTCCGTCCACGGCGTGGTGCTCTACGGCAAAATGCTCCGCGATATCGATCAGCGCCACGAAGCGAACAAGGCCTTTATCCGTGCCAACCGGCTCGACCCAAACCTTGCCGTCGTCAAGCAACAGATTGGCAATTACCTTGCCGAGGAGGGCGAACCCGCTCTGGCACTGGCCTACTACATGTCGGCCGCCGAGCTCGAGCCCAACGAATCGCTCTACGCCTACCAGATCGGCGAAGTGCTCTACACTTACCGTGACGAGCTGATTGCCGATGAGGCGCTCGAGCCCGCCCTGCTAGACCAACAGATGCTGGATTCATTTGAGCGCGCACACCAGCTCGACCCCGACAACCGGCAGCTCAACCGTCGCTACGCAGAGGCATTTTTCGACGTCGACACCCCCAACTGGGAAAAGGCGCGCACCCTTTGGCGCAAACTGGAAATCTCCACCACCGACCCGGGTGAAAAGGACTGGATCCGCCTGCAGGAGGCGCGGGTGTTAATCAAAATGGGCCACACCGCCGAGGCCCGCCAAATCCTGAGCGAAGTCCAGACCCCCTCCCTGCAAGGTGCCAAGGAGCACTTGCTCTCGCAGGCGGGCTAGCCCCATACGTCTTTTAGAAACGTCACTCAAAAGGTAGCGCGGACCGTCTCGGTCCGCAAGCCAAGGCGATGCGCGAGTTTAAATCCCGTGACGCGGTTTAGCGCAACACGCGCCATTCGAACTTTCGATACCTTTGGCCAATCCTTGCGGACCGAGACGGTCCGCGCTACCTTTCTCAAGACTAGTTCAATAATCCGCCAACGCGCCCCACAGCTTCACAAACTCCACGGTGTAGGCTTTGACCGCATCCGGGTCATTGGTGATGAGCAAATTCTCCTGATTGTGAGATGCGGCGCTGCGGGTCCAATTGTAGCTGCCAGTCAGCAGGCGCTCGCCGTCGATCAGGGCAAACTTGTGGTGCATGTGGTCGGGGGCCAAGTCGACCTTGATCGCCAGTCCGCTGCGCGACATACGGGCAATGTCCGAACCGGCATCGCGCGCCTTGTCATTATCCGTGATGATCCGTACCGCCACGCGCCGTTGCCCGGCCTCGCGGATGGCCTCCACGATGCGGTCATCGGTGATCGTGAATACGCAAATATCCAGCGTGCGGCGGGCACCACAGATGCTGCCAATGATCGCATTGAGGCAGTCGTCGCCGGGGCTAAAATACGCGCTGCTATCGATGCGCTGCGTTGGCTTGCGCTGGATTTCCAGCACGGTCTTGCTCGCGTCCTCCAGCCAGTCGATCAGCGCCAGGGCGTTGTCTGCGTTTAGCTGATCACGGGCGAGGTCGAAGATTTTCGCACGCAAAATCGCCAACTCGCGCGCGTCCAGCTCGGCATCGCGCAACAGCGCGCGCACCGCCTGCAGCTCACTGCGGGAGATTTTGCCATCGGCCAAGGTCTGCCGCAAGGCGGACCCGATCTGCGCGAGGTCGGCCATCGCTTAACCACCCGCAACGATGCGGACAATCTCCAGCACGTCGCCGTTTTCAAGGGTCGCGGCCTTGGCCTCAGACTGGGTCAACGCCTCGCCATTGCGCTCGACGACCACGCGCTCCGGTGCCTGCCCGCGCTCGGCGAGGAAGTCCGGCAACGCCGTGCCGGCTGCGAGGGAAAAAGTTTCTCCGTTGGCGGTGATGTTAATCATAATCGTATGACAACGAATCACGCGAATCGCCGACAAGGCAAGTTAGAACGACGTTTTGCGGAAGCCCAGCTGCTCCAATGCGCTGGCGAACGAAGCCGCGTCCGTGGCCTGAATCAACGCGAGGTAGGGCGAGCCATCCGCGACCAGCCCGGGTGCCGATTCGCGCGCAACAGCCAGGTCATCCGGCTCCAGGGTCAGCGTGCTCAGGCTGCGATTGAGGTCCGACATGCGAACGGCATCAAAGCGCTCTTCGAGGATTAAGGTCTGCCGATCCGGCCCCTGCACCATGTAAATGAGCCACGTTGGCAAAGAGGCCTCGCTCTCCGTATCGGCCTCGATCACTTTCCATTCGCTGCCGTCGCCGAGCTTAAGCAGCCAGTAGCGATAATCCTTGGACGTGGGCTGCCCGCTGAAGAAAAATTCGTCCGCCGCCGTGCCGACTTTACCCGGAAACTTGAGGCCGCGCTGAATCTCTTTGCCCCAGATTCCAATCACCGCGCCTCCGCCTACGACGAGCATCGAGACCAGCAACAGCGCCAGCCGCCCCCAACTAAAGCCGCGCCCGCTCATGCCGGGGCCAGCTCACGCGAGGGATCCGTGACCAGTGCCTGGTCGAAGTCCTTCCACACCGCCTCATAGCCGTGGCTGCGGATCATGGCCGCGATTTGCGCCGGGGAACGTTCATCGGCAATGTGGAATTGCTCGCCGGGTTGCTCCTTGGTCGGCGTCCACTGGTTTTCGTCAAAGTGGTCGTAGCCGCCGGGCTCGGTCGAGGCACCGGCGCTCATCAGCGTCACGCCCAAGGGGACAATGCCATTGCGCAAAGACGGGGGCTCGCGGGTGGAGATCGTGATGCCCACGTGGGGCAGCAGCATGCGCAGCGCGGCGATCGTTTGCACGAGCTCGCGGTCGCTCATTAAATAATCGGTGTTTGGCTGCCAGCCACCAGCGGCCGGGCGCATGCGCGGCAGGCTCACGGAAACTTGCGCTTTCCAGCATTTGCGGAGCAGGTGCTGGGCGTGGGCGGCGACGGCCAGCGCCTCATAACGCCAGTCATGCAGGCCCAACAACGCGCCGATGCCGAGGCGGCGGAAACCGGCCTCGTAACCGCGCTCGGGCGTGTCCATCCGCCAGGCAAAATACTTCTTCGGGCCCGCCGTGTGGAGCTCCTCATAGGTCGGCTGGTAATACGTTTCCTGGTAAACGAGCAGCGCCTCAGCACCGGCCTCAACCAGGTGCGCGTAGTCGGGTGCCTCCATCGGGCCGAGCTCGATGCTCACCGCCGGCATGATGGGCAAAGTGCGCTTAATGCACTCGGCCACGTAGCCGTTGGACACCCACTTGGGATGCTCGCCCGCGACCAGGAGCAGCGAGCGAAATCCTTGCCGCGCCAGACGCTCGGCCTGCTCCACCACCTTGCTCACCGGAATGGTAATTCGCGGGATGTCGTTGTGCCGCGAAAAGCCACAATACTTACAAACGTTCACGCACTCGTTGGAGAGATACATCGGCGCAAATAGCCGCACCGCCTTCCCAAAGAACCGCTGCGTGATGCGCTGCGAATGCGCGGCCATCTGCTCGATACGCTCACCGGCGGCGGGAGAAATCAGCGCGGCAAAGTCCTCTAGCGTGCGCGCCTGCCCGCGCCGCAACACGGCGTCTACCCTCGCCAAATCTGCCTGCCGCGATTGCTCGGCAAGCCGCTCCAACGGCAGCCGCGCAAAGGCCTCGGAAAACGTTCCGACCGGCGCATCCTGGCATTCGTGGTATTTTCGTGGTGTGGACATTGGCGCTAGTTTCGCAGGTCTGAACGCGATTTCAAACCGGAAGATTGGAAAGAAAGTAAGTAAGCGAAACCAATAAACTAACCACGCAGGGACGAAGATTCCGGTTTTACGCCCATACCTTCGTGTCCTCCGCGGTTGAAGAAAAAAGCTACCCCAAAAACGCCGTCAGCGGGCTGGTGGCCTTAGCGGTGTCGGAGGTGGGGCCGAGGCCCATTTCGTAGGCAGCGCGACCGGCGTCGACGGCGACCGCGAAGGCCTGGCCCATTTTGGAGGGATTGCTGGCCACGGCGATGGCGGTGTTGACGAGAACTGCGTCGGCACCCATTTCCATCGCAGCGGCGGCGTGGGACGGCGCGCCGATGCCAGCATCGACCACCACGGGGACACGGGCTTGTTCGATAATGATTTCGATCTGCGCCCGGGTTTCGAGGCCCTTGTTGCTGCCGATCGGCGAGCCCAGCGGCATGACCGTGGCGCAACCGATGTCCTGAAGGCGCGCAGCGAGAACAGGATCGGCGTTGATATAAGGCATGACGGTCCAGCCCTCCTTGACGAGGATTTCCGCCGCTTTGAACGTTTCAATCGGGTCGGGCAGCAGGTAATTCGGGTCCGGGTGGATCTCGAGCTTCACCCACTTGGGCAGACCAGCGGCGGCGGAGAGTCGGGCCAGGCGGACCGCCTCCTCGGCGTTCATCGCGCCGGCGGTATTGGGCAGCACGAGGTAGCGGTCGGGCTCCAGGAAGTCGAGGATGTCGGCGAACGGATCCGCCTTGTCGGACAAGTTCGCCCGCTTGAGCGCCACCGTGACGAGGCCCGTGCCACAGTCGCGCAGCGCGTCGCGCATGAGCTCGTTCGAAGCAAATTTACCCGTGCCGACGAGCAACCGGCTAGGAAACTCGCGCCCGGCAATGACCAAAGGTTCGTTGGAAAGTGTTTGAGACATACCCAAGCTGACAATCGTCGCCAGAACGCAGAAAACGTCAATGAAGAGTTTGAGGCACCGCGCAGGTGATATAATTAAACATGTCCCCTTGTCGCCTCCTTGTTTTCCTGCTACTTGGCATCTGCACGGCGCTAGGCCTGCCCGCCGAAAGCAAACTAACCGCGCTGGAGTATCAGCACCTCGAGATCGAACAGGACGGCCAAAACGCCAAGCTGGACCTCTGCTTGTTCGATCCGTCCGCGATCAAACTGCGCGTCATGGACAACATCAACCACCTCGGCCTGCCCCGCACCCAGAAACTCGCCTATGCGATGTCCAAAGGCACCTATGTTGCGGGCGTCAATGGCGGGTTTTACGCTGTCAGCGCCTACACCCCCTACGGCCAGCAAATCAGCAACGGCGTGCGCACCGAAGCGTTCATTCCGGACAACTGGATGAAGGGCGTCATCCAAGTAAAGGACGATCAGCTGTCCCTGATCCACCGCGACGATTTCGAAGACTCAGAATCCATCACCCAGCTCCTGCAGTCCGGCCCTTGGCTTATCTACGATGGCAAAATTCCCGGCGAAGGTCTGGGCAAAGACCGCTACCACACACGGTCCTTCATCGCCTACGGCCGCGACGGCCGCTGGTTGATTGGTATTTGCGACACAGCCAGCCTCCTTGGCTTGGCCGAGATTCTGCAGTCCGACGCCGTACGCGAGCACATCGATATCGAGCGCGCCCTCAATCTGGACGGCGGCCCATCATCCGGGTTTTGGATGCGCAAGCCCGGCGGCGGAATCGTCAACATCCCGGAAATTTCAACCGTGCGCAATTACATCGGGCTGTATCGCTAGGAACGAAAGCTATCGGCGTGCCAGCAGAAAGGCCACGATTCATCTTTAGCTATCAGATCAGCCCGCAATGGATTTTTGCGGATGTAGTCTGCCTTCAGCACATATTCCTCATCACTCCGAATGCGATGGTCGAAAAACCGGTCCTGCCATATGATTGCCTGATTTTTGGCTAGGTAAGACTTCCAAGCTTGAATTAGGCGACTAGATTTAAAATCGCGGTGGTTGAACGTAAGTAACGCATGTAAATGATCGGGCATCAGTAGCAGTAAATGAACATACCAGCGATTTCCCTGATGATAGAACTTCGCCGCTTCGAAGACAGCAGTTGCGGTATCTGGATTCGCAAGCTGGTTTCGACCAGGCGGGTCAGTATTAATCGTGATGAAGTATATACTGTCTTCCGCAACCCAATCCGGCGACGCGTGGTCTAGCTTCTTACGCTTGAAGTCCGGTATTTTCAAAGCGCCAAAGGGTAGCGCGGAGCGTCCCCGCTCCGCAAGCTTCTTGTGATAGAAACAATGTCTCGAAGAATGACCATCCAAACAGGATATAGGAGCGGCTCCTGCTTGCTACGTCAGTCGGCGAGACATGGATTCTCGTTGGCGTGGCTTGCGGAGCGGGGACGCTCCGCGCTACCTTTCCACCAAGCCGTAAAGATATCAGCTCGCGTTGGGCGAGGCCTAGCCCTCCAGCCCGGCGATCTGTTCCTGGGCGGATTCCCAGTCGGCGTAGGCGCGCTCGATGTTGCGCTTGAGGGATTCGTAGCGGTCCATCTTTTCCTTGGTTTCGGCGCCTTGCTTGAAGAATGCGGGGTCCATCATCGCCGTCTCCAGCTCGCCGTATTCGGCCTCCATGGTGGCGATGTCGGCTTCGAGCTTGTCGCACTTTTTCTTGAGCGGGGCCAGCTGGCGATTGCGCTCGGCGACGAGTTGGCGGCGCTCTTTGGGGGAGAGGTTCGAAGGTTCGGAGGTGGGGGAGTTTGAAGGTTGGCCCTGGGAGGAGGACTTGGCACCGGCGGCGTATTTGTTTTGCGCAGCGGCGGCCTGCTCGGCTTCGCGTTCGGCGGCGATTTTCTCTAAATAGTAGCTAATATTGCCCGCGAACATCCGGGCACCGTCGCGGCTGATCTCCAGCGTCTTTTCGGCCAGCGGGTCCAGAAACGAGCGGTCGTGCGAAACGATGATCAACGTGCCGTCAAACTCCCGCAGCGCCTGCTGGAGCACTTCCTTGGAGCGCATGTCCAGGTGGTTCGTCGGCTCGTCGAGGATCAGGCAATTGAAGGGCTGGAGCAGCATCTTGGCGAGGGCGAGGCGGTTTTTCTCACCGCCGCTGAGCACCTTGACCTTTTTAAAGACGTCGTCACCAGTGAAGAGAAACGCGCCGAGCAACGTCCGCGCACGGCGGCCCTGCCCCTGCGGCGCGGCGGCCTCAGCGATGGATAGGGCGTCCGACGTCGGGTCAAGCTCCTCGGCCTGATGCTGCGCGAAATACGCCACCTGCACCTGGTAGCCAACCTCGCGCACGCCGGCCTGAATCGGCTCCACGCCAGCGAGGATGCGCGCCAGGGTAGACTTACCCGCGCCATTGCGGCCGACGATGGCGATGCGGTCCCCGCGCTCCAGCTTGAGGTCGAGATTGCGGTAAATTTCCAGGTCACCGTAGCGCTTTTCCACGCCCTGCAGCTCCAGCACGACTTGCCCGCAGTGCGGCGCGGGCGGCAGGCTGAAGGCGACCGTGGCCTCCTCGTCTTCGATCTCAATGCGCTCGATTTTCTCTAGGGCCTTGATGCGGCTTTGCACTTGGGCGGCCTTGGTGTTCTTGGCGCGGAAGCGCTCGATGAAGCGCTCGGTCTCGGCGATTTGCTTTTGCTGGTTCTCGGCGGACCGCTTGAGCGCATCGCGGCGCAGCACGCTCTCTTTTTCAAAGAACGAGTAGTTGCCGTTGTAATTTTCGAGCCGGCCCTGGCTGAGCGCCCAAGTGCGCGTCGTCAGGCTGTCGAGGAAGGCGCGGTCGTGGGAAACGATCATCAGCGCCCCTTCGTAGCTCTTTAAATATTGCTCAATCCAGGTGAGCGAATCGAGGTCCAGGTGGTTCGTCGGCTCGTCGAGTAGCAGTAGCGAGGGCTCACGCAGGAGCAGCTTGGCCATGGCGATTCGCATTTGCCAGCCGCCGGAAAATTCCCCGCAGTCACGATCCAGATCGGCCATTTCGAAACCCAGGCCCAGCAGCACGCGCTCCACGCGGGAGGGCAGTTTGTGCGCCTCGGCGTCCTGCAAATGGTGCTCCAGCGCGCCGATGACCTCCAGCGTTTCGGCGTATTCGTTGTTGGCGGGGTCGAGCTCCTGCAGGCGCGCGCTGGCGGCGTCGACCTTGCGCTGGATGTCGAGCACGTTCTCAAACGCGGTCATGGCTTCGTCGCGGAGCGAGCGGCCTTTCACGGCGAGCCCGTCTTGCGGCAGATGGCCGAGGGTTACGTAGCTGGCTTTCTCAACCGCGCCACCATCGAGCTCCTGCTCGCCCATGAGCACGCGAATGAGGGTAGACTTGCCCTGCCCGTTGGAGCCGACGAGGCCAATGCGGTCACGCGCGGTGATCGTGCTGGTCATGCCGCCAAAGATCGGGCGGGCGCCAAAGCGCAGCTTAATGTCTCGCAGGGTGATCATACTACTTAGTCAAAATACCAAATTCATGAACAAAGGGGCTTGCCACAAACATTTTATACAAGGCATTTTAATAACTACGGTCCAACCACCGTGCGCGATTCGCCGTTCGTCTCGCCATCCTCAATGAGTAAATTCGACCTATCTAACCCGTTTGAGGGCCGCGACCTGCGCGACCTCATGTGGAAAAGCAAAGGGCTTTTCAAAAACTATCTCTTCTGGCGCATCTTGAGTGTCGTTGCCGTTGTGCCATTTCCCCTGATCACTCAGCAGGTGATCGACAAGGGCCTGGGCGGCAAAGATCTGATGCTCTGCCTGCAATTGGCCAGCGTCTCCCTGAGCCTGCTGTGCGTCCATATCTTTGCCATGGTCAAGGCCGTCCGTCAGCTCTCGGGCAACTCCCAGGCGTTGACCAATTCCATGCGCGGCCGCATCTTTGCCAAGCTGCAGTGGATGCACTTTGGCTTCCTGGACAGCACTCAGACCGGGCGACTGCTCTCCAAATACGCCTTCGACACGCAAAACGTGGAAATGGCGCTCGTGCCAATGGTCTCCACCGTGATCCCCGAGCTATTCCGCTCGGCGCTGCTGATCACGGCGCTCGGCTTCATGAACCCGTGGCTGCTGCTGTTTATCTCACTGGCCTTGCCACCGGTGATCATCACGCGCGTGGTCTTCATGAAGCGCCTGCGCTTGTCCAACGAGCGCGTCCGCCGGGCCCGGGAAAAACTGACCGGCCATGCCAACGAATTTATCTCCGCCATCCGACTGGTCCGTGGCTTCGGCCAGGAAAAGCCCGTCGAGGAAAACATGGGCTCGATCAGCGGCAACTACGCCGACCGCCGCCGCACGCAAATGGAGCTCAACCAGACCTTTGGCTGGGTAGTGTTTTCCATGTTCGCGACCATCGAAATCCTTGCGGTGGCAATGGGCTCGATCCTCGTGCTGCATGACCAGCTGACCCTCGGCGCGCTGGTGGCCATGGTCGGCTCACTGCCGGTCATTTTAGCGCCGGCGCAGGTGCTGGCGCAGTTTAACCTGCAATACATGCAGGGCCAGGAAGCCTACCGCTCGATCAAGGAGCTGGTGGACTCCGGCTACGTCGAGCACTGGAAGGGCCAGGAAAAGCCCGAGCCACTGCGCGCCAACATCGAGCTGAACAACGTCTCCTTTAAATACGACCGCGCCGAGCGCTACGCGATTCGCGACATGAATCTCAAGATCAAGCCCGGCCAGCACGTGGCCTTTGTCGGCTCCAGCGGCTCGGGTAAGAGCACCATGGTCAACCTGATCCTCGGCTTGTATCCCCCGACCGAGGGCGAAATCCGCGTCGACGGCATTCCGCAGGAAGAGCTGGCCATCCGCTGGTTCCGCCGCCACTGCGCGATCGTCATGCAGGACAACTTGCTCATCTCGGGCTCCGTGGCGGATAATTTGCGCTTCGCCAAGCCAAGCGCCACGCACGAGGAGGTCGTTCACGCCGCCAAGGTCGCCAACGCGTGGGACTTTATTCAAGATATGCCGCAGGGCTTGGAAACCAAAGTCGGCGAACGCGGCGTCGCGCTCTCCGGCGGACAACGCCAGCGCATCGCCATCGCCCGCGCCGTGCTGCGCGACCCGGTGCTGCTGATCCTCGACGAGGCCACCAGCGCGCTCGACAACGAGAGCGAGCACATCGTGCAGGAGGCATTGGAACGCGTCGCCCAGAACCGCACCACGATCACCATCGCCCACCGCCTGAGCACCGTCCGCAAGGCCGACCTCATCGTGGTCCTCAACCAGGGCCAAGTCGTCGAAATGGGTCCTTACAAGGAGCTCTCTACGAAGAAGGGTGGCGCCTTTGCCGACCTGCTATCCATGCAGGAGCGGTAGGTTCCCCACATCTTGCATTGTAGTTGAAAAGGTGGCGCGGACCGAGACGGTCCGCAAGGATTGAGGAATTGCAATAGAAGGTTCACGCGACGCGCCTTGCGCTAAACCGATTTAACGAACTGATTCGACTCATTTGCCACTGCTTGCGGACCGAGACGGTCCGCGCTACCTCGATCTCGCGCAACCACCAAACCGTCTAGGCGCTTTCCGCGGTAAAAAAACGTCACGCTGCCCATAACCTGAAACCTACCCGGCCTACTCCGAAAAAGACTAGTGCTGCTTTTTAGAAAAACCCCATGCTTCTTTTTGGAAAAGCCTAGTGCTGTTTTTTGAAAAAGAAGCATGCTGTGTTACTCCAACAACACTACTGTTGTTGCCTCAACATAGGCACTGTTGTTGCCCTAACACCACCAGTGTTGTTTTCGAAAAGCCTCATTAGGCTTTTTTGCATCACCCGCTGCGGGGTGTTCGGCTTAAGCGCAACGACGGCGAATCATCATGGCCAGCTGGGCAGTCGGTTCTCCCATGCGGGTTGCGCCAAGGTGCCAGTTACGAACAGATTCGACTCACTGCCACTGCCTGCGGCGCGAGACGCGCCTGCGCTACCCTTTCCACGACTCAGATATTTTCCACGACTCAAGTAGCTACCCGCTCACGCCAAACCAATGGCCGATGACGCCGGTGACAATCATCGCCAGTGCGCCCCAAAACGTCACCCGCAGCGCAGCGCGGCCCACCGGCGCGCCGCCCGCCTTGGCCGCGATGCCACCCAGCATCGCCAAGCTGATCAACGACACCACGGACACCACCCAGACCAACGCCTGCCCTTGGGCGATGAACGCCGTGAGCAGCGGGGCCAACGCGCCGGCGGCAAATGCTGCCGCCGAAGAAAAGGCCGCCTGCAAGGGCCGCGCCGTGGCAAGATCGGTGATGCCAAGCTCGTCCCGCGCATGCGCGCCGAGTGCGTCCTTTGCCATCAGTTGGCGCGCGACTTTCATGGCCAACTCTTTATCAAGACCGCGCTTTTCGTAGATTTGAGCCAGCTCCGACATCTCCTCGGCGGGGTGGATCGCCAGCTCGCGTTTTTCGAGCTCCAGGTCCGCCTGCTCGGTGTCGGCCTGCGAAAAAACGGAGACATACTCGCCCGCCGCCATCGACATCGCGCCCGCTACCATGGCCGCCAGGCCCGCCACCAAAATCGCCTCGCGGCTGCTGTTGGCCGAGGCCACACCCACGACGATGCTCGCGGTCGATAAAATGCCGTCGTTGGCACCAAGCACGGCGGCGCGCAACCAGCCAATTCGATCACTACGATGCATTTCCGGAGAGGGCATGGCTTCATCAAATGCGTGCCCTCGGAACTGGCAAGCCGTTTGAGCGCGTTTGACACCAACGCGATTTCCCACAAGCGTGTTATTAGAAACGCAACGACCAACCTATGAAGCAGCTACTTATTTTAATCACCTGCCTGATTGTTTGCACTGGCCTCTTTGCCCAAGACGAGGCACCCGCGCCAGCCGAAAAGAAGAAGCTTATCGTCGCCACCAAGGATGCCCCGCCCTTTGCCTTTAAGGACCCCAGCGGCGAGTGGACCGGCATCACGATCGAGATGTGGGACGCCATTGCCAAGAAGCTCGGCTACGATTACGAGCTGACCGAAGACTCGCTGGAGGGCGTCCTGCGCTCGGTTTCCTCGGGCAAGGCCGATATCGGTGCCGCAGCGATTTCCGTAACGGCGGAGCGCGCGCAGATCATGGATTTCACCCACACGTATTACGGCTCGGCGCTCGGCATCGCCACCTCCTACCAGCGCACCGACATCTGGTCGCAGCTCTTCTCGCGGTTGTTTACGTGGAATTTCCTCAAAGCTCTCTTCGCGCTGATTGTGGTGCTGCTGATCGCCGGCGCACTCGTGTGGGTCTTTGAACGCAAGCGCAACCCCGAGCACTTTGGCGGCAAGCCAATGCATGGCCTCGGCGCGGCATTCTGGTGGTCGGCGGTGACGATGACCACCGTAGGCTACGGTGATAAAGCACCGGCAACGCCAGCCGGGCGCGTCGTTGGCCTGGTCTGGATGTTCACCTCGATCATCATCATTTCCGGCATGACGGGGGCCATCGCCACAGCCCTCACCGTCGGCTCGCTGACCCCGCGCGTCAAAGGCCCGCAAGACCTGCACAAGGTCGAGGTCGGCACGATCCAAAGCTCCGTCGCCGACGGGTATTTGAAGTCCATCGGTGTGAATCCTACTTATTACAATAGCGTGCAGGAAGGCCTCCAGGCCGTGGACGACGAAGCCATCGGCGCCTTCGTCAACGACCACGCCATCATCGGCTATTGGGCGGGCAAAGACTTCGCGGGCGATGTGGATGTGCTGCGCGACACCTTCGAGCCCAGCTACCTTGCCCTGGCCATGCCGCTCGACAGCGAGCATCAGCGCGAGATCGACCTGGCCCTCTTGGAGTTTATCCAGACACCAGCGTGGGACGCGATTCTGGCCAAGTATCGCGCGGCGCAATAACGGTAGTCTAAAACAGGAAGATCGGGGAGTTTCAATCTGCTTTCCGGTCTTCCCGTTTTGAAATCCCTCGCCGAGGGCGGGTATGCAAGGCGATTGTAATTCGATGGCAGCCTGGAAGGCTGCTACTTAGTAGCGAGGGGCAACGCCCCTTGAGAATGCAAATCTTAAGTCTCAAGCCTGGAAGGCTTGTCCTAAAGACACGGGCATCCTTCGCTTAGGACAAGGCCTTCAGCCTTGGATATCCTATACTTACTCTACGAGGGGCGCTGCCCCTCGCTACTAAGGATTAGCCCGTTGGGCTATAGGTTTACAAATCGAATAGCATATGTCATTCGATTGAACCTACTCCATCAGCGCCTCGACAGCGTCGATGGCATTCTCCGCCGCGAGCGCTGCCGGCAGTTGCTTTGTATCGCAAAGTAAACGGTAGCTCAGCCCATGCGATGAGCCGCGACGCTCGATTCCGATGCGCACTTCGCGTGCGAGGGCCGCCGCGCCGATGCCCCAACCACGCCAGGCACCGATGGATTCCGCGAGGCTCGATCCCGGCAAAAACGCCACCGTGGGCACACCGGCGGCCGACATTTCCAGCACGGCGCGCGCCTGCTCGACGGACGATACATCCGTGAATACCGCCACCGATGCATCGAGTGCAAACACGGTTTTCAAGGCCTCGTCGAGTGAAGGCTGCTCCTCGCCATCGCCATAAACAATCTCCGTCAGGAAGCCTTCGCGGCGCAGCGTTTCGTGCTTGGAGATCAGCACGCCCGCGCGTTGCTCCGGGCAAAGTCGACGCGCCAGCGACAGCACGTGGAAGGCCCCCGGTAAGTCGCGCGGCGTGGACATCAGGTAGAGTCCGCCCGGCGTGGCCAACGTTTCTTCCAGCTTCGCGCGCTGGTCATCGGGCAGCTTCCAGATGCGATCAAACTCCGGGTGATCCTGCTCAAAGCGAATGATGTGCACACGCTCGCTATCCACCGCCACCGCATGCGCGGCGTGGAACCGCGTTTGCACGCCATCAGCGGAAAAGGTAAAGGCCGAGCGCGCGGCCGTTGCCTCCGTGTTCAACGACGCCGTTTCGCAAAGACTGGCGGCGATTTCCTGGCCGAGCTTTACTTCGAGCTTTTCGAGCAAATGCGTTTCACCGCCGATGTTGTAGATCAGCTCGGCGCGCTGGCCCTCTTTGTCGATGCGCAGGGCCAGGCTGTCCCACGCGTCGCGCGCCATGCGGCGAAAGAGGTCGTTGACGAGCATGCCGACTTCCAGCTTGGCGTCTTCGGTGTGGCCTAAGGGTTCGGACAAGCCGGTACAGACTTTGTGATGCAAAGCTTCCAGCGCACCCACGTAGGTATCGCGGTTAGCGGCAAGCTCATCGAAGAGCGCATCCACATCGGACGCATTCAACGTTACTTCGTTGCGGTGGACCTTGGGCTTGATGCGGCCGGCGGTGATAAACTGGTAGAGCTTGGCAATGCTGACGCCCAGGCGCTGAGCCGCCTCGGCTGTGGTGAATGTCTGCGGGCTGTCTTCTTTGTCTTGCGCCATGGCCTACTCCTCCACCTTCAGCTTCACGCCCTTGGCGGGCAGTTTCACGTTCATCCCCGCTTCGGCAAACGCCTGCCGCAGGTCCTCCACGAGTTGCGCAAACACCTGCACCGCGTTGGCGCGGCACTTGGCCTTGAGCACCGAGCGCACGCCATCGGGGGTGACCTCCGCGACGTCCAGCTCGGGCGCCGGGTTTTGCAAAATGTGCTCATTGGCGACCAAGACCTGCGAGGCCAAATCGCGCACCCAGGCCAGCTCCAGCGTAGGGTCGATGGTTAAATCGAACCGGATCGTGCGCTCCTGATTGCTGGAATAATTCTTGATCATGTTACGCCAGAGCACGCCGTTGGGCACGACGATGCGCACGTTGTCCAGCGTATCGAGCACGGTGCTCGACATGTAAACATTCTGCACGATGCCGATCTGAAACGGCGGGCCAAACTCGATCAAGTCGCCCTTGTGAAAGGGGCGTGCCGCGAGCATCGCCACCCCGGCAAAGTAGTTGTTGAGCTGCGCGCGAACGCCCAGGCCGATGATGACGCCCGTGATCCCAAACGAGGCCAGCATCGAGTTGACCGGGAAGCCCAGCGCCTTGAGCGCCGAGATGAGGAACATCGTCATGATGCTGATGAAGATCACCAGCGCCAGGTATTCGGTGATGGCTTCATCCCACTCACGCGCCGCACCAAATTTGATAAAGAGCGCGCGCACCAGTCGTGCAATCAGGAATCCGATCAGCGCAATGGCCAGCGCCTCAATCGAGCCCGGCCCGTATTTCTCAAAGGCCTGCTTGGTGATGGTCTCGTATTTGTTCGCCTCGTGCTGGACGGACTCCTTGCCGGTCACGACCTTGGCCACGTCACTCGCGGCGTTGTCAATCGCGTCGGGCTGGTCGGGGGTCTTCGGTTTGGCAGCCGGTGCCGCTGCCGTGGTGGCGGGAGCCGCAGGAGTTGTCGTTGACGTGGCGGCGGGAGCCGCAGTGCTTGCGTTGTCCGGCGCGGCTTCCGGTTTGGCCGGGGCATCCGTCGCCGGGTTGGTCTCCGCGGGCTGGCTGGAAGCCGGGGTGGCCGCATCCGGCGTGGCGGCAGGAACCGCGCTCTCAGGCACATCCGCTGGCGTGGGCTCGGTTTGCGCGGCGTCGCCCTCAGCCGTATTCTGCTGGACAACCTTCGTCGCAAGCGAGTTATTCGACTGGCTTCCGCCGCTGGTGTCCTTACCCGCGGCAAACGCCACCGAACCGGCGGCCCACAAAAGCAACAACCACGCGCCAGCCCAAAAATGCCGATGCATCAACATGCCTCCATGGGAAGCATTTTCCTGACCAGCGTCAAGGCGCACGTGGCATAAACCAACATCTGCGAGCGGTCTTTCGCAATTGGTAGTTTAATTCCACTGTGATAGATTAAAACATTCCTCATGCCGCGAGTCTTTGAGCAAGACGGGTTCCTGTTTTTCTTCTACAGTAACGACCACCACCCGATTCATGTCCACGTTCGCTACGGGGACGGTGAAGCGGTTTTCATCATTGCAGATGAAGTAACCTTAAGAGAATCCGTAGGCTTAAAAGTAAAGGAACTTTCCAAAGCCGAGAAGCTTGCGTCGGACAACAAATCTCTTATTGTTCAAAAGTGGAATGAGCACATTGGTTGACAAAGCTAAAGCGGCAGCCTTTGCCAACGGATACGTGACTGTCGTGATGGAGAGTGGCGTGGAGGTGAAGTTCCCCATCAAGGGCAATCCACGCCTGGAGCAGGGAACCGAGGTGCAGCTCAATAACATCGAGCTGTCTCCGTTTGGGCTGCATTGGCCGGACTTGGACGAAGATCTGTCGTTTCGAGGACTGTTTGAAGGCAATTACGGGCAGCGTAAATAGCCGCTGTATTCGCTATACCCCCACCACTTCGCGGCGGCCGCTGCGGAGGGCGTCGAGGATGCGGTCTTCTTTGTTGCCGATGTGGTCCCACATGAGCTGACGGGCACGGGTGGCGTCGCGTGCGGTGATGGCGTCGACGATCGCCAGGTGCTCGGTGGAAACTTCGGCCGGGCTCGTGCAGACGCCCAAATCGATGCCGTAGTAAATTGGCTGCTGGTCTTTATCGAGCGCGGAGAGAATCGCCTCTTCGAGCAGCAGGTTGTCGATACTCGCGGCGACCGAGGCGTGGAAGGCGCGGTTGGCCTCGCAGTAAACGCGCCCGCCGTCGGGGTCGTCCAGCTCGACCGGCACCGTGGCGGCGCGGCACATGTCTTCGATATCCTGCGCCGTGGCGCGCTCGGCGGCCAGCGCGGCGGCCTGGCTCTCCAGCACACGGCGCAGCTCGCAGATATTGCGGAACGACTCCTCGGTCAGCGGCGCGACGCTGAACCCGCAATTCGTCTTTAAAATAACCAGCCGCTCGCCAGACAAGCGGTTCAGCGCTTCCCGCAATGACGCGCGCGACACCTCCAGCTCTTCACAAAGCGTCTTCTCAATCAGCCGCGCACCGGGCGGCAGCTCGCAATGCAGGATGCGGCGCTTGAGCTCGGCATAGAGCTGATCGGACAATGCTGCGGGTTTGAAGGACATGTGACGTTCGAAGGTTCGAATGGTTTGAAAGTTCGAAGGTTCAGGTAGCTTGAGCGAAGCCAACTTTCGAACCTCTGAACTTTCGCACCTTCAAACCTATATCCGCCAGAAAGGCAGATGTTAGTCAATATTGTAAGATTGTCAGACGATTGAGCCGACCTCAGCGACGGCGACGCCGCACCATCAGGCCGAGCACCGCAGCGCCCGCCATGAGCGCGTAGTGGGCTGGCTCGGGGACGTTGTTCGTTAGGGTGATTTCCAGATCGTAGTAGTTGCTGTCGTTTGGATCGAGGCCGGAGAAGATACCCGTCAAGCCGGTGTTCTCACCCGGGTCAAAGACCAACCGCGACAGGACGCTCACCGCGCCGTTCAGATCCAGATTTTCAACGGACCCAATAATGGTATAAGTTTTCGGCTCACCCGGAGCGAGCGTGTCGCCAAACTCGTCCAGGCGAATGGTAATGGTACCCGAAGTGCCCCAGAAATCCAGCGTGCCCGTCGGCGCGCCCATGCTGATCGGGATCGTCGAGTTGCTGTAAAGATCGATGACGATGATGGCCCCTTCATAAATGGCCAAATCGTTGGTGATGACCGCGGAATAAATTTCACCCACGTCGCCGTTCATGTGGAGATCCAGCGTTGCCCCGTCGAAGACGGTGATGCTGTTCGCCACAGTCTCCAGACTGGGCAAGGCACTCGCACCGACGAACCGCAAGGTAGGCGCACTGCCCAGAAAGCTGGCGTTGGCGACGAATGAGGAATTCTCGAAGTTGCCGCTAAACTCCGCCAGTGAGTCGAAGCCAGTGGTGTATTGATGCGTGCCGCCATTGTCACCGCCGATAAAGGTAGCCTTGCCGCCAGATATCGTCACGGTGCTCGAGCCACTGGGGTTAAATTTGCCATTGTGCCGGAAATCACCGCCCAGGATCAGCAGGTTGCCATTTAGCGTCAAGGCATGGTTAAATCTCGCTTGGCCGCCCTGCATCGTAAGGCCGTCCATCGTGACCGGTTCGCTGGTTTCAAGCATGCCGCTCACGAGCGTCACCAGTTGCGTGAAGGACACATTTTGCGCATTCACATTTACCGTTGCCCCGGAAATCTGAACCGTGCCGTCGACAGTCGTGTTGTCGCCATCGATGTTAAAGACGCCTCCACTCAGGCCCAGCACATCCGTGATCGCCGAGGGCGTGTATTGATTGGCAATGATCGTGTTGCCCGATCCGGTGATGTTCACCGTGCCCGCACTTTGAGTAATCGGCGCGATGTTTTGGCTGGTTTGCGCGATGTTCAGCGTCGCCCCGCTTCCGTAGACCTGGTAATCGCTGGTCGTGCTTGTCGAGCCGGCAGCGAGCGTAACGGTGCTGCCGTTGACAAACGTTGTACCAGCGTATGACTGGGAGCCTTGGATGACCATTTCGCCGCCGCCCTGGACAGTCAACCGGCCCTTGGCGTCGTCATTGGAGTCATCGCCAGCGCCAGCGAAACCGGCGCCCCCCAGGCTGTTGTCGCCAAAGGTGAGCGTTTCCCCGCCGTCGATGTTGAAGACCACATCGCTGCCAAGAAAGAGGTCGTTACCAATGGCCATGCCCGCATCGCCATTAGAAGTGCCGCCGACCGCCGAGTTGTTGTTAAAAGTAACGCCATCAATGGTGACGGAAACGCCCTTCATGGCATAGACGGCACCACCCGCGCCCAGGCCACCGCCGCCGGAATCTTCACCACCATCACCGGCGCCAAAGCCGCCCTCTCCGGCAAAGTCCGAGCCATTGGCGCCACCGCCACCACCGCCAAAACCACCATTGCCAGCGAATGCCGCCGAAGCCGCGCCACCACCACCGCCGAAACCGCCAGCGCCAGCCTGACTGCCTTTACCGGCACCACCGCCACCGCCGCCCCAGCCGCCAGCGCCGCCGTAGGCTTCCTCGTCTGACCAGAAAGCATCCTGGCCACCGACGCCACCACCGCCACCGGCACCATCGCCGCTGCTCAGAAATTCGTCATCATAATAGGCACCACCGCCGCCGCCATTGAGGCCGCCGCTTTGGCCACCCGTGCTGGAGCCAGCGTAACCGGCAGTCAGGAAATCACCCACTCCGCCATCATTGGCCCCGCCATCGTAGGCGCTGCCACCGGCTCCGCCGAGACCGACGCCACCGCCGCCACCGGCTGAGCCAGCCTCTAAAAAGCCGTTGCCATAACTGGTTCCGCCATCACCGCCGAGGCCGCCACCTCCCCCACCGCCGGAGTCTGTCGTGTAGGAGGAATTGCCTCCCTGCGCCTGGTTATTGGTAAACGAGACATCCCGCAAAGTGAGCGCAGTGGGCGTCCAGTAGCCGCCATTGCTGATGGACCCGCCATCGGCAACAAAGATCGCGCCTCCCGCGCCCATGCCGCCACCGGCCCGGTCATTGGAGCTACCGCCCTTGGCGACGGCGTTGGCGATTTCCATATTTTGGATCGTCACGCTCCCGCCCACGACGAAAAACGCCCGGTCGGCCGATTGCATGTCCAGGCTAAAGCCGCCGCCATCAATCACCAAAGGCGATCCGTCCTTGGTCAGCGTAAACAAATTCGTGGCCGAGGTTCCGTCATAGATCAAATCTTGCGTGAACTGAATCGTGTATTGGCCGTTGTCCGGCGGCTGCCCGCCGGCATTGTTCACGGCGTTGACCAATTGGGCGTAGGTGGAAACGTTGACCGTGGTATCGGCCCAAACGGGCGCAAGGGAGGCCGCCCCCAGCATGGCGGCACAGGTGAAGCGCGGAATGCGTATCATAGTGGCAAATATAGTGTTATTACATCATAACAGAATAGAGGCAAGTGCCAGTATTCCAAAGACATGAGATGAGCGAATCAATTCATTTTTTATTCCAATCCATCCTCAACAACGTGATTTTATCCGCATTTGCGCAAAATGAGGCGTCCAATTACCGCCATCATCGGATCCGTGACTTTCCGTGTTCTTTGACTTGAAAAAGAGCGCTATCTGTATTGTAAGATTGTCAGACGATCCGACAATTTTCCAACGACCTACATTTCATGTCTTATTTGAGCGACAATCCACGCGAATCCGCCCGCCACTACATCCCCGCCGGGGACGCCGACACCAGCGCCATGCTGGAGAAAATCGGCCTGAAAACACTCCGCGACCTCTATAACCACATACCCGCCGAGGCCTTTCAGGACGGCGAACTCGCGCTGCCGGACGAGCTGGGCTACGCCGAAACGCAGACCAAAATGCAGGGCCTGGCGGACAAGAATACCATCCGCGCCAACTTCATCGGTGACGGCCTGCCGGACTACTCCGTGGACCCCATCGCGCCCTATGTTTGCACGATTCGCAATCTCGCCACGGCCTACACCCCCTACCAGCCAGAGCGCAGCCAAGGCACGCTCATCACGCACTGGATCTACCAATGCGCCCTCACCTCGCTGACCGGATTTGAGGCAATAAATTCCTCCCTTTACGACCGCGCCACGGCGCTCTTTGAGGCCATTTGCTGCTCCCTGCGCATCGCGCGCAAGGCGGACACCGTCCTCGTCGCGGGCAACCTCTACCCGGGCGACATCGAGGTGCTCGAAACGCTCCTGCCGGAGACGGACATCAAGGTCGACTACATCGCGCCCAACCCTGCCACCGGCCTGCTCGATGCCGACATGGTCCGCTCGCGCGCTGAGGCTTTGGGCAGCTCTCTGGCCGCCGTCGCGTTCCCACAGGTCAACAACCTCGGCCTGCTGGAAGACGTCGATGCGCTGACCGACGCCATCCAGGCCGCGGGCGCGCTGGCGATTGCCGTGATTGACCCGATTTTGCTCGCCGACGGCGGGCTCAAGCCACCCAGCCAATACGGCCAAAAGGGCGCAGACATCCTCGTGGGCGAAGCGCAGCACCTCGCCATCGGCCCCAACTTCGGCGGGCCGGGCCTCGGCTTGTTTGGCGTGCGCCACAACGACGAAGTTAAAAACCACGTCCGCTCGACGCCAGGTCGCTTCGTTGGCCAGGCTAAGGACGAGGCCGGCCGAGACTGTTGCGTAATGGTCATGTCCACCCGTGAGCAGCACATCCGCAAGGACAAGGCCACGTCGAACATTTGCTCAAACCAGGCGTTTATTTCAACCATCGCCGGTGCCTCGCTGATTGCGCGTGGTGACGCCGGTCTTGGTGCCATGCTGGCCAAGAGCCGCGAGCTGGCCGCGAAGTTTGTCGCCTCCTGCAGCGCGCAGTTGGCCTTCCCGAACGCGAGCTGCCTGAACGAGGTAACCATCGTCGTGAACAACGCCGAAGCCTTCATTGAAAAGGGCCGCGAGTCCGGTCTCTGGGCCGGTGTCAACGTAAGCAGCCGCATCAACGACGGCCGCCAGTTGGTCAAGCTGAGCTTCACCGACCGCCAGAGCGATGAGGATGTCGCCAAGCTGGCCGCGCTGGTCGGCGGCGAGTCCGACTCCGCCATTCCCGAGGTCCCCGCCGCGCTCCTGCGCACCGAGGCACCCGGCATCCCGGCCTTTTCCCAGGAGCAATTGCAGGGTTATTATCAACAACTCGGCGAGTTAAACGTCTCTCCGGATGACGCCTGCTATCCGCTCGGCTCCTGCACGATGAAATACAACCCCGCGCTCAACGAGTGGGCCGCCGGGCTGACCGGCTTTACCGACGCCCACCCGCAGGCCCCACACGCCGACATGCAGGGCTGCCTCGAAGTGCTTTACGATGTGCAGGAGTGGTTCAAGGCCATCACCGGCCTCCCCGCCGTGACCACGCAACCGGTCGCGGGCGCCCAGGGTGAGCTCGTCGGCCTGAAGCTTTTCCAGGCCTACCACCGCCACGCTGGCGAGGAGCACCGCGACGTGGTGCTGATCCCCCGCAGCGCCCACGGCACGAATTTCGCCACGGCATCCATGGCCGGCCTGGCCACGGGCAAGATCGACGGCAAGATGCGCGGTATCGTCCTGCTCGAAGACGGCGAAGACGGCCGCATCGACATGGAAGATTTCGACAAGAAACTCGCCGAATATGGCGACCGCCTTTGCGGGGTGATGATCACCAACCCCAACACCTGCGGCCTGTTCGAGACCGACTTTAAACTCGTCGCCGACAAGGTGCACGCGGCCGGTGGCCTCGTCTACATGGACGGTGCCAACATGAACGCCATCGCCGGCTGGCTCGACCTCGACAAGCTCGGCGTCGACGCCGTCCACAACAACCTACACAAAACCTGGACCATTCCACATGGTGGTGGTGGCCCGGGCGACGCCATGGTGGCCGTCTCCTCCCGCCTGATCGACTTCCTGCCCGGCTATCAGATCGAAAAGCAAGGCGAGCAATTCGTCCCGGTTAAGCCTAAGCACAGCATCGGCTCATTCCACCGCCATTGGGGCAATTTCGCGCATAAAATCCGCGCCTACACTTACCTGCTGCGCCTCGGCAAAGACGGTGTCCGCCGCATGTCCGCGATGTCCGTTCTGGCCTCGCGCTACCTGCTCAGCCGTCTGCGCGAGCGCTACCCGACGCTGCCCGCCGGTGCCCCCAACGCCCCGCGCATGCACGAGTTCATCCTCACCCTGAGCGAAGACGACTTCAAGCGCCTCGAAGCCGCCGGCGTGCCCCGCGCCCTGGCGATCACCCGCGTGGGCAAGCTCTTCCTCGACTTCGGGTTCCACGCGCCGACCGTCGCCTGGCCCGAGCAGTTTGGCCTGATGATCGAACCTACGGAAAGCTACACGCAGGCCGAGCTCGACCGCTTTGCCGACGCCGTGATCCGCATCAAGGACGTCATCGAGCAGCACCCGGACGCGCTCAACACCGCGCCGCGCTTCACGCCGGTGGACCGCGTGGACGAAGTCTCCGCCAACCGCCAACTAACGCTCTCCGCCCCGCTGACCGGCCTCCCCAGTCTGCACGAAAACCGCCTTTCCCCGCGCGTCATCGCCGAGATGCCGGTGGACGAGATTTTCGAGCGCGTCACCGGCTGCTGCGTGACGGCCTAGCGGCACACGATCAGGTCTCTAAAATTAAGTGGAAAATCAAAACGGATGTAGTAATATGCATTCGTAATGATTTTTCGCTGTACTCTTTTTCTATTGGCTGCACTCACCCTCAGTGCGGCCAACGAAATACTCATTCAAGATTTTGATATCGCGCTTGAAGGCGGCGAAGATCAGGAAGTAATCGTCCTCTTCACCGGGCCCAACGGGACACCACACGACATCGCGCGAATACTGCCTGGCCCCTGGTCGATCGATCTAGCTGACCTTCCGCCGGATTATTACACAGTGACGCTTTACAGCGAGGGATATGCAGAGACAGATATGAGGCTCAAGTATACCGACGATGGCTTCGTTGTCACCAGCACCTTTCCCAACAACACGGTAACGCTTTATCGCAAGCGCTATGTCACACTGGAAATCATTCGCAACACCAAGCGAGGCCGCGAACTCACCGGCCCTGATGTTGAGCGCAGCATTAAAACGTACACTTACCGCTCAACGCCAGAGTCCATACGCCACGATTACCGGCTAACACAAATACCGCCAGATGCAGACCGCAACGACACGTCTCGCGAATCCGGATCGGACCTGATATTGAGAAGACATCGATTCAGCGGTTTCTTCGGCACAGCGATTCCCAGCAAGAATGATGAGTTTGAACAAGCCAGCCTGGCACCCTCCAATGACGAGTATGATCAAGGAAGAGTGACACCCTTAATCCCGGGCTCGTGGTTTTTCATGCGGATCAGCGGACATCGACCAGAAACCATAGCCTATTTAAAAGTTCGCGTATTGGCTTATGGACTGGAGCCACCCAATGACATACCCGTTGAAGAAACTATCAGCTTAAGATGGGAACGGGCACTCGACACCGCCGAGCGCCTCGGCATCGACCTGCCGCAGTAGCGGTCGCCGACAAACCAAGCGCGGCACCCGAATGGCCGAAAGTCAAAGAGAAAAACGAGTTAGGCTTGAATATTGCAAAGCTTCGATCAAAGCTTTGCATCATGAAACGTTCCCCACTCCCCTTGTTGGGCCTATTGCTGGCCCTATCGACTAACACGTTTGCCGCGAATTATTACATCGACTACACCGGCGGCTCCGACACGGCAGACGGCACATCTCCGCAGTCTGCCTGGAAGCACAGCCCCGGCGATAAGAACGCCACCGGCAACCCCAAGGCCGCCGAGCTAAAGCCTGGCGACATCGTTACCTTCAAAGGTGGCGTGCAATACCAGGGCGAAATTTACTTCCGCGACCTAAAAGGTGCCGAGGGGCAGCCCATCGTGTTCGACGGCAACTCCGCGGGCAACTACGGCGAGGGCCCGGCCATCCTCGACGGTGCCACCATGATTACCGGCTGGAAGAAGGTCACGTCCGCGGATCAGGTCGACGGCAACCCGAAGTGGCGGGATATCATGTTTGCCGATGTGGACATGGACCTGACCAGCAACTTCACGCAGGACAAATTCATCCTGCACCGCGACGGAAACCCCGCTCGCCAGGCCCCCTGGCAGCGCCTCTTCCTGATCGATGGCGAAAAGCGCGTGCTGCCTATCGCCCAAATGCCGAAGCCCAGCGACGAGTTTTTCCCCGATATGCCACACGATTTCTACTCGTCGCCCATCGCACTCAGCGACAGTTATCCGCATAAGATTTACTACCCCGAGGGTTCCAAGGGCAACCGCAGCCTCCCCATCATCGGCATTACCAATAACGGGGCCGCGCCGGTTATCGAGCCATTCAACGGCGGCGAGGTCGCACTGGATTTGGCTCAGCCGGAAACCATTGCCGAGATCGGCGTAAAGCTCCACCGCCCGAAGTCCAATGAACCACCCGAATCGGTCGCCTTCTATGCCGACGGTAAGGAAGTTTATGTGGCCAAGATCGATCCGGAAAAGTCCGACATGCAGCGCTTCAAGCTGGATAAAAACATCACCGCCAACCAGATCACTTTCCAACTGCGCGCCCCCGGCACAGACAAAAAGTGGACCAAGCTAGAGCAACTCGCGGCCTACTCTCCCCAGGGCGTCAATATAGTCGAGCACGACGTGACCTCCGTCATTGAGGACCCCGAGCGCCTCACGCAGAAGGATGCCGATTGGTATAACGGGATGTTCGTCGGTGTGCATGGCGGCAATAACCACGTTTACTTCGCACCCGCGCGGCGTTTCGATCCGGACTCGCACCGCCTCTACGTGCCTCACTTTACCTCGACGACCTACAAGACCACGCAATACGCCTTCTTCAATTCGCCCAAGTTTATCAGCCTGCCGGGTGAGTGGGCCCTGGAGCCGGCCGATGGCGGCAAGACCCGTATTTTCCTGCTGCCAGAAACCCTCGAAAATGGCCAGCCGATCAATATCGGCTACCCCGTTCTGACCACTGCTTTGTCCATTAACAGCGCCTCCGAGCACATCGAAGTGCGCGGCTTTCTCATGCAGCGCTATGCCGGCGGCAAGGGCGGTGTGGCCGTTAATGGCAGCGGCGACGCACGCCCAAGCCACATCCGCATCGCCGACTGCGAGGTGCGCTTCATGAGCGGCCAGTCCGGCATCAGCCTCAACCACAGTGACAACGTGACGGTTGAAAACTGCTACGTGCACCACTGCCCGGGCTGGACGGTTGGCATTTATGTGAACCGCATTACGGGCTATAAGCTGCTCAACACCCGCGTAGACTACAACTCCGGCTCCGGCATCCGCCACTACGAAGCCAAGCAAGGCGTGCTCAAGAACAACGTGGTGCTCAACCACTACGGCATGCACTCCTCCGGCCTCAACTTCTACGAGGGCTGCCGGGACATTCTCTTCGAAGGCAACTACGTGCAGAACGTAATCCCGATCAACCGCAGCGCCGAACGCATCACCTTCCGCAATAACGTGGTCGACAGCCAGCATCGCAACGCCATTAGCGTCGCCATGTGGCAATCAGGCAAAGTTGGCGGAACACACATCAAGGACATCACTTTCGAAAACAATACGTTCATCAACTCTGACACCGAAGCCAACTGGTATACCGCTATCTTCGTTCAGAGTGGCGCTAGTCGGCCAGAGGGTCTCGTGGCCCGCAACAACGTGCTTTCGCGCCTTCGTGCACCATTTCCTGGCGTTGTGGAGGGCAACGTCTACCTGCACGAGACCGACACCAACGTCGCGGGCACGGATAGCATGGTCGTCAGCGACCCGGCCGAGCTCTTCATCGACCCGGCCAACGGCGACTACCGTCGCAAGCCCGGCGGCCCAATGATGAACGCTGGTGCCAACGTCCCCGCCCCACCGGCTAAGTGGTCGCGCAAGTAATACCAGCAGCGATTCGACAGACAGTTCGGCCCTTCTGGGCAAAACGGAACCTCCGGCGATACCAACCGGAGGTTTTTTATTCGAGCGAGGAAAGGTTACCTGAGGCCTCAAGGCGTCGCGGCGTCTACATAAGTGGTGACAGTCCATCTCCAGCCTTCGACAAGCTCTTGGAGTTCTCAACTCTTCGCGGACAAAATAAAACCTCCGGGGAATGTCCACCGGAGGTTTTGAAATTGGAGCGAGCGAAGAGGTTCGAACTCTCGACATCCACCTTGGCAAGGTGGTGCTCTACCAACTGAGCTACGCTCGCATTTGAGAAAGTGCAAAATAGTGCTGCTTCAAGAGCCTTTGTCAAGCTCTACGAGCATTCTTTTTCGAACATTTTCTGGAAGTGGAACAAATCCCTCATCATCAAGGCGTTCCGCAAGATCATCGCCCAGTAAACTGCGCAAAAGTGGTTTTAATTCTGCCTGTTTGTTAATCGGAAAAACCAAGTAATAGCTCAAACGCAGCGGATACTCCCCATAGTGCACATTTTCCGGAGTTGGGCCGAATGCAAACTCGTCATCACCGGATACCGACAGCGCTCGCACCTTCTCCCCAAGGAGGACTTGGTTGGAGATGCCGATCGAGCCGCTGTCGCTGGCAATCATCTCCATTAACTGCAGGTTGTTGTTTACGCGGTTCACATTAGCCTTAAGCGATCCGCTGTTGAGCACCTCAAATTTGAAAAGCTCCAGCACGATCGTTCCATCGTTATCCAGAGCCAGTGGCAGGATGGAGCGCTGAGCGATCGGCCCCTGTAGGTTGAGTTCGCCCCAGCGGTTAAACTTCTCCTGGGAAGCCCCGTAAATACCGGCCAGCTGAGAAGTGGAAATCTCCGTAAGTGGATTGAACTTCTCCACCACAATGTAGGCTACCTCGTAGGCGATGGGGATAGCCTTGAATTTCGTGCTATCCGGCAAGTGCGTCTCATCCGGTGCGGCAAGCACGGCTAGATCTGCATCACCGCTTTTGAGGTTCTCTTTGCCGGGGACAGAGCCGATAAATTCCGTGCTTATGCTCAGGTCGTTATGCTGAGCGTATCCCTCAACGACGGGCAGAACGGCGGGAGCTAGCAGGTCGGAGCCCACCACCGTCCACTCAGCCATTGAGCAGAGTGGCGTCAGCAGGGCGATGAAAGGGATAAAATTTCGCATAACCGGAGATTTGACAGGGAGTTAAAAGCGCCCTGGAGCAGCTATCAATGTAATTCTCAAGTGCATGACCCATTGTAACCTCAAAAGTTCCCTCACTTTAGCCATCACGGTCAAAGCGTTAAAAAGATCAGCAAGATCGAACGTCATTTGAGCGTAGTCCAATAGCACAACCAAAATGAACGATAACCGCATCCCATCATAAGCATAAACCCTCATTTGTATCATTTCAACTTTACATGGCCAGCGATCCATCCTTCTGTGATAATTAATCTAGCATTAAAGGAAATGAGCATGCCAACAAACCATAGCCGAAGCGGAGATTTAGACGAACTGGAGCATGACCTGGAGAAACTGGCGGATAAAAATGAGCGACGTGGCCTCATTTTAGCCAGCACATGCGCCGTGATGGCCTCGCTAATTCCAGCTCTGGCCGCCATGCTAATGGGCTTTAGCTTAACCGGCCGATCATTTACCTTTTGGGCTCTCTCAATCATAGCAGGCTGCATCCTCGCATTCACTATCTGGTATTGTCTGCTGCTGACACTCGTTCCCCCGCGCGACCATCTGAAAAAGATGATTCATGCCATCCAATACGCCGGAAAGCACCCCAACTGCGTGAGCAGCAATCTCGGCGGTCAAGAGATCAACATCCACCTACCCGAAGAACGGATTATCCTGACAGGTCCAGAGGCAATGCTCTTCCGCAAGCACTGGACCAATGCAAAATAAAAGCGACCCATTCCTGGATCGCTTTTAGCAAAGAGATTGGCGAAGCAACTAGTAGTTCTTCTTTTTCGCCAGCTTTTGAATAACTGCGAAGCGGACCACGCGCTCGAGTTCTTCGATCTGCGCCGGGTCGACATTCTCGTCCTTGGCCTTCTGCAGGGCTGCCTCCGCACGCTTCTGCGCCTCTTCCACCAGGTTGATATCGATCTTCTCGATGTCGATGGCGGCTTCGGTTAGGATGGAGATCGTGTCGTTCTGCACACGGGCAAAGCCCTGGTCAATGGCGAGGTGTTCAACGGAACCACCTTTTGCGGTCACTTCGCCGCCTTCGACAACAGTCAAGAGCGGTTGGTGCCCGGGCAGGATGTCGATTTCGCCCTGCTTGGTCGGCAGGACCACCTCATCGACCGACTTGCTGTAGACGATCTTTTCGGGCGTGACGATTTCGAGTTTAAGAGCCATGTGAGCTTAGGCCTTCGCCTTTTCGAGGACGGAGTCGATGCCGGCCTTCATGTAAAAGTCATTTTCGTTCACGTGGTCGAGCTCACCATCGAGGATCATCTTGAAGCCCTTGATGGTTTCGGCAACCGGAACGTAAACGCCGGGGAAGCCAGTGAAGATTTCCGCCACGTGGAACGGCTGAGACAGGAACTTCTGGATCTTACGAGCGCGGAAGACGACTTGCTTGTCTTCTTCGGAAAGCTCGTCGAGGCCGAGAATCGCGATGATGTCCTGCAGGTCCTTGTAGCGCTGCAACACCTGCTGAACGCCACGGGCCACTGCGAAGTGCTCTTCGCCCACGATGTCCGGAGCCAACGCGTTGGACACCGATGCCAGCGGGTCAACCGCCGGGTAAATGCCGAGCTCGGCAATACGGCGCTCAAGAACGATGGTGGAGTCCAGGTGAGCAAAGGTGTTCGCCGGAGCCGGGTCAGTCAAGTCGTCCGCCGGAACGTAAACGGCTTGGAAGGACGTAATCGAACCCTTCTTGGTGGAGGTAATACGCTCCTGGAGGATGCCCATTTCCTGAGCCAGCGTCGGCTGGTAACCCACCGCAGACGGCGAGCGACCGAGCAGCGCGGACACCTCGGAACCGGCCTGCGAGAAGCGGAAGATGTTGTCGACGAACAGGAGCACGTCCTGGTTCTTTTCGTCACGGAAGTATTCGGCCATGGCCAGACCAGACAGCGCCACACGCATACGTGCGCCGGGCGGTTCGTTCATCTGACCGTAAACGAGGGCCACCTTGGACTTGGAAAGATCGTCTTGGTTGATAACGCCACCTTCGGACATTTCCCAGTAAAGGTCATTACCTTCGCGGGAACGCTCACCCACACCAGCGAACACGGAGTAACCACCGTGCGCCTTAGCGATGTTGTTAATGAGCTCCATGATGACCACGGTCTTACCAACACCAGCACCACCGAAAGCGCCAACCTTACCACCTTTAATGAAGGGGCAGATGAGGTCGATAACCTTAATGCCGGTCTCAAGGATGTTCGCTTCCACGTCTTGGTCGACGAGCGCTGGCGGCTGGCGGTGAATCGGGTAACGCTTCTCCGTGACGCAAGGTCCGCGCTCGTCCACGGTGTCGCCGGTGACGTTGAAGATGCGGCCCAGAACGGGCTCACCAACGGGAACGGTGATCGGGCTGCCGGTGTCGGTGACATCCATGCCGCGAACGAGGCCCTCAGTGGAGCTCATCGCAACCGCGCGGACAGCGCCTTCACCCAGGTGCTGCTGCACCTCGATCGTCAGGCGGGTCTCTTTGCCCTGCACCGTGAAGTCGATGTGCAGTGCGTTAAAGATTTCGGGGACATTGCCCTCTGTGAACTGCACGTCTACGACGGCGCCGAGGATTTGGACGATTTTACCGATGTTAGCCATGGGACAAATGTGGTGAGGGTTCTTCTTAAAGTTAGTTGAATTGCGTAGCGGCGGCGATTTCCAGAATTTCCTGGGTAATAGCAGCCTGGCGGGCTTTATTGTATTCGAGGGTCAGGTCGCTGACGAGGTTCTTGGCGTTGTCGGTCGCCGACTTCATCGCCACCATACGGGCGCTGTGTTCGGAGGCCTTGGCACCGAGCAGACTCTGGAAAATGAGCTGCTTGACGTAGAGAGCCGGCAGCTCTTCGAGAATCTCGTTCGGGCTGGGCTCGAAAATCATTTCGCGGTCATCCGAGCTGGTGTCGGATAGCTCGATCTTGTTGCGCTTCTTGACGTCCTCAATGAGGTCGTGGATGTCAGTCATCGGCACGATCGGCATCAGCGTTGGCTGCTGCAAGAGGGTGTTGATGAATGCGCTGTAAAGGATCTCGATGGTGTCGATCTTGCCCTCTTCGTAGAGCTCGAGCATGTAGTTCACAATCGCGCGGACTTCGGCGTAGGTCACCTTGTCCGAGAGCGGGAAGTCCGCCATCAGCGGGCGCTTGGTGCGCGAGAGGAACTGCGTGGCCTTCTTGCCGATGGCGATGTAAACCGCATCGTCCTTGATGGCCATGATCTCCTTGAAGAGGTTACCGTTGAGCGGTCCGCAAAGGCCCTTGTCGGTGCCGATAACGAGGATGCCGCGGCGCTTCACTTCGCGCTTTTGCAAGAGCGGGTGATTCTGGGCAATTTCCTGACCGGCGACGGACTCAAGAATCTCAGCGAGCAGCACGGCATAGGCGCGGCCAGCCGTGGCTGCATCCTGCGCCTTCTTCATCTTCGACGCCGCCACGAGCTGCATCGCGCGGGTAATCTGCGATGTGTTCTTGACCGACTTAATGCGGCCGCGAATTTCCTTGGTTGAGGGCATTGATCAAAAATTCAAAATTATAAATGCAAAATTCAAAAAGCAGGACGCTGAGCTATGCTTTCGATTTCTTTATGATGGTCGTGAAAATTGCGGTCAGTTGCTTGGTTTCTGCAATGATTGGTTCGAGCTTATCGGCGGGAAATATGTTTTCAGCATTGAGCAGTTGAAGCCAGTATTCGGATTCGTTCAGCTCGCGAAGGCAAATCCCCATGGTTGAGATAAATTCGGCTTTGGATCTACCACGCTCCGCTTCTCGGTAATTAGCCCCGACTGACGTGCCAGAGCGAAGCAGCTGTTTTCCGAGAACTTGAGCGACAGTTGATTTCGGCAATGCAGAAAACAAACGCACAACTCGGCGCGCATACTGGAAAGTACGCTCGCTGAGATCACGCTCACTTTTTTGCATTTTGAATTTTGCATTTTAAATTTACTTGAAGCTGCGCTTCCACTCTTCGACGGCGGACTTGAGCTTGCCAGCCACTTCGTCGCCGATCTTGCCACCACCGCGCACGGCGTCGAGGACGTCCTGCTTGGCAGTGGAGAGGAATTCGTGCAGGGACTGAACAGCGTCGCGAACGCGCTTCACCTCGATGTCCGAGAAGAAACCTTCCTGCATGGCCCAGATCAGCGCGATCTGCTCTTCAGCCTTCTTGGGCGAGAGCGGCGGCTGCTTGAAGAGCTCCACGAGGCGGTCACCCTTTTCGAGGATGGACTTGGTTTGCGCGTCGAGGTCGGAACCAAACTGAGCGAAAGCGGCCAGCTCACGATACTGGGCGAGCTCACCCTTCAGCTTACCGGCAACCTGCTTCATGGCCTTAACCTGAGCGGCCGAACCCACACGGGAAACGGACAGACCCACGGAAACCGCTGGGCGGATACCTTGGTTGAAGAGGTCGGTTTCGAGGAACACCTGACCGTCGGTAATCGAAATCACGTTGGTCGGAATGTAAGCCGAAACGTCGCCAGCCTGAGTTTCAATGATCGGCAGCGCGGTGAGCGAGCCGTTGCCATTGTCTTCGTTCACACGAGCGGAACGCTCGAGGAGGCGGCTGTGCAGGTAGAAAACGTCACCTGGGTAAGCTTCACGACCCGCCGGGCGCTTCAGAATCAGAGAGATCTGACGGTAGGAAGCCGCGTGCTTGGAAAGGTCATCATAAACGATCAGCGCATCCATGCCATTTTCCATGTAGTATTCACCCATGGCGGCACCAGCGAACGGAGCAATGTATTGGTTGGCCGGATTGTCAGCAGCCGGAGCAGCAACGATCGTGCAGTATTCCATGGCGCCGGAGTCTTCCAGGGCCTTGATCGTGCGGGCGATATTGGACTGCTTTTGGCCAACCGCGACGTAGATGGAATACATCGGGCGGAAACCTTCTTCAAAGGTTCCGTCTTCCTTCTTGTGCTGGTTGTTGATGTTGGCCTGGTTGATGATCGTATCGATCGTAATGGTGGTCTTACCCGTGGCGCGGTCACCAATGATGAGCTCGCGCTGGCCACGGCCGATCGGAATCATCGCGTCAATCGCCATAATACCGGTTTGCACCGGCTGGTCGACGGACTTACGGGGAATGATGCCCGGGGCAATCTTTTCGACCGGATAAGTGGTGTCGGACTCGATGGCACCCTTGCCGTCGATGGCTTGGCCAAGGGCGTCGACCACGCGGCCGAGCAACGGCTTGCCGACGGGAACGGACAGCAGACGACCGGTTGCCTTGGCTTCGTCGCCTTCCTTCAGGTGAGAGTAGTCACCGAGGACAACGACGCCGACTTCGTCTTCTTCGAGGTTCAGTGCGATGCCGTAAACGCCACCGGGAAACTCGATCATTTCGTTATACATGCAGCCGGACAGGCCGTCGAGCTTGGCGACGCCGTCGAAAACGCTCGTGATCTTACCGACATTGGTTTTGACGGTCTTGGTTTCGAGCTTGGCGATTTCCTGTTGGATCTGTTCGAGGACGGAACTCATTGGGTGCTTTCTAATTAAAAATTATAAATGCTAAATGCAAAAATGGTGAGGCAGATTGGTGAGGGAGGGAAACTTCGGTCAGATGCTTTTTTGAATTTATCCTTTTGAATTTTGCATTCCCTAGGTGACGTTTTGCTCGAGTTGAGCGAGGCGGGTGGCGACAGATGCATCGAAGACATCGTCTCCCACGGTAACGCGGATGCCGGCGATCAACTTGGGATTTTCCTTCGTGGTCGCGACGATCTTGCGGTTGTATTGTTGAGTAAACTGCTGCTCGATCTTGGCCAGCTCACCGGCTGGCATCGGGCCGGCGAATTCCACCTTGGCGGTGCCTCGGGCGACTTCAATTTCGAGGTATTTGGCGTATTGCTTGAGGAGCTGCTTGTATTGGCGCGGCGGCTCCTGGGCCAGGGCTTCCAGTACGGCGGACACACGTTCGCTGCTCGCCTGGCCATCCGCATCGAGGGACATGGCGACGAGCTTCTTGGCGAAGTCCTTGAGATGTTTGTCCTGGGCCATGAATTAGTTGGCGTAAAGTTCCTTGGCGGCGGATTCGCTGAAGCGGCCCTTCTCGTCGGAGGTCAGGTCGCGGTCGAGGACCTTGGCGGAGGTGGCGACAACCAGCTCGGCAACTTCCTTGCGGACGTCGGCCAGCATCTGCTTGCGCTCCTGCTCGGAGGCGGCGTGTGCCTTGGCAATGATGCCTTCGGCGGACTTGACGGCCTCGGCCTTTTGGGCCTCTTCAAATTTGTGGGCGTTGTCGCGGGCTTCGTGGACGATCTTGGCGGCTTCCTCGGAAGCTTCGCGGATCTTCTCAGCGCTGTCCTTCTCGGCGTTGGCGAGAGCGGCCTTCATTTCTTCGGCGTATTGGAGACCGTCCTGGATTTTGCGCTGGCGCTCCTCCATGGTGGTCATGACCGGCTTGAAGGCGGCCTTCCAGATGACGATGGCCACGATAATGAAATTCAGGCCTTGGGCGATCAACAGCGCCGGCTCGACGTGAAAGTAACTGGCCAACTGCTCGACGGTGCCACCGTCGGTTGCCTCTGGCGAAGCGGCGGCGATCGTTAACAAGCTGCTTAACATGGCTTAAGGGTCTTAAGTTTACTTGGAGGTGAGAGGGAAAAGGGTCGCGGGGCGACAGTTGCCGCCCCGCGCAAGTGGTTTAGCTGCGACCGAGGAACAGTGCGTAGAACGCGACCGCTTCTGCGAGCGCCATACCGATGATGGACTGGACGAGCACCTTACCGGAAGCGCCGGGGTTGCGGCCAACGGCTTCAACAGCCTTGGTGCCAACCATGCCTACGCCGAAAGCAGCTGCGAGACAGCCGAGGCCGCCCTGCAAACCGAGGTGAATGCTACCAGTGATTTCTGCGAGTGTTTCGATCATTTTAACTAGGTGTTTTTGTGTTTTTTAGAACCCGGCCGCCCACGCTCGTTGGTCAATGGTCCCGGCCAGGAAATTGTTGTTCTATTATAGAAAGGGAAATTAGTGGTCGTCGTCGCCGTGGTTGACGATCAGGCCGATGTAAACGGCAGTCAGGAGGGTAAAGACCAAGGCCTGCACGAGGCCGATCAAAATTTCGAGGAAGAAGAACGGCACCGGCACCACCCACGCGATCATGCCATGCATGCTGGTGAGGAGGTTTTCGCCACCGAAGACGTTACCAAAGAGTCGGAACGGCAGGGAGACCAGGCGGGACAGAATCGAAACAACTTCGATCAGGCCAACGCCGGCAAAGACAATAAAGAGCGCCAAATAGATCGGCCCGGGGACTTCCTTTTTGTCGGCCTTGTTACCAAAGAGGTCGTAGGCCAGCACCTTGACGCCCGCATAACGGAGCACATACCAGATCCACGCGATGAACGAAATGATCGCCAGCGCGAGCGTGGTGTTCAGGTCGGCATTGGCCGGACGGAAGTAATAATAGAAGTGGCCGAGGACATACTGGCCTTCCTTGGAACGGATTACCTGACCCGCGTGCTGGGCAGCTTCTGCCGCTTCAATAGTAGGGAACTCAGCATCGACCACGAAATGACCGAACGAGCCCACACCCGGGAGCAAGCCGCTCCAGTTGTTAATCAAAATAAAGACGAACAGCGTAATCAGTAGCGGGAAAACCTTTTTAATCAGCTTTTTGCCGATGATCGGCTCCATGATGTCGAGCACGCCAGTGAGCATGCCTTCGACGACGGCTTGGCCGCCGGAGGGAACGAGCTTGGGCGTGCCCACGAGGAGCTTAATGCCAACGATGAGCAGGATGGAAATTACCCAACCGGTGATCATCGCGTTGGTGACGGGCAGGCCGAACACCGAGAACAGTTCGTAGGCATACGGGCTGACGCCACCACCGCCCGCAGCCATCAAAGGCGCGGCGCTGAGGAGGAAACCAGTTGGAAGGAGAAACTTGCGGAAATGAGCCATTCCGAGTGATCGGGTATAGTCAGAGAGTGAATGAAGGGGCCTATGAGTTGACTGATATCTGATAAGCGTCAACACTAGAAATTATAGTATTGCCCTCATTACCAGCATTTCTGCTCGCCCTGATCAGATCGCCTTATCTAACGCCCAAACCCGAAGCCCCTAACAAATGGAAAAACCAAACACCGGCAACCCGGCGGCATCCAGCCCAGACCGCCCCCACGCAGCACCCACACGCAAAACAGGCGCTGGCGAACGACGCCTGCGCCTGGATCTGTTCTCCGCAATCGTGCTGATCGCGCTCCTTGTAGCCCTGCTTGGCCAGCTGACACTCCTCGCCTCAATGGGCTAGGAAAGGTTTGTAAGGTTCGTAGGTTAGAAATGTTCGAAAGTTGATGTAATAGAGGCAACGTTGGGGCTTCTCACCGAGCTTGATGGCGAAAAACCTTTCGAACCTACAAACCTTCGAACGTTTCGAACCTTCTAACCTCAGTTCATCGAGTCGCCGTTGACCGGGCCGTCGTTGATGAGGTTGCTCGGCATGTCGGAGAGGATGTTTTCCGGCATGTCCTGAATTGGGTCCTTAGGCATGTCCTGGATCGGGTCCTTAGGCATGTCCTGGATCGGGTTGGCAGGCATGTCTTGAATGGGATTCTTCGGCATATCCTGGATCGGATTCTTGGGCATGTCCTGGATCGGCGCATAGTAGCCATCTTCGCTGTATTGGCCAGCAATGGCGTTGGCGTCCTTCTGATCCGTAATCGTCAGGCGAACGCTGTCAGCTGCCTGGCGGAAAATGTAGAGGTCGGGCGTCACCGTGCTGCCATCCTTGGAATGCAGGCCACGGTTTTCACCCTGCTGCTCGAAGCGAATGACCATGTAACGGTCGGTCAGGTCGCGGCCGATCAGCGGAGAGACGTCATAAGTTTGCGCGCCAGTCTGGGAATTTTTGTCGAGGGCGCGGTTGATTTCGTGGATCGGCTGACGCTGAAACTGAGCGCGCAGGCTGCGGTCGGAGTTAATGTCGCTCGTCGTACCGATATACATGATGCGCATTGGAGCGGGCTGGCCTTCGATCTTATCGAGGAATACACTGAGCAGGAGCTTGTTACCCGCAGCGGCCTTCAGCTTGTCGCGCAGGCCGTCTTTTTCCAGGTCGAAAATAGCGATGCCCTTGGCGGTAGCCGTCTCGCGGTAGGTCCAGTTCATGCCCTGAAGGGTCAGGATGTCGCCTGCCTCAAAATGCTGGTGGTCGTAAGTGTCATACACGCCATTGGTGCCGGGCTTGCCGGTGAGCGTGTAGGTGTGGGAAGCCGTGGCAACGGTCTCGGCGTTCAGGGATATGGCGCTCAGCGCCGCGATCAGCGTGGTAAAAGCAAGGCGTAAATTCATGACGGGCGGATTGTTATGAGGTTCTAATGTATCACCTTGGCGCGGATTTTTGCTCTGGCAATGGAAAATCTACGCTGATGAGAGCGGCAGAGGAAATTAATATTCCCCGCCAGACCTTGCAGAATTGGCGGTACCAGTCACAATTCAGAAAAAGTTCTGGGAATCGTCTAAATAATAATGCTTTACTGACGCTATTCCTTTGCCAGAATTTCCATTTACAATAATCCCTCCAGCACATATATAGTTAGTTTGATGCAGTCGTCTGATAAAGCGTCACCGGGTTCCGAGATGGCTCGTGAATTCACGGTTCAAAACAAGATGGGTATCCATGCCCGTCCCGCCGCCATGATTGTACGCGTGGCCAACAAATTCAACGACGTCGACGTCTGGGTGGACAAGGATGACGAATCCGTCAATGGCCGCAGCATTATGGGCCTCATGATGCTGGCCGCCGGTCAGGGCTCCAAGCTCAAGTTTGTCGCCTCCGGCCCCGGTGCCGAGGAACTTCTCGCCGAATTGGGCGAACTCTTCGAGCGCAAGTTCGAGGAAGCCTAGCCAGCATCCTGCTGGACCGGAGAAATTCGCGCAGTGCGCGAATGCGGTTAATTCGATGGTGCTAAGGTTCAGGCCAGTCCAGACGCCAAACCCCTGCTTCCTTCACGAAATAGAAATTACGGATTTCTTTTTGCGAGTCATCACTAGCCTGGAGATGGACCACCTGCTTCGTATTCCCATACGATGCCCAGCGGTATTTCAAATCCAAGGCAGCTATATCTTGGCAAATCCCCTGGAAGCCATCTTCCGGGTAGGCCCTATTCATGTAGGCAACAGAACCAGCAGACCAGAGCTTTTCCGCACCTGCAAAGTCGCCTGATTGGCAGTGTTGAATGTATTGAGCCACCACATCGCGCGGACGATTCCCTAGATAATCCCGCTCAAAGCGCGGCAAAAAACGAAAAGTTAGCGCGAAAAAATACAGCACCACCAGATAACCGAAAATGCAAACTACGCCACAGCCCGTAAAAAACGTCGCCCATCCGGAAAACGATTTTTTGCAGTTCGTTTTCATTAACTAATCGGCGACGCTGGTTGCCATTAGCGCGGCCACCATCAGCCCAGAACAATTAATTTTCCGAAACATCTACACGATCAAAATATTCGCGAGCACCATAAAGAGCTGGAAATTCCTTGGGGATATCGTATGCGACGTAATATCTGTCGGGCGAAACAAACTGAAGGGTCTGTTTGGTAACCTCGCCCGTCTCTGGATCGGTGGTCACGATAAAAAGCTTATCCTTGGTCTCGACTTCAACCCGATATTCTAAGCGATCTGAGGATTCCCCAAGCTCAAAGGACGAGGGCCAAGAAAATGAACACTCACGATCGGTGTAGGTAACGATCATTTGTCCGTAGAGATCAAACCAGCGGTCACGCACATCCTTCGGCATGGAATCTGGAAGCGAAAAAGTCGCTACTGTTAATTCCCGGTTTGATTTCCATTGGCCTTTAAGTTCCGGCGCGGCATTCGCGGCGGAAACTTGGCAAGCGATCATTAATAATACCAGAAGTCTCATAACTTAGAGGATACCACTACCCCTCCACGTAATCCGCGAGCGAAACCGCCATTTGCGGGGCGGCTTTGACTAATTCTTCCTGCGTCGTGACCAAGCGTAGATTCAGCTCCTGCGCGAGGGCAAGGTATTCGCACTGATAGGCGGAGAGGCCGGTTTGCAGGGCAATCTCCAGCACTGCCTGATCGTCGATGTTATATTGGCGCGGGTGCATTTTGTCTTCGGCGGTGCGGAGGATTTCCTGGGCGGCCTTGGGCGTCACCCAGCCTTCGCGCACGTAGCGAACGACGATATTGCGAAACTCCGAGCGCCAAATTGGCGCAGAGGACCAAGCCGGGTCCTTGGCATAGGCCCGCTGCGCGAGATCGGTCATCTCGCCCGGTAACAGCAGGAAAGCCAGCGGCCCTGTATCCACAATGACCATAATAAAGACGATAAGTGCTAACGGCCTGATTGTCAATCAGTTCCCATGGACAAGGAGTTTGAAGGTTCGAATGTTCGGAAGTTCGAAAGTGGAGGCGAATTTTAATCAACCTCCATACTTTCGAACATTCCAACTTCCGAACTTCCGAACCTTAACTCCTAGGAGCCTCTCAAAAACTCATGCAACTGGGCGGCCAACTTGGGGCCGATGCCAGGAGCGGTCTGCAAGTCCTCCACTGAGGCCTGACGCAAGCGCTCAAAGCTGCGAAAGTGCTCCATCAGAGCCTCACGGCGAACCGGCCCCAGGCCCTCGAAATCGTCCAGCACACTCTCGCGGATTTTCTTACTGCGCAGCTCGGCGTTGAAGGAATTGGCGAAGCGGTGAGCTTCGTCGCGCAAGCGCTGCAGCAGGTGCAGCGCCGGACTGTAGTCAGGCAAATTGATAGGCTCGCGGTCGTCGCCAAAGACGATCGTTTCTTCGCGCTTGGCCAAGCCAAAGAGCATCGGTGGCTCCAGGCCAAGGATCAGGAACGCCTTCATCGCGGCGCGGACCTGCCCCACCCCGCCGTCGATCACCACGATGTCGGGGAACGGCTTTTCCTCCTCGTGTAGACGGCGGTAGCGGCGGCCGACCACCTCTTCCATTGCGCGGAAGTCGTCGTTGCCCACGAAACTCTTGATCCGGTAGCGGCGATAGTTCGACTTGTCTGGTCGCCCGCCATCGAAGCGCACCATCGAGGCGACCACGAAACTGCCCGAAATGTGCGAAATATCGAAGCACTCCAGCGTCTGCGGACGGCGCGGCATGCCGAGGCATTTCTTCAGAATATCCGCAGCCTGATCGGCACCCGGCATCGCCAGGCGCGGCTCCCTTACAAAGCGGCGCTGCTGCCGGAGGGTCTTCTTGAGGGCAAAGAACACATCGCGCAGCTCGGCGGCTTTCTCGAAGCGTTGCTCGGCGGCGGCCTTTTGCATTTCCGCCTCGATGTCCTTGACCCACTCCCGGGTTTTGCCGTCGAGAAACTCCAGCGCCTGGTCGACGCGCTCGTGGTACTCTTCGGTAGAGATGTCCTCCGTCTGCGCGTAAATTTCGGCCCGGGCGTCATCGTAGAGCCGCCAACGGCCGTCCTCCAGCCGCTTGGGCTTGGCGTCGCCCAGCAGGATGCCGAAGCGCTTCCGCATCTCGGCCAACGTCTTACGCAACAACCCGCTGTGGGCAAACGGCCCGAAGTAGCGCGCGCCGTCCTCCAGCTTATTGCGGGTCAGCCGGAAGCGCGGCAGCTCGCTGGAGACATCTACCCGCACCAGCAGGAACTGCTTGTTGTCCGTGAAGTCGGTGTTGTATTTGGGCTTGTACTGCTTGATCAGCTTGCCTTCGAGCAACAGCGCCTCCTGCTCACTGCGCACCTGAATGATCTCGAAATCGTGAATCAGGTCGATCATCGCAACCACCTTGGGCTGGGCAATGGCCTGCTTGCGCGAGGGCTGAAAATAAGTCGACACCCGGTTCTTCAGGCTCTTGGCCTTGCCCACGTAGAGCACCCCGCCGAAGCGATCCTTCATCAGGTACACACCCGGCCCGCTCGGCAAACGCCGCACTTTTTCCTTAAGCGTGCTGGAGATCATTTTGGGAAGTTCGAAAGGTTCATGGGGTTCGTAACGTTTGAAAGGTTGTGGCGGGAAATCAACCCATCAACTGAAATACAACCATGCGCCAATGCATCCCATTCGCAAGTCGCCAACTTTACGAACATTTCGAACCCCACGAACACTCCAAACCTTTTAAAATACCGCCTCTGGCTTGCAGGATGGGGATTTCTCCTTTGACTATGGGATGTTACGCCAAAGGTTTTGCTTATGACGCCATCGATTAAAGTCGATTTGATTACACTGGGAGACGAGCTGCTGCTCGGGATTCGCGAAAACGGACACCTTCAATTTATTGGAGGCGAGCTGGCGCGCCACGGCCTCGCACTGAGACGCAACGTCAGCTGCCGAGACACGGCCGAGGAAATCATCCACACCTTTGAGGAAGCCTGGAAAACGGCGGACATCATCATCACCACCGGTGGCCTTGGCCCCACCAGCGATGACAACACCCGCGAGGTCATTGCCCAGTGCCTCGGCCTCAAGCTGGAATACCAGCCCGAGATCGAGGCTGCCATCCAGGCGCGTTTCGACCGCATCGGCCGCGTCATGTGCGAGAACAATCTCAAGCAGTGCTACATCCCCACCGGCGCGGAAATCATCCCCAACCCACACGGCACCGCGCCAGGTATTTACCTGCAGCACAAGGGCAAGCGCCTCTTTATGCTGCCCGGCCCGGCTTCCGAGTTGCGCCCGATGTTTCACGAGCAGGTGCTGCCGCGCATCTGCGACGACGGCTTTTGCAGCATCGAAGACGCCTACCTACAAATCCGCACCATGGGCGTCGGCGAGAGCGCATTGGAGATCAAACTACAGCCCATTTTGGAGCGCAACCCCGACGTCCATATCGCCTATTGTGCGCACCAGGGCATGGTCGACGTCCGCCTGAGCCAGGAAACCATTCCCATCGACCACGCCCACCTCCGCGCCGTCGCCGACGAATGCCGCGAGGCGCTTGGGCCGGACTTCGTGTGCTTCGGCCACTGTCATCTGGCCAAATCCATTTTTAACTTTCTTCGTGCGCATGAGCGCACCCTCGCCGTGGCGGAGTCTTGCACTGGCGGCCTGCTAGCCAATGCCTTTACGGACATCCCCGGTGCGAGCAAGGTCTTCGCTGGCGGCATTGTTTGCTACAGCAACGAGTCCAAGATGGAGCTGCTCGGCGTGCCCGAGTGCCTGATTTTGCAGCATGGTGCCGTCAGCGCGGAATGCGCCGTAGCCATGGCCGAAGGTGCTGCCGAACGGCTGGGCACGGATTACGCGCTATCCGTCACAGGCTACGCCGGCCCCTGCGGCGGCACAGAGGAGAACCCCGTCGGCACGGTTTACATCGGCTACCACAGCCCCCTCGGCACGTGGTGCATCCGCATGGTCCACCCCGGCGAGCGCAGCGCCGTCAAGGTCCGCGCCGTCAACCGCGCCTTGGACATCATGCGCCGCAAGCTCCAGAAATATAACCTCGAGGAAGCCCTCGTGTGTGAGTGCCACGCAAAGCCGGCCATCGCCGAGGATTAGCCAACGCTACTTGAGCAATTGGCAACCGTCCAGCCGGGCCATGCGTTTGTCGTTCGTCAGCACCTCAAAATCCCGCGCAGTGTATTCTTGTGCGATGAGGCGGTCCAGCAACCCCGCGCCAGTTGTTTTTTCCAGTATCTCAATCACCGCATGTCCATTCAAGGGCTGCACAGCACCAGCACTAAAAAGCGCCAGCATCGCCTTTCGCGCATCGGCTTTGGATATTTCATAAAAATGCTGCAGCGTAATGTAAGCTTCGCCGATCACTTGATTCGACACGAATAATTGAGCTGCAGCTTTCTCAGCAAAGAGCCGCTCCAACGCCTTGGTTGTTTTCGTAAAATCTGGCTCCGGATGCCCGGTGAGCAGCCGAACAAAAACCGAGGTATCAATCCCGTAGTTTGATGTCTCTGGCGGCATGGCGAATCGCATCCATATTTGGAGCAGGCAGGGTCATGTTCACTTTGTTTCTCAGAGGCGCAAGCAAGCTCGCGTCAAAGCGCTTGGGCTTCAAAACATAGCCCTCGCCGGTATCCTGCAGCTCGATGACATCACCCGATTGCAGGTGCAGCTTGTCCATGACCTCCTTGGGGAAAGTCACTTGGCGCTTGCTGGTGATCTTTAAAAGCATGCCTTACTTTATAGCCTAGAGGGTAAGGCGTCAAATACATTACTTCGTCTTGCGCATGGTGCGGGATTGGTTAGACTGATCACAATCTTAACCCCCGTTTGCCCAATGAATCGCGATCTTGCCCTCGATAAACTAAAGAACCACGACGAACCGTTTGACTTCGTCATCATCGGCGGCGGCGCTACCGGCCTCGGGTGTGCGGTCGACGCCGCCAGCCGCGGACACTCCGTCGCGCTGATCGAAATGGCGGACTTCGCCAAGGCTACCTCCAGCCGCAGCACGAAGCTCGTCCACGGCGGCGTGCGCTACCTCAAGCAAGGTAACATCTCACTCGTGCTTGAAGCGCTCAAAGAGCGCGGTCGCCTCTGCGAAAACGCGCCGCACCTCGTGAGCCATCAGGCGTTCATCGTGCCGATCTACAGTTGGTGGGAAGGCCCGTTTTACGGCATCGGCATGAAGGTTTATGACATGCTCGCTGGTCGCCTCGGCCTGGAGCCATCAGAGAACCTGAGCCGCGAGGAAACCCTGAAGCGCATCCCCACGCTGGAGCAGGAGGGCTTGCAGGGCGGCGTCATTTATTACGATGGCCAGTTCGACGATTCGCGCCTCGCGGTCAACCTCGCGCAAACGGTGTTCGACCAAGGCGGCATTGCGATCAATTACGTGAAGGCCGTCGGTCTGGAGAAAGAAGCCGGCCTGATCTCCGGCGTCGAATGCGAGGACGTCGAGACCAATGAACATTTCCACATTCGCGCCAAAGCCGTCATCAACGCGACCGGTATTTTCAGCGACAGCGTGCGCCACCTCGACGACCCCAGCGCGCAAAAGATGATCACCGCCAGCCAGGGCGTGCACCTCGTGTTGCCCAAAGAATTTGTTCCCGGCGACGCCGCAGTAATGGTCCCGCACACCACCGATGGTCGCGTGCTTTTCGCCGTGCCGTGGCACGAACATGTCGTCGTCGGCACCACGGACACGCCACGCGACAACATCGAGCTGGAGCCCCGCGCGCTGGAGGAAGAGATCGACTTCATCCTGGCCAACGCCGCGCAATACCTCGCGCGTGACCCGCAGCGCAGTGACGTGCTAAGCGTCTTCGCAGGCTTGCGACCACTCGTCAAAAGCGGTGGCAGCGGCAACACCGCCGCCATCTCGCGCGACCACACCATCGTCGTCGCCGACAGCGGGCTGATCACGATTTGCGGCGGCAAGTGGACCACCTATCGCAAGATGGCCGAAGACTGCATCGACCAGGCCGAGATGATTGCCGGAATTGAAACCCGCCCCTGCGCAACAGCGGAATTAAAGATCCACGGTGCCACCGACACCCCCGCCACGGACCATGCGCTGATGAGCCTCTACGGCAGCGATGGGCGCGACATCCATGCGCAAAACGAGGCCCAGCCAGAGCTCGCCGCCCAGCTCCACCCCGACCTGCCCTACACCGTGGGCGAGGTCCACTGGGCCGTGAAGCACGAGATGGCCCGCAAGGCCGAAGACGTCCTGGCCCGTCGCACGCGCGCTTTGTTTTTAAATGCGCAAGCCGCCCATGACAGCGCCCAACCGGTGGCGGAAATCATCGCTGCCGAGCTTGGCAAAAGCGCCGACTGGGCCACCGCCGAAGCCCAGCGTTTTCAAAAACTCGCCAGCGGCTATCTCGTAAAAAAGTAAGCAGTCGCACGCGGTCTTCGACCTTCAAGCTGGCACCGCAACCCGTGACGCCAGAGACCCAGCCCACCAAGGCGGACGGGCAGCACTGGGCGCCAATCGCTGCCCGACAGCAACGTTCTTTAAATACGCAGACGAGCGGCCCGAGGGATAACTTTACGCTGGTCTCTGCCCGCTCACGCTTCAAGCTCTGGGGCCATGAAGCGGAAAATTTGCAAGGAATGCGACACCCCGTTGCAACCGGGTGCCGAGTATTGCGGGCGCTGCGGTGCCGGGGTGCGCCAGGTGCCGGTGGGCTGCGCGATCTTCGTGCTGCTGGGCATCCTCGGGGCCATCGTCTTCGCTCTCCTGTTCTTGAAATCCGCCCTTTGACACCATGCCCAACCGACTAGCCGAATCCCCGAGCCTCTACCTGCGCCAACACGCCAACAACCCCGTGGACTGGTATCCCTGGGGCGAGGAAGCCTTTACCGCCGCCCGCGAGCAGAACAAACCACTGCTGGTCTCCGTCGGCTACAGCGCCTGCCACTGGTGCCACGTGATGGCCCACGAGTGTTTTGAAAACGCCGGCATCGCCCGCCTGATGAACCAGCACTTCATCTGCATCAAGGTCGACCGCGAGGAGCACCCCGATGTGGACCAGATCTACATGGAGGCCGTGCAAATGATCACCCAGCGCGGCGGCTGGCCCCTGAACGCCTTTTGCCTGCCAGACGGCCGCCCATTCTTTGGCGGCACCTACTTCCCGCCGGAAGACCGCGGCCATGGCATCGTCCCCTGGCCTCAGCTGCTCATGCGCGTCTCGGACTACTACCACAAGAACCGCGACGAGCTGGAGGAAAACGCCGACAACATTCTTAAAAACATGGCCGAGGGCAACAAGCCCATCGGCGCGACCGGCGAAGACCTCGAAGGCCAACACCTGATCACCGCGGCCGAAGGCATCTGCACCCAGCACGATGACGAGTGGGGCGGCTTCGGCGAGGCGCCGAAATTCCCGCCGTCGATGACGCTCGACTTCCTCATGGCCGTGCGCGGTTCGGCCGCCTGCGAGTCCAAGCCCACCCTTGCGCAGCGCATCGACCAAGTCACTCAAATGACGCTCAAGGGCATGGCCCACGGCGGCCTCTTTGACCAGGTCGGTGGCGGCTTCTCCCGCTACAGCGTCGACAAGCTTTGGCTGATTCCCCACTTCGAAAAAATGCTCTACGACAACGGCCTGCTGCTCGACGCCTACGCCAAGGGCTGGCAGCGCTACGGCGACCCGATGTATCGCGCCGTGGCCGAGGAAACCGTGGCTTGGCTGGAGCGTGAAATGCGCTCCCCGGAAGGTGCCTGGCGCGCCGCGCTCGACGCCGACAGCGAGGGCGAAGAAGGCAAATACTACGTGTGGAAGCCGGAAGATATTCAGACCATCCTTGGCGAAGAAGATGGCACCACGTTCTGCGACGCCTACAACATCACCGAAAAGGGCAACTTCGAGCACGGCACGACGAACCCGGCCTTCGTTTACGACAGCTTTGAAAAGCGTCAATCGCTGGAACCTTTGCGTCGCAAAGTATTGGCTGCACGACAGCAGCGAGTGGCACCCGGACTCGACGAGAAGATCCTGCTTTCATGGAACTCCCTCGTGGTGCGCGGCCTGACCAACGCCGGCTTTGCCTTTGGCGAAAAGGCCTGGGTCGAGCGCGCCCGCGAAGTTGCCGACTGGCTGTGGGACACCTTCGCCAGCGAAGACGCCGATGGCTACACGCGCCTGCAAGCCGTCTACTACAGCGGCGAAGGCGCGCGCTACGACGGCCGCCTGGATGACTACGCGTGGTTCGCCGAGGCGCTGCTTACTTTGTGTGGCAAAGTTGACTGGATCGAGCCCGGTGCCTCGAAGGTTTACCTCGACCGCGCCACCGCACTCGTCAACACGATCCAGGAACGCTTTGCCGACCCGAACATGCCGGGCTGCTTCTTTACCGCCGACGACCAGACGGACCTCGTTACCCGTAAGAAAACGTGGTTCGACAACGCCACGCCGGCAGGCAACTCCGCCATGGTGCAAGTCTACGCCGCCCTCTACGCGCTGACCGGCGCGGGTGACTACGAGGCGCAGCTCCAGGCCCTCCGCCCAGCCTACACCGGCATTGCCGAGCGGGCACCCAGCGCCGCCGCACATGCGCTGTCCGGCTTTACCCACAACGCCGTGGGCATCCCGGTGATCAAGATCAAGGGCGCGCAAGACCTCGACGCCCTGCGCGCCGCGATCAGCGCCCGCCCGTGGCGCCCGGTCTACTTGCAAGTGACTGATGACGCCGCGCAGCCCGACGGCTTCCAACTGTGTGTGGCCACACAATGCCTGGCGCCAACGACCAACATCCCCGAGCTCGCGGAAAACCTATGAGCCTACATCGTTGTGAATGGTGCGGCGAAGATCCCCTCTATGTCGCCTATCACGACGACGAGTGGGGCGTCCCCGTTCACGACGACCGCAAGCTGTTTGAGTTCATCATTCTCGAAGGCGCACAAGCTGGCCTCAGCTGGATAACGGTCCTGCGCAAACGCGAGAACTACCGCGCCGCGCTGCACAACTTCGACTACGAGCGCATCGCCAAATTTGGCCCCAAGGACTTGGAAAAGCTCCTCGCGAACGAGGGCATTATCCGCAATCGGCTCAAGGTGGAATCACTCGTGAAGAACGCGCGCGGCACGCTGGCGATCATTGAAGAATTTGGCAGCCTCGACCAGTATCTCTGGCGCTACGTCGACGGCGCGCCGATCCAAAACAACTGGCGAAAAATCACCGACGCTCCGACGAGCACCCAGGCGTCCGACGCCATGAGCAAAGACTTAAAGAAGCGCGGCTTCAACTTCGTCGGCACCACGATCTGCTACGCGTTCATGCAGGCCGTCGGCATGGTCAACGACCACACGACGGATTGCTTCCGGCATGCGGAGCTGAAGGATTAATTCGCAGCCAAAGAGTGGAGCGCGATGCGGCCTAAGCTCGGGTTGGCATGTATGATGCGCCATTAGTATTATATGGAGATCCCTCGGCAATACATGTTAAATTGCAATGCTTCGCTGGACAGCGATCTTGCGATTTGCAACACAACTCGCACGACGCCAGCCGTTGATCGTGCTCTGGTCAATGTCGGACCAGACCAAATGACGCAGTGGCACCGAGATCAAAGCGAGGGCCGATAACATCATTTGCTAATTCAATGAAAGGCACCCACTATGAAAAAGAAAGCGACAATTTACCGAATGGTTGCGCCAGATCATTTGTGCCCGTGGGGCATCAAGGCGCTCGATCTGCTCAAGCGCAACGGCTACCAAGTCGATGATCGTCATCTCGAATCGATGGAGGCAAACAAGGCCTATAAAGAAGAAAACGGCTACGACGAGACACCGCAAATTTTCATCGAAGGCGAAAACTTGGGCGGTTACGATGAGCTGCGCGAGCACCTTGGCAAGAAGCCAGATCCAGAGGAGGGAGAAACCTACCAACCAGTCATTGCGATCTTTGCAGTAACCTTCCTTATGTCGCTCACAGCGACTTGGGCAATGCTGGGCGCATTGAATTTAATCCGTGTTCTTGAACTGTTTATTGCCTTTAGCATGTGTGCGCTAGGCATTCAGAAATTGCAGGACCTCAAAGGCTACGCGACCGGTTTTGTGCAGTATGACTTAGTGGCTCAGCGTTATGTGCCTTACGCCTATGTCTATGCGTTTATCGAAGCAGGTGGCGGCATTCTGATGATCGCTGGCATACTAACGTGGGTTGTCGCACCAATCGTTCTCATTGCCAGCGTCATCGGTGCCGTTTCGATTTTTAAAGCGGTTTACCTTGAAAAGCGTGATCTCAAATGCGCATGCGTCGGCGGTGACAGCAGCGTTCCCTTGGGGTTCATCTCGCTGACGGAAAACCTAATGATGATCGCCATGGCAGTTTGGATGATGGTGAAGGCCAGCACTCTGGCTTAACGCCCAAGTATCGCTTGGATCACGGACAACTTCAGGCAGCCATAGCTCGCTTCCTGCGAGCGGAGCACGGCCAGCGGTGGACTGTCAGCACTACAACTCCACAAATACACAATAGCCGCCGATCAGCGAACCGCAAAGATGCAACAACCAGCCTGCCACCAAAATCTCCCCGATGACCACTTAACCAAAAGACCGAGTAGGCTTTACTCAAACAACAGTGGTGGTGATGCCTCAACAACAGTGGCTATGTTGGTCAGACAACAGTAGTGTTGTTAGAGAAACAACAGTATAGGCTTTTCCGAAACACAGCAGTAGGCTTTTTGAAAAAGACTAGGTAGTCTTTCTTAATTTGGCTCAGTTGCTTCGGTTGGCTGACGGGTTAGCGGAGCCATTTTGGACACTCATCGTGAAGCGAGACCAGAGGTAGCTAGCTGATGCCGGTTAGATGGGCTCTATTCTCTACGTTTGACCCCTTACCCTCAGTCCCCATCACATAGACTCTGGTCAATATATAAATTCTACGTTTGCCCCATCCCCCGATCCGCGTATTGGTTGGCTGACACTTTACAGCAGGATGATAGAGAAACAGTTCAGATTTTTGATCTATTGGGCTCTCACTTTTCTATTCGCTTCCAGTCCACAGCGATTCGAACTCGAGCCCAGTAAATCCGAGGTTATGGTATTGGGTGTAAAACTCATCATCCTCTGACATTCTACCCGTGTCACAATAGATGTGTGTTCTTACGGTCTGAGGGAGCTTGAATGGAACGGCATCTCCGAGACGACTAGGATAAAATGAATGGCGACGAATCATTCCAGGCGTGTGCTTGAACACAGGGCTACGCTCGATGTAAGAGTTCTCAACATCAAGCGCATTTATACAATACGTGACGTTAAGGAAGTATAGATTTTCACCGGTATCTGCTAGTTTTGCCGGGAGAACTTCGCCTGCTCTTTCCAGTATGTCTAATAAATCACTTTCATAGACATGCTCATCAAAAACAAATTTATCAGAGATCATGCCAAAGAAGTTTCCCCTCCTACTCAATGGAGTTGATACATAAAATTCATAGTCACCCCATCTATCCCGGCGTTCAGTGCCATCAAAAACGAATGAACCCTGCTCGTCAGCAAATTTGCTATTGCACGGCATCAGACATTGGAAGTCATTGTCAGGTAATACTCTAAAGATTTCCATACTGCTTAATTATGAATCTTGATATCTCCATCAATAATTTTTACCGCGATTTCTTGTAGTTTATCCCGAATCTCATCGGCGGTAGGATCGGGCCCCAAGGACTCTAGCTCAGCAAGCACATCTTGGTAATACTTTCTTGGATGGGAACCATTATGCCTCACTGGCCCCAAAACAGCCGCATAACCTTGAGGAGCCTTAGTGTTTGGTAGAAATACCCCGTTAGCCGCCTCATCCAAGTGCACCTTGACCTTGTCTCCTTTTCCTAATATTTGACGTATCTGATCACACTCTGGATACCTGTAATCTCCGTGCGCAACAATATGATGTGGTGTAGTATATGGCGGTCGGGTAACGCCCGAAATCTCAAGATTCTGGCCAAGCTTTCTAGCGCTGTAGTTCGTATGACTTATCTTCTGATCTTGAATATTCCTTCTCCAAGTAGGCTTAATATTGGAGCCGAAAATGAAATAGCTTTTCCTGACCTCATTGAATGTTCTTAGCTCAACGGGTAAATTTCTAACCGCAGATGATGTAGCTAAAGCTTTAAACTCGTCATATGCTTTAATTACATCATTATTATGCTTATACAGCAATTCCGACATAACTTCGAAAGCTTCCTGACATGACCTTAAGGTCATATTATGCACCCACACTCCAGGCTCTCCGGCGAAATAGGTGTGGAAGTCAGCGACTTCGAAGTTATACGTCGTGAACGTCTCGCCCAGTGGAGCATTCTCTATTTGGATCGAGACAATCGTGGCATTGGAGCCGTTATGTAAAAGAACACTATCCCCTATTGTTAATTCATCGGCGGGGATAAATTCCGCGACGGATTCAATCCAGAACGGGTGTTCGCCGGTGCAAACGAGGGTTTGCTCGCTAGACCACGCATCATCGCCATCATCGCCCGAGCCACTCTGGATTGTAATGTGGTATAGACGCTCCGGATGGGTGATAATTGTGTCCAGCACGACTTTGTCCGCCATCACGCCGGTTTCGGGATCACGCGAGAGGACAAAATCGCCAGGTTGAACTGTCTGGATAGCCTGATAGCCATGCGGCGTCAGGACCGGAGTACCGGCAACAAAACACATTTTCGTAGTTGCGAGCTCACCCGCATTGGTCGCTAGCTTAACGCCCAGTGGCTTAAGCTTTTTGAGTTCGTCAGTGGAAGGGATGCCATCCACCCAGCTATCGGCAGACGTGCTGGGCCACTCACCTACCCAATCCTTTAAGCCTGGCCGCTTACACAGCCGCTCAATAAACTTAACCTTGGATAATTTTGCCGGCGGCACGACCATCGATACGATTTCGAAAGCAAACTTACCAACGATGAAACTCTTACCAAACGTCGAATAACTATCGTACTGCTCGGCAATCGAATCCATAATGCCAATAGCCTTTTCCACATATTCCGTATATTCAGCCACGAGCTCACCAACCTCTTCGTCATCACCGGTCAACACTGCCAATACATAGGCATTTCGATCAGCTTGCAGCTTGATAACTATTTGGCCAAATGCTTTAACAAAGTTACCTGCGGATTCGAGGGTGGCAGACATGGCTTGAATACTCTGCTCATGCATGATTTCAACAACCTCATCATCATAGAACAAGCGAAGCACAGTCCGCCCATCGTTCGAATTTATGATAGCGAAGCTGGTAAGATTTACCGCGATTTCGTGAATATCAGTTACAGTGGTCCATCCTCCATTTCCAAACCCATAAAGGACACCAAATACTGCAGCATCTTCAGGAGACATTTTTGCAACTGCCTCCTGGAGCACTGGAGGGATATCGCCAAGTGGGTCACCCTGAACAAGGTTTTCAAGATCCACAGTAGGCTTAGACCAGCCAAAACTTAGCGCCAACCATACCTCTGGAGCGCTAGACTCAGACAATTGCCAGTAATTATCGTTAGGCCTATCCAACCCAGCAGGGCCCATGGCCATGTCTATTGCAAATGAATCAACGGGATTCATTACATAAACAACCGTATCAAATCCATCTTCAGTCGGCGTGGCTAGTTCAGCTTTAAGCTGTTCCAACAACGCACCTGGTCCTTCATGTATTTCAGTAAACGGGTGGAATACCCGATCATCTCCCTGTGGAATGAGAAGCTCTTCCCCAGAGCTGATGGTAAAGCCATCGTAATCTGGATATTCCCATATTTCGACTTCCCGCTGAATGACGCCGGTAAAGATGTCCAAATCACTGACGGAATTACTAACCGAATGGATGGATATAATTCCCGTAATCTGATCATCCAGCGTAGCCGTAAATTGCGATACGCTACCTAGGTCTGGATCTGGCAGACAATCCAGTTGAACAAAGGGTATCGGGTCACCATATTGATCGACTTGATCCGTAGTGAATACATTCGTCGCTATGCCAGTCTCGACCAATGTATATGACAGCGTTGTACCGCCCTCCAACCAAAGAGAAGCATTCACCGTGTCAATGACGGTATCATCTAAGCCTGACGGAAACTCAACGGTCAATTCAGACGAGTTCACGTACTCCGTTGTCGTCAACTCGGCACTCACGGTGACGGTGGCATCCGCATGCCCCCATAAACCATCTTCCCCTGGGTCTTTAACCAGGATGGTTACCAAGTTCACTCCTTCGAGCAATTCAAGATCACCCGTAATGAAATCATTGATCGGCCCGCTGTAGGGATAAGGTCGGCGGTAATTCTCCTCATCAACATCCTTCTCATAGTCATTGATATCGATGATCGCTACCGGCGATTCACCTCCATTCAAGTACACTTCTGCTGTGTCAATAATACCAGCATCGCCATAGCGGATATCGCATAGATCAGATAGGATTGTGCCCTTGATCTTTAATTGACCAATAATCGATTTGTCATCAGCCGACACCCCAATGCTGTTTATTTGAACGTAATCTAATTCAATTCGCGGGACAGGTTGAGACAAGGTAATCCGGCGCGTTTCCTCCAATCCGCTGCCATCCTCCTTGGGCTGAGCAATGAATCGCCGCAGATTCGTCGTGGCTATTGTATCACTAAAGACAGGTGATGAATCATCATCCAAGGAACCATCATCCGGATAGAGGCTTAACGTAATCGTCTCACCCGCAACTTCCTCGCTGGAAGCCACCGCCTCTAGATATACCGTAATTTGAGCGCCTCCAGGTGCTCCAATACTATCTGGGCTTAGGTATACGTCTGAAGGAATAAAATCACCGGTAGAACCACCCAGTTCAGATACAGCGGAATTCGCTGAACGAATGACTGTATTATCCTCTAGCCAAAGACGCATAGTCCCAGATGCAGGTGTATATACATCGTTGTCATCTGAATCCAGTGATGCAGTCGCAACCAATGGGTCTGAAGCATTATAAGTAAACTTCACCTTGTAGTTTCCGACAACCCCGGGATCGGGCAACCGAACCGAAACGGGGGTGAAAGAAGCACTTTCCAGAATACCCAACTCCTCAGGATAGCGAACACCGTCCAGTTCAAACATGTCCGACATTCCATCCGCATAGTCTGGCACAAAGTCAGAATCGATATCACCGTTGTTGGCATATACAATTTTTCCGACCTTGGAAATATCTGGATTCTCGGCATTGAAACCAGTTAATTTGTTGGGATCTTCAACAAGCTCTTCAGCATACGATTCATCTGGGCTATCCAAGCCATTCGTATTATCCGAATCGATATCGATATCTACCCATTGGAAGCTGAAGCCCTGCACGTATTCAACAACAGGTGGCGTGTTATCGACGACCTCATCGATACTTTCGTCGGCGTAGCTGATATACAGGAAGGTGGGTTCCAGAAATGCGCCGAATTTTACCGCTTCAACGTAGAGTGTGGTTGAGATTACACCCGTGTCAGAGTCAGCAACAAACCCAAGCTGATCCAGGTCAACGTATTTACCAGATGGAACGAAGTGGGCACCGCTTGAGTTATCAGTAATCGTGGAGGCACTGCGAAGGGCATCACCGTTTTGCGTCCAGATACGAATCGTGCCATCGCTTGGCAGTTCGTAATCGTAACCACCCGATCCATTGGCCGTGGCGCTCATGGCATTGGGGTCAGAGGCATCATAAACGATGCGCAGCTTAATGCCGCTAGTGGAGGAGAACTCATCTGGGAGCACTAATTTTAAGGGATAGAAGTCAGCGCTTTCAACGAATGGCTCTTCGAGCGTCGGATGCACACCATGGCTTTCAAATTTGTTTGAGAGGCCATCCGCAAAGTTCGGCACGCCATCCCCATCGATATCGCCACTGTTAACCGACAGCGCGACGTTGGTAGGCGTCATGAAGGCCGAGGTAAATGCCAGAATCTGAAAATCCTCTCCCCAAGCTCCGGGACCATAATTTTTATCAAATGTGCTTGCAGGCTCCGTTGGCTCTTTAGTGTCGTCTATTTCAGATGGTGTTGCTTCACCACCATCGACCACAGGTACAGCATCCAATTCTGAGCCCGTTTTGCCTATAGAGTGCTTTTCAGGCAAATAGAACTTCCCCCACGGCTCATCGAGATTTCCGCATAGCTGTGTTCCATAATAGACAATCTCATACTCTACCATTCCGGTTCCCTCCTCGCGCGCGAGGCTATTGATGAATTCGGTGGCCAGTATTGGCTGGTGGTAGAACGGCTCTTCCTCCGAATGGAAGGACAATGGATCCGTTAAGGTATAGTTTACGATATCGAATGGGTTACCCTGATTACCAGGAAACTCCCAGACCAAGAGCGTTCGATTGTTATCCTCATCGTGGATCAACTGAGTAAAGTTTTCATTTACCTCAAAATCCTCAATATCAGTCCTCAACAAACCCGTAACACGGACCATACCCGCATTAGCAAAATAGCCCCGCGTTTCAGCGCCTCCCATCAGCCAAACATCCCATGGGGCATCCGATTGAACTTCCGCTTCCACAACGCCAGTCACCGGATCTTTAACATAGTCGTAGGTGACAGGATAGTAGATACGGTGATCTACCTCAGCATGATCAACCCCACCGTGTTCACAATCATACATCCGGAGAATGTTGCGTACATTAAGCTGATTCTCACCAGTAAGCGGATTCGTCCCATTTTTATACTCATCCAGGTTAGTGTATCCATCGCCATCGGGATCAGCATCAAAATCATCCGCTGCAAATGTGTCATTCGCCGGATCCAAATAGTCATCAGGGTCAAAGCCATAGTGCACCTCCCATTCATCAGGCATACCGTCATTGTCTGTGTCGACTAGACTTCCACCACCACTTCCGGGATTTCCGCCACCATTGCCAGGGTCTCCGCTGCCATTGCCAGGGTCTCCGTTTTGATACGGGGCCAGGGGCTCATCATCAATACCAACAAAGCGGGTAGGATCTAGATACTCAGTGTAATTGTCTTGCGAATCCCCATCCAGGTTACCCGTAGCATCAGACGGATCTTTAGGGTTTAACCCGTCCATGAAAGTTTCAAAACCATCATCAATTCCATCCCCATCAGTATCCACCGAGAGCGGATTCAAACCGTTGGCGACTTCGAAACCGTCACTAAGCCCATCGAACTCTCCGACCTCACCACTAATATAATCACTGTCGCTTTTCATGGGATCAGTGATCACAAATACATCAATGGGAGTTTGACCAACAATTGCAATAGTTACGGTTTGCCCAGCAACCTCTTGGTAGTCTGTCAGACCATCCCCGTCACTATCATCCCATTTCGGATGCGATGTATAGTAGCCTACCGGCAATTCTACGCCAAGAGGAGCCGGAATAATCACTCCACCGTCAATTTTGTAGCCAGCTATTTCAACACCATCTGGAATCGTATCGCCGTCTGAGTCAATTTTATCAGGGTTCGTGTGATTGACATACTCCTGATATTCATTACTTCCATCGTCATCTCGATCCTTGTAGCCATCTCTGGATGGGTGAGCTGGATCAGCAATTACATCCAACTCAGAAATGGAAAGCGCTCGATCATAAGTGCGCCAATCATCAATCTTCATTCCGAGTGCCGTGATGGGCACAGTTCTTAACGCCCCGATATGGAATGGCCGATCATTATCAATAAATGAGATACCAGTGTCAGCCGGAATCATTGGTCGATGTGCTAATTCAACCAGACCAGGCTGCTCACCCTCTACATAGTGATAGCCAGCGGGCTTATCTTCACGCAGAACACGAAGCGTAAGATCTGACTGATCATATATAATTTCCACGTGGTGCCAAACCCCTGGCTCGATACCGAAAATTGTTGCAGTTAAATCGTCGGTAGGCAGTCCACCAGTATCCAAACAAGCCGCTGTAAAGGTCAGTGTTTGCTCCCAAGGATTAATCGTCCCCTTATAGCTACCCGCTTTATTAAATATCGTGCATTCACCAGATAAATTCTCATAAGAACCTGGCTCAGTCCAATTCAACCAAAACGCTATGGTGAAACCGACCTCATTTAATTCCAAATCGTCGTCGTCTGGTACCGTCAAGTAACCGATATCATCCATTGAACTCTCTTCGTCGCCCAACGATAGGCTACTGGAGTATTCTACATCGAAAATATTGAGTTCTTTAATCGAAGCTTCGCCAATCATAAAGGCGTCATTGAAGCGATGAATCTCCGACTGGACAGAACTGGTAAGTAAAGAACGGTCATACACACGATTCTTGTCGAAATCATCGAATGTATACCAAACAACCAAACCGTTCATTCCACTTATTGGATTCAAAGGCACCGGATGAGCTGGATTGATACCCAGCTCATAAGCATCAGGCAGGCCATCGGCGTCCGTATCGTAATAGTTCGGCAGCAAACCAGCATTGAATTCTGTAATATTAGATAACCCATCGTTATCTAAGTCATCCGCACTATCATCAGTCGTAGGATCGAGCTTATGAGCTAGCTCATATCCATCGAACATTCCATCCCCAGACTGACCTTCACTATCCGACCTTGTAGAATGTAAGCCTGAATATAATGTCCCCTCTAACGCATCAGGGACTAAATCATTGTCACTGTCGCTGAAGCTATTCCCCAATTGATAATAATCCCAGATAGTCACACCCGGTAAACGCACCGCATCCCATAACGAATCGAAAGTGCCGTTGGGATCCCACCCCATGCGGACTTCCAAGCCATCAAGGATACCGTTTTCATCTGTGATAAATCCGGCGGAATCCAAATCCCACACAAGTTCCCCTACATTGGGAACAAACTTATAACGCGACAAAGTAATCGCATTCCCTTGACCATCAGTTACTGGCTCCCCGAAAAGCTCCAATTCAACCTGTTCAACTATGTCGACTGCTACATCTAATGCGTCGTAGGGCCTAAGATAATAACTAGGGTAAACATAATCTAGATAATCAAAATGAAATACGTCGAAATACTCTTCAGGAAATTGCTTGCTGGAATTGTCAATATTGAGGAATGGGGCAGCCGTTAGCGGGTCCAAGTAATAAAAACCCGGATTTATCGCGGCATCAGGCACAGGATAGCCATCCTCACCAAATATGACTTCATTCTGAGAAAAATCTGCATGGCGATATGGGATGTAGCCTAAAGGATAAGCATCAAAGTCTTTTGTTGCTGGATCCAAAAATGGACGCCCATTCTCATAATCAAAAACTTCCTGCCACTTTCCAGGAATGTTTACAGGAATGCTCTCACTGCCTGCCGAGACCCTCAGTGGCTGCATGTTTTCTATATCGATTTCAATATCGCTGTTAACCTTTGTGGGATTAGCAGCGTATTGATACTCTTCAACATTCAACAACCCATCTCCATCAAAGTCAGTGCCCCCATCCGCCCAATCAAGCGGATCAAATGCATAGAGCATTTCCCAGCCGTCTGGCATGCCATCACCGTCGGTATCCGGATACCTTGGGTCAGTATTTGACACCAACTCCTCATAGTTAGTTAGACCATCCCTATCAGGGTCGCCTTCCTTGCCAAAATCAGGATTAGACTGCTGATCAAAAGGATTGTTCGTTCCATCATCAAGCGGATCCAATCCATACTTAATCTCCCAGTTATCAGGTAAATCATCCGAGTCGGTGTCGGCGCTGCGGGCATTTGTGCCGTATAACGCTTCAATCAAGTCATCAAGCGGGTAGTTCGGGTAAGCGCTTTCGTCAACCAAGTCAGAATTCGTATTATTGATCAGACCCCCGGTGTAGAAGCCTTCTGTATAATCGGAAAGCTTGTCACCATCCGAATCCGTCGTCGCCCCCATCATGAATGCAGCAGGCCTTCCTCGATAAAAGCCTCCGCCGACAATAATTCCGTTGTTATTTATGTCATGAGCAACCGTTAGTTCCCAATCGCTACCAACCAGATCGTTCAGGTCGACAATCGAGGTGGTGTCTGGAGTACCAAGTTCATATCGATACAGAAATGCGTGCTTCTCATTACGCTTAAATTCAAAGGGAAAATCAAAATCTAGATCCGTGTCTTTATCAAAAGAATCGTCAACGGCTACCCCAATTAATGAAGTTATCTCTAGGAAGGGGCTACCAGCCCGAGTATACGACGATCCAACGATGTTAAGATGACCATCAATAATTTCGGCCGACAAAGCTTCACTACCAAATCCTCCTAGCGCGGCGATACCATTGCTCACCAGCAATATTGGAGCATTTAAATCATCGTCGTCACCCTGCCAATCGCGTTCCCCTAGAGCCTCGAAGTTACCAAAAGCAGCAAGCTTCGGCCGAGCCAGGTACCACATGCCAGAAATGCTTGGAATATGATTTCTCCAACCTATTTTATAGCCTAGGTAGTACCAGAATCTAGACTCCCCTACCCAAAAGCTCTCTTCTTCGTTTTTTACAACATCTATGGCCCGTCCATTATGTGACCACGGATCGTCCGCCTTTGTGGATGCAATGTATGAACTATTTGGCCAGTACCAAGGCAAGGTAGGTAGCGTCGGCCAATCCGCAGCCATACGGAAATAACCTTCAAACTCAAATGGTCGATAATCAGCCTCCGGGTGCCAATCGACAACGAGAACTCGTCTGCGTTCGTCCAAATCTGGCGATATACGCCATCGCTCTACATTATGCTGACCGACAACCACCTCACCCGAATCTGAAATGCCCCATGCCCTGTTCAACCCCGGATTCTCTTTCCAAATGTCGTATTCTTCAAGCGCACCACCGAGGTGAGCATAGAATGCGCGCGAGAAATCTGGCGATATATCATAGTAGCCAACGGAAACATCATTATCGCTGATATCCGTCAACATAGACGCGTTTCCGCTAAGCCAGCGTCCAGCCCACTCGGCGTTTTCATACCGCCACTCAACCGCTCGCTGCAAGCCCGTGCCATCCCGCGCCCATCCCGCAGCATGCCCATTAATGTTGATTGCCCGCGCTTCGCCATAGTACTCACCACCGTCAACCAAAAGACGCTTCCCAAAAGGTACATCCAACGACCAAACCATAGGGTAACCGGAACCCGTTCCAGATACAAAGGGCAATTCGTCTACTGTAGTATCAGATATCCCATACGCCATATCCCCCCCCTCAAGCTGCACAATTTCGTAGCCCCCTTGCTGAAAATCCTCTAAGGTTATCGCGATGGGACGAGTTCGGGCGATCACGCGATTACCTCGATACGCAACCGCATAGACATAATATGAGCCAGGAAATATCTCATAATCAATAATGCGATATGGCGCGGATGACACCTCTCCTAGCGCCGTGTGATTTTCTGGATTTTCTTGGTCGCCAAATCTACCCGCACTGTAAAAAGCTACTTTATCGACGTGAGCACTACCGATATCCAATACTGCATCCAGTACAATCTCAGCTGATGCACCCACGAGCGATAGTGGGCGCCGTGGAGACGCTAGACGCAGCGTAACCGTTTGCTCTCTTAGATACTGCTCAAACAGTTTATAATTCAGACGATTAATTTCCTTATTTGTGAGAGCTCTGCTGTATACACGGAAATCAAAAATATCAAAGGGTGTTGGCTCCAACTCACCGTCGGATGCTCCTAAAACCATATCGTCCGCCAAAAACGAGATGACGTTTTCGCTTGCATCGAATACAGATTCCGAGACGAGCATTCCATCTTGAAAAATGGAAACCGTGCGAGTGCTCGCAACTTCATCTAATTCCGAAGTAATGATTAGAACCTGTCCCAGCCCCCCCTCAAGTAAACCGTCTATTTGGTCATCCTCACCTGAATCCGGCAATATACTCAGATAATTTGACTCCTGATCTCGGATCAGCTTCCACCCCCCCAGATCTCCAGTCCCAGGATGCGAATCAAAGACCTGCTCGCCGTAAGATCCGTAACCACCAATGGCCGTGGTTAACGCTACAGTGAAATCACCGTTATAGCCAAACGTGCCATCCCCACTCGCAGGCGAGAAGGTTAACGCATCATTAACACCATCAAACCGAAGACGCAAAACTCCATTCTCCTCAACATATAGAGGCATCTGATCCGACAAAGATGCATTAAATGCATTCCCCCTACCGCTCACATCATACCAAGCAGAGACACGACTAGTGCCACCGCTCAACTCGACCCCCTCAAGTGCATTAGCATGAAATAATAAGCCGCCACGTTCGAGGAATAGTAATTCAATTGTCTCAGCAGATAGTGCCGCGTCATAAACACGAACTTCGTCTAGAGCACCCCATAGGCCCGACACACTGCCAGAGGGGAAATCGCCAAGCGTCAATGAATGAGGGCTTGCAGCTAACCCTGACATGAGACCGCTGCCTACAATGCCTCCGCCCGGCTCGCCACCTAACCAAACATTACCACCGAGCAACTTCTGACCATTCACATAAAATGTAGGCTCATAACCATCAAGAACATTATCCCATTCAAGTGTGAAGGCAATATGATGCCAAGAACCATCCTCTAAAGCTACTCCGCGGACCACATACTGCTCAGAGCTGTTCCCACCAAAAGTTAATCGATTCTGCAGAGGGTTGTATTCAATTTCATAGCCCCCGAGAGCATTCCATTGGGACTTGCTTGAAATCAACCTTTCATAGCGAGACAAATCCGTTGTTCCTTCCTCAAATTTCACCCACAGTGACAGCGTCAACTCTCCAGTAATAGCAAGGGCATCATTATACTCTGCCTTCAACTTCCGACCACCATCATTCAATGGATTTGCGAAATGAATTGCTTCAGCACCTATACCATCAGTGTAATTTGCATTATAAATATCCAAGTCGATTCCGCTGGCACCGTGATCATCGACTGTTAGTAAATTGCCTTCATCAAACCTCCAATGACTAACCAATGAGAACAATGTGGGGTTAATATCAATTACAGTAAATTCAAGTGCATCAGAAGCGATGTAGGGCATTGAGCCGGATTGATCAGCAATCGAATCATAAGTCACAGCTAGAGCAAAACCAAATGTGCCCGCTTCAGTAGCATTGAAAGATGGACTCAACGCTATAGGATCATCAATCGTTACGTCTTCTAAATCCTGGCCATCGGATGCACTTTCCAAGGTCCATTGATAGCTGTCAGGCACTTGTTCAACTATCGAGCCAATACTAATACCAGAATACACCCTGACAGATGGCTCATAAGGCAACTCATTTATAAACGCCAATACAGCGCCACCAGAGTCAACAGTGGGGAGATAGGGTGGCAAAGAAAGCGCAGACAAAGGAACTACATGTCTTGACACATCCTCATATTCCCAAGCCAACTCAACACTCCCGCCTCCAGAAGCTCCTGACACCTGACGTATCTCAAAATAGTATTTATTCCCCGATTCGAACTCGCATATGCCTTCCTTAGCTTTTGACTGATCAGTTACACCATCCAATTCAATAAATGTATGAACAGAAGCAGGATTAGAATTTGAGCTGAGGAGCAGTTCAGCATCAGATGTTCCTGATAAGAAAAACGTGTACCGGCCAGATTTTGGCGCATGGATATATCCACGAATGACATTTGCTGTTCCCGCACCACTAAAATTTTCAATTTGTAAAGAATCAATTACCCGGCGCTTATCCGGCAACCCCGGGAACGCAGGCAAGGAAACAGCATCAAGTGTCTCAGCCAATACTCCTGAACTCCAGTGATCCAGCAGGACATATCCGCGCCAATTGGCGGGATCGTCCGGCAAAGCCGGAAATGGAATGTCTGCCTCCGTCGGATTGGTTCCGCGAAGAAATTCTGTGATGTTATCTAGATAATCCCCATCAAAATCTGCCCCTGGCAATACGTCGTCAATGGTTAGGATGTCATCAGCAGGATCAAAATCGACGATCTGCTGCTCCCAAGAGTCGTCCATACCGTCGCCAGAACCGGATGATTCACTATCCACATTGACCTCACCGCTTAAATCAAAGCTAAAAACAAATTTCAGTTGGCCCAAATTAGCTACAGCCGAATTATCATCGTCTGCGGTAGTCGCTGTCCATGGGCGATTTTCGGTCCACACCCCACCCTGGCTTTGTGAAGCAAGATGCCCATCTATATCGAAGCCATTGTTTTCCAAGATGGCGTATATGCCATCGGCAACAGCTTTCAACTGGCCAATATTGACTACAGAATAATCGCCAACATTCGATTGGAAAGGAAAAGGATTGAAGTTAACATACTGCCCATCAACCAAATGCGTGTAAGCATCATCCCATTCCTGTGCGCTTGGGCTCAAATACAGATCGACATGTTTTTTAGCCTCAGTCGCGATATGCTTCAATTGTCCGACATTTGCGGGGCTTGAGTTTCCTCGCAACCACTCATTCCATGCTTCGACGTGCTCGACGTTATTAGGATCATACCCTGGATCGCCAGGCCCGACCGGCTGCGACTCTGCCACACCTTGGTCTAGCCACCACTGAGGATACGTTGGCGCTACCTGCCCCAGAAATAAAAAAGCCGAGCCAAGAATCGTGACTGACAGAAGTATTTTTTTTAATATGCTCATATCCAGAGACCCTCACTTAGCAACAGATAAAGAATACCTGGAACTATTATAGAGATCGATTTCAGTCCGATGTCAGCGCGATCCCACACAAGCAATGTGGTTTCATTCCTATTATTGGGCTTATATTGCAAAGCCAACGAGCACGCTGGTAAATCTTACTCATTTTATTTCATCAGTGTTTTTTAGTATCAAAAGAAACTATCTCAGAGTGATGTAGCCTACATCGTACAAAAGCGACAAGATAAAAATTTAAATTGATACTTCACCTAGCAGGCTATCAGATGCAATCTCATCATACTCAAGGTAATACCATCAGTTACCGGATAGTTTTTGCCATACCCAATCAGAAACGCCTCGGCTCTTTCAAGTTATTTTCCATTATTAGGTTACTGAGGATGGCCCAACACATATAATTCCGGAAGCTTCGAACAACCTTGAGTTTAGCTTTTTATGGTAAAGCATCGTAGAGCAATCAAGGCGTAGTGTTCACCAAGGATGCTATTGGCACAACTGATTTAGCCACGGATTTTTTAGTTACCAGTGAAGCAAGTGCGCGACCGACCAAAGACGTGTGCCGTGACCGGCAAACCCATCCGCCCCCTCCTGCGCAATGAGCGCGATTCACTACGCCTAATAGGTAATAGCTAAGCAGCAACCCTACCTCGGGTGATGACAGCCCATATCGTCAGGCCATGTGCAATGCACCGAGCTCGGAACGAGCTAGCGCGGTCAGTCCCACCGTACCAGTAGTGAGTCTACTCCGGCGACACCAGGAGACTTAACAACTGCTGAAGCTGCATAGGCAAATATACAACGACATCTCAAGCTGCCACACGCTCCTAATAGATGGGGTGCTTATCTGTGCGAACTCAAAACTTAATAAATAATAATAGATTTAATGATCACGCAATAGTAAGCCCAACAATCAGGACACCGATAATAGAATCATCCCGCCTCCTGCGAGCGCAGCACCGCCAGCGGTGGGCTTTTCGAAATACCGCGGCTGTTGACCAGGCCGGTGAGCAGTGTCAGCGCGGTGGTTACGACAATCGTGATCGACGTTTCGATATACGGCAGTGGCGGATCGGTTTCAAAAACCCAGATTGCCAGGCTAGCGGCCGCGCCCCAAGCCAGCAAGGAGCCAACGATGCCGGCCATCAACCCGACGGCCAAATACTCCACAGACATGATCGCGCGGATCTGCGCCGAGCTGGCGCCGATGGTCCGCAAGAGTACGCTTTCGCGGAAGCGCTGGTAGCGGCTGGTGATCACCGCCGAGGCGAGAACCACCACGCCGGTCAGCAAGGTAAAGGACGCCATGAACCGCAGCGCGAAGGCCACGCGGCCCATAATTTCACGCAAGCCGTCGAGCACGATGCTCAGATCAACCGCCGTGATGTTTGGGTAGGTCTGCACGACTTTGCGCTGCAAAGTAGCGAGTGTGTCCGCATCCGGCGCCCGTAGAAAAGCGATGTGCCAAGTGGGCGCGCCTTCGAGAACGCCCTCCGGGAAGACGGCGAAAAAGTTGGGGCGCATGCGCTTCCAATCCACCTCACGCAATGAGGATACTTTGCACTGCAAAGATAGGCCCTGAATGTTAAAGGTCAACGTGTCGCCGACTTGCACACCGAGGTCTTCCGCCATACCGGTTTCCAGCGAGATGGGCACCGGCTCCTCGAAGCCATTCCACTGGCCCACGAATTCGCCCGCCACGACCTCCTCGGTAATACTCGGCTCACTGCGCCAAGTGGAGCGCCACTCGCGGTTAAGAATCCAGTTGTCGATGTCCTGTGTCGGGTCGGCCTTGATCTCGGTGACGCTCCGGCCATTAACCTCTTCCAGGCGCATGGCCACGATCGGCGCGCCTGCGGTAATGCTCATCCCCTCACCTTCGACAATGTCGCTAAAGCCATCGAGCTGCTCGGACTGAATATCGAAAAACATCGTGTTCGGCTCTTGCGCGTCATTCACCAATTCGGTGTCGCTGAGCAACACGCCTTCGATGAGGAACAAGGTCTGAATCAGGAACGCGCCCATGCCGAGGGTCACGATTAAAAAGAGCGTGCGGTTGTTCGGGCGGTGCAGGTTGGCCAGCCCCTGGCGGCATACGTAGTTACTCGTTTTGCCCGATACCATGGACAATACTTTGCGAAGCAAAGCAGACGTGAGCGTGAAGACGCCTAGCGCGACGAACAGGCCACCCGCGAAGGCGGCACCGTGCCAGGCGGTTTCGGTTTGCGCCGAGCAATAGCCAACGAGCAGCACCGCGATCACGCCCCAGACCAAGGCCACAAGTGGATCAAATTGGCGGCGCGGCTGATAGCTGGCGCGCAGAGCCCGCAGTGGGCTCACCCGGCGCAGCGGCAGCAGCGGCAAGAGCGAAAAGAGCGCAGCAATCAACCAACCGAACAACATGCCCTCGAGCACACGCGGCCAACTGACGAAGCTTTCGATTTCAAAGGGAAGCAGCGGCCCGATCACGGCGGGCAGCCAAACCTGCGCCAGCACCCCGATGGCGGCGCCGATCAGTGCGCCGACCAGCGTCACCCCGAGCACCTGCCAGAGAAATACGACGCACGCCGAACGCACCGAGCAGCCGAGAAAGCGCAACACCGCGACCGACTCCAGCTTACTACGCAAGTAGGCCTGCACTGCGCCGGCCACACCCACGCCACCCAGCAGCAGCGCGATCATGCCCACGAGGTTAAAGAAGCGGTAGAGGTTTTCCAGCGACTGGCCGAGGTCTTCCTTTTTCGTGGCGACGGTGTTGTAGCGTATGCGCTCGTCGTCCAGCATTGGCTTGGCGTCTTCGGCAATCGAGTCGGCGTCGGCACCATCGGGCAGCTTGATGTCCACGCTGTGGAATGCAATGGTGCCCAAGCCGATCAGCCCAGTCTCCTCCAGATACTTCGCGGGCATATAAACGCGCGGCGCGAAAAGGCCGGCAAAGGCAGACTCGCCCGGCACTTCGATGATTTCGGCCGCGATGGTAAACTCCACCTCGCCAAGCTTGATCGGATCGCCAACCTTGAGGCCGAACATGGAAAGCAGCACCGGATCAACGACGACGATGGGCTCATCGGTCTGGCCGATCAACACGCCGGCGGGCGCGGTTTCGAACTCACCATAAAACGGAAAACCGCCCGCGACCGAGCGCACCTGCACGAGGCGGGTGTCCTCCGTCGTCGGAAAATACGCCATCGAGCTAAACCGCGTCTGCCGCGACTGCTCGCCGCCCACATCACGGATAAAAGACTCAGCGCGATCGCTAAACGGCGTACGCGACGAAAAGCGCAGGTCCGAGCCGAGCAGGGTCAGCGCCTTCGCGTCCGTAGTCGCGCGCAGATTGTCGCCAAACGAGTTAATCGCGACCAGCGCCGCCACGCCGAACACAATCGAAATGGCGCAAAGCAACAGGTGCTTCTTCTGGGAGCGCGCGTCACGCCAAGCTGTCAGCAAAGTAAATCTCATGAATCTAATAGCGAATCTCGAATAGCTGATTACGAATGACGGAAGATTTAAAGTTGCACGATGCGGCCGTCGCGGACGGCGAGGCGACGTTGGCAGCGGTTGGCCAGATCGAGGTCATGGGTTACCAGGACGAGCGTGGCGCCGTGGTCGCGGTTGAGTTCGAAGAGGAGCTCCTCGATGCGCTCGCCGGTTTCGGGGTCGAGGTTGCCCGTGGGCTCGTCGGCGAAGAGAACCTTGGGGTCATTGATAAACGCGCGGGCCAGCGCGACGCGTTGCTGCTCGCCGCCGGAGAGCTGGATCGGGTAGTGATCTTCACGGTCGGCAAGGCCCACCTTTTCCAGCCACTGGAGCGCCAGCTTGTCGACGCCGCGTTCGCCGCGCAGCTCCAGCGGAGCCAGCACGTTTTCGCGCGCGGTGAGCGTCGGGATGAGTTGAAAATTTTGAAACACGAAGCCGACGTGTTCGTTGCGCAAGCGGGCGCGGCCGTCTTCGGAGAGGCTGCCCCAGGGGACGCCCATCAGGTTGATATCGCCCGTGGTCGGGTTATCCAATCCGGCACAAAGTCCGAGGAGCGTTGTCTTACCACAACCGGATGGCCCGACAATCGCCAGCGACTCGCCCGCGCCGATCTGGAAATTCACGCCTTTGAGAATTTCCAGCGACCCATGGGCACCATGGTAGCTCTTGTGCACGTCGATGGCCTCCAGGACCGGCGCCCCGGCGTTGGTTTGATTCATATCAGGCATTGCTATTGTAGGAACACGATTCAGACTCTTTTGCAAACGATGGACTTATTCAACAGGCAGTTTTACAGCAGGTTCCGTCGCACTTTCGCGGCGTTGGCCATCGCTTTTTTCGTAATCGCGCTCACGCCGCTGGTCAATGCCAAGCCAGCTGTGGTGATGTTTTACGGTGACAGCCTGACGGCGTCCTACGGGCTCGCACCCGAGCAAGGCTACCCGGCGCTCATCCAGGAGAAGATCGAAACCGAGGGCCTGCAAAACGAATACACCGCGCTGGCCTCGGCGGTGAGTGGCGAAACCTCGGCCGGTGGCCTAAGCCGGATCAACTGGGCCCTCGCCGGGCTCGACCGCGGCAAGCAGGAGCTGGCGGTCTTCGTGCTGGCCCTCGGTGCCAATGATGGCCTGCGCGGGCTGCCCACCGACGCCATGGCCAAGAATTTGCAAGCGATCATCGACCGCGTGAAAGAAAAGCACCCGGAGGCGCAGATCGTCGTCGCCCAGATGTTCATGCCACCCAACTTGGGCGAGGCCTACCGCGAGTCGTTCGCCGAGACATACCAAAATGTCGCCAAGGCCAACGACGCCGTGATGATTCCCTTTTTGCTGAAAGACGTCGCCGGCGATCCGAAGCTGAACTTGCCCGATGGCATTCACCCGAACGCTAAGGGCCAGCAGATCATGGCTGACAACCTTTGGCCGATCCTTAAGCCACTACTGACCACTCAATCACCACAATCATGAAGTTATTGACCGCTCTTTGTGTCGGCGCACTGCTCGCCGGCTGCGCTACCAGTCAACCTACCGAGGCTCAAAAACAACAGGAAGCCAAAGCGCGCGAAGCGATGGGTGCCGGAGCGGGGCAGTTGGAAAACTCGGGGGCGATCCAAGATGGCACGATGCTCAACCCGCCAAACTCCGCTTTTAGTGTGGAGCTATAGGCTACGTTGGAAGCTAGGCCTCTTTTTGGTTCTGCGCCAAGGAGTCCGAATTGGATTTAGCATGAAGCGCCTGAAAAATCCGCTGCTGCTCCTTTAAGTTAGCGCTGACGAAATCTTCTACCGACATGCCATTAAGCCGCGCCCAGCGTTCCAGTTCGAAACGCTGTTTGGCTGACATATCATCCGGGAAACCCGGCTGTGAGTTATGAGACATTTTCACCTTTGTATAAAACATGGGAAGAAGTAGTATCGCTTGGGCCTCTCTATCGACGAGAGTCAGAAGTGATTTAGGCGAAAATCCTAAAATGAGTGAAAATCACTACGTTCGTTAAAGCCGTACAGGTAACCATTTCACGCCAAAAGCCCCACCGAGAGCGTTAATTTTTTAGCTTTTCATGCCAGCCCGCATGCCCCATCGTTCTGGGCTTCATGTCGCTTTTTCTCGCAACATTGCTGACCGGCCTCGTGCTGATACTCTGGGGACTCCCATTTTTCAAGGGGGGTACCGGGGTGCGCACACGCGCGTTCTCGCTGCTACGCTCCAAGCCAGCCGCGATGGTCCTGTTCGGCGGAGCCGCGCTATGGTTCCTCTACCACGTGACACAGCTCGGCAAGGCAGATTTTGGCGACTACAAAATGATCATGCTAGTGGTTTTTGGTGCATCCGCGCTTGGTGCCTTTGTTTACACACCGGATTTTCTGGCGGTGCGCGGCCTGGCCGGGCTCATGCTGCTCAGCGCCAGTCCGCTGCTGGGCTCGGCCTACATGCAGTATGATGAACCACAACGCCTCGTCCTCGTGAGCATCGTTTACGTGCTGATCATCGCCGCGATGTTTATCGGCACGATGCCCTACCTGATGCGCGACCTGTTCGAGTGGCTCTGGGCCAAGCCCAAGCGACTCAAGCTGTTTGGTGGTGCGTTCATGGGCTATGGCGCGCTGCTGGTGATCGTTTCGTTCACTTACTAGCTTGTCTCCCGGGGCTGAGCACCTCACATTTCGCGCATGCACCCCAAAGAATCGTCCGGACTGATGCTCGTTGTTTCTGGTCCCGCGGGCAGTGGCAAGACCACCGTCTGCGACCGCATGCTGGCGCACTACGACACGCTGGGCCGCGTCATTACCTCCACCAGCCGCGATCCACGCGAGGGTGAGCAACACGGGGTCGATTACTACTTTTTCCCACCGGAGCAGTTTCGCGAAATGATCGACAACGGCGAGTTCTACGAACACGCCCAGGTCCACGGTCGCTACTATGGCTCCCTCAAGCGCGAGATCGACGCCAAGCTCGCCGCCGGAGTCGACCTACTGCTGAATGTTGACGTCCAGGGTGCCGCAACCTACCGCCAGGCTTCCAGGGAAAACGAGGCCCTGCGCGGCCGCGTCGTCACGGTGTTCATTCAAATTTCGCCGGAGCAGGTCCGCGAACGCCTGGAGTACCGTCAAAGCGACGACGAAGCGGAGATCGAGCGACGCATCCAGACCGCGAACAAGGAACTGGAGGAAGCGCCGCTTTACGACCACGTGATCATTAGCGGCACGCGCGAAGAGGACTTTGCCCGCTTGGCGGCCATCTACGAAGCCGAGCGTAAATCGCGGGCGTAGTTCAGAAGTTACCTCCCCATCGGCGGCGTGGAGCGTCCCTCGCCTGCTCTATAATACTGCCACTCTTTGCAAATCAGGCTTGGACAAATCACTGAAATTGCCAGAATTTCGAACCATGGCCGAAGTCTATTTCATCCTGGGTGCCGAGGGCGCTGGTCGCCGTGAAGTCGTGCGTGATTTGATTGATGGCGGATTCGCCGAAGACGAGCAGATCGCAATCGCCCTGCATACCAGCGAACCAACAACCCCCGTCAACGAAGAGCTGACCAGCCGCGACGCCACGCAGCTCATGACCTACGAGGATTTGCGCCAAATCCAGACCCCGGCCGCGGCCGAAGCCATCTTCATCGTCGCCTCCGGCCGCGGTAATCCGCTGGACTTTATTGAGGCATTTGCCGAGTGGCTTGAAATCAGCGGGCAATCGCTGGCGCGTATCATCACCGTGGTTCATTGCCAGCTCCTGCATGCGCAGCCGAAGCTGGAGCTTTGGCACCGCGCCTGCATTCACTTTTCAGATGTCGTGCTGCTCGACCGCCGCGAGGACGTGCCCAACAAGTGGTTTAGCGACTTCAAAAAGCCCTACGAACACGACCATTATCCCTGCCTCTTTGAGCTCGTGAAAAAGGGCCGCGTTAAAAACCCTGCCTTGATTCTGGAGCCGCAGCCACGACGGCTTTCCCTGGCTTTCGACGACGATTTGGACGCAATCGACCTGCTGGAAATCGATGAAGACGACCTGCCCGAAGAAACGATCGACCTAACCCGCCCCACCGATCCCTGGCTTGTCCGCCTCCCCAGTGGCCAGTGGGAAAAGCACTTGCCCGACATCGCTAAGTTCCTCGATCAGGACTAAGCGCCGGGCAATATGCAGCCGACAATTTTCTCGGCAAAGATTTCCTCTAATGGGCATCGGCGCTCGATTCTAAGGTTTTCCATCCTTAAAAGCTTAGATGCTAGCACCCCTTTTTGCTCAAGGTTCTTGATAACGACTTAATCATCTTGAACAGCGGGACGTTTTCTCAGGGACTGACCCTAGCCCTCTACTCACTCATAAACTTCCTGCTAAACCTGCAAGATGGACATTCAGAGCGCGCACCATGCCCAGCCGACCAGCGGCAATGCCAATTCCGGCGTGGACAATGTCCTATTAAAGCATAATATATGCTGTGATTTCAGCGGAAGCCTTACCCCAAGGCTGTCTAATCGGCCGCCAACCAGCTAACCCCACCCACGCACCAAGCCATGGCATCGCAGAATTCAGCGTTAATCAGCAAATGTCCGGTCGCAACCGGTATTTCGCTCTTAACTGGCGTGATGTCCCTACTGGTCTTGGTTGGTTGGATCACTGAGTCCCGTGTGATCGTTCAGATTGCGCCTGGGCTGGCCCCGATGCAGGCTACGACCGCGATTGGCTTTTTCCTGTTCAGCGCCTGCATTTTTCCTCTGGCGGCCTCGCCCCAGTGGAATCGTTGGCATATTGAGCGAATTGCCGCAGTGTTGTTTGTCATCTGGACCGCGCTTAATTTGCTTCAGCACGCACTCGGGGCAGATTTGGGCATCGACCGCATTCTTGGCGAGCCCTTCATCGCCGATAATTCCCCCGCACCAGGCCGCATGTCCCTAATGACGGCGATGTGTTTTGGCCTCGCTTCAATGGCCACGCTGATCTCCACCATTGGCCATCGAAGCCCCAAGCTGGAGGTACCCATCGTCTTCCTGGCCAGCCTGACCTTAGGCGTCTCGGGTGCAGCGCTGTTCTGCTACGTACTGGATGTGCCCCAGGCAGTCTGGCTGGGCAAACGATTTTCCGAAATGGCGATCCTTACCGCCAGCGGATTCTTTTTGCTGTCTGCCGCATTGATTATGCAGCGCTTCAAGTGTGGCCGTGCGCTTTACCAAGGAGCCTTCCGCTGGATGTGGGCCCCCGTGCTGGTGAACTCTCTCATCGCGGTGGGTATTATCTTCCTGGCCTTCCACTCTCAGTCGGTCACCAATCAAATCGAGGTCGCTAATGTGCGCGCGAACGTCATCGCCAACACCTTGCGTTCCCAAGACACCCAGTTAGAGCAAGCCCTGCGCCGCATGACCCGGCGTGCTACCTCGCCGCTGGCCAATCTGGAATCCCTATGGGAGCACGATGCGCTGTATTACATCCGGGATTTTCCGAGCCTTAAGTATATACGGCTCACCGAAGAACTGTCTCAGGCGGATTGGGGCTACCCCAACGAACTCACCCTGGTCTATAATGATTGGTTGGATGAGCACCCACCTGCAGATTTACTTGAGTCAGGCAAATCCGTCACATTGACAGGAGATGAAGCCACCGATAAAATTTGCTATTGGGTAATGGAAGATACCCGCATGGCTGGCCGTCCGACCGAGGTATACTTAATGGCCGTCATCGACGCCTCAGAATTCGCACAGAACGCGATTCAGCAGTTGGGCACGGATCTATCGCAAATCTTCGATTACTCGATTAGGCCCTATGTCCCCGACGGCTCAGCGGAATCCCAAAAATTGGGGCCGGGAAAGACGCTAATCTACCTAAGCCCGAGCTTCGCCTATTATGTCGACGTTGAGCCACAGTATAATCAGGGCAACCAGCAAGCCGAGACGGTGTTCCTCATGGGCGGTGTAGTCATGTCCTTCGTCCTCGCGCTGTTGACGCACCTGCTCTATCTGAACCGCAAGCGCTACCAGGACATCGAAGTCGCACAATTGGCGCTCAACCGGCAAAAGGACCGCCTCGAAGCCTACGTGAAGCACGCCCCGGCCGCCGTTGCCATGTTCGACCGTCGGATGCGGTATGTAGCCCTCAGCCAGCGTTGGAAAAAGGACTACGGGCTGTTGGACAGGGACGTTGTGGGCAAGAGCCATTACGACGTATTCCCAAACATTTCCGATGAATGGAAAGAAATTCACCGCCGCTGCCTGGCGGGTGAAGAAATGTTTAATGACCGCGACCAATGGCGACCCGAAGGCTGGGACCACGACCAATACCTGCGCTGGGAGATCCGCCCATGGTACCAAATCGATGACTCCATTGGCGGTATCATGATGTTCACGGAAGACATCACGCAGAGCGTTTTACGCGAGCAAGAGCTGATCGAAATGCGTGAAAAGGCCGACAGCGCCAACCGCGCCAAAACGAACTTCTTGGCCAACATGAGCCACGAAATCCGCACGCCGATGAACTCCATTCTAGGCTTTTCTGAGCTGCTCGCCGACGAAGTGAAAGAGCCCCGGCAAGCGCAGTTCCTCAAGTCGATCCAAACCAGCGGCAAGGCGCTCCTGAGTTTGATCAACGACCTGCTCGACCTCGCCAAAATCGAAGCCGGTAAGATCGATCTGGAATACAAGCCGGTAAACCTTCACCAAACCGTAAATGACCTGCTCGCCATCTTCCAGCTACAGGCCGAGAGCAAGGGCATCGAGCTTATTGCGAAGACTGCAGACAACATCCCGGACTTTCTGATTCTCGACTCGTTCCACCTGCAGCAGGTCCTGCTCAACCTCATGTCCAACGCCGTCAAATTCACCAAGAAAGGCTCGGTGACGGTCAACGTGTCATGCCAACAGCGCGGGGAAAAATACGACCTATATTTCGAAGTCATCGATACCGGATGCGGTATACCGGACTCCTTCCGCGAACGCGCATTTGGAAAATTCGAACAGGCGGGCAGCGGCAGCCATGGTGGCACCGGCCTCGGCCTCGCGATCAGCGCCAAACTCGTGACACTCATGGGTGGTGAAATCAACTACACCAGCAAACTGGGCCACGGCACAAAGTTCTTCTTTAACCTGCACAACGTCTCCCCGGCCAGCCCCTCATACGAGCAGAACTACGCAACCCGGGACATTAAAAACCTACAGTTTCCCGCCACCAAAATCCTCGTGGTGGACGATGTCAGGGAAAACATTGATCTGGTCGAAGCCGTCTTTGAACAAATTGACGCGGTCCAGATCATCACGGCCAACAATGGCAACGAAGGGCTGGCGATGGCCAAGCAGCATCACCCCGACATGATCCTGCTCGATATTTCCATGCCGGACATTGACGGCACCGAGGTTTGCCAGCAACTCCGCGAGCTGGAAGCATTTCAGTCTACCCCGATCGTCGCGATCACCGCCAGTTTGCAAAAGTCCAACAGCGACTTGTCCCCCTTTGGCTTCAGTGAATGCCTCTTTAAACCGATCCCTCCGCAGTTATTGATTAACACCTGCCACCGCTGGCTCAAGGGTGCCACTATACGGTCAAACACCCCGTCACCGATGAAAATTGAGGGCCAGGAATCCTCCAAGCCACCCGTCAATTTACCGGAGCCCGTCGCCCAGGAATTCCGCGAGCAGATCGCGCATCTGCAAGGAGGCGTCGCGCTGAAAGACATCGAAGACTTCGCCGAAAAACTGCTCACCGCCGGTCAGAAGCACCAGTGCGAATTTCTCACCGGCACCGCCCAGCAACTGAAGCTCGCCACACAGTCATTTGACATTCTTGGCGCGCGCCAATGCTTGCAACAACTCTCCAACCACCTTAAGAATAATTGATAGCCGTCTGCATGAATATTTTAGAAAAGCATACGCCCGTCGATCAGCCACTGCTGCTGGCGGTGGACGACCAACCGGAAAACTTACGTGTTCTGGGAAGCTCATTGGCTAAGAAAAACCTCAACATAGCCTTTGCGACGAGTGGCCACGAAGCCTTGGAGTGGTTGGACAACAACACGCCCGACATTATTTTGCTCGATGTCAACATGCCCGGTATGGACGGCTTCGAATGCTGCCGACAGCTCAAGACACGGCCAGAGCTGGAGCATGTGCCGGTTATTTTTCTAACGGCGCGCGTGGAATCAGAAGATATTCAAGCCGGCTTCAGTGCGGGTGCCGTCGACTATGTCACTAAGCCGTTCCTTGCCGCCGAGCTACTGGCGCGTGTAGACACCCACCTGAAGATACAGGAGCAGCGCCGGGAACAAGAGTGGCAAGTAAATCGCCTCAATGAGCTCATTGGCATCATCGCGCATGACATCCGTGGCCCGGTGTCATCAGTTCGCTGCCTGGCTCAAATGCTTTTAGAGGATTTTCCCGATCAAATCGATGAGGATACCGAAACGAACAGCCATGAGTTATACCGGATCATCAGCCAAAGCTGCGAGCGCACCATCAGCGCTCTCAACGGCCTGCTCAATACCAAGATGACGCTCAATGGTGAGTTCAGCATACAGTCCGAGTTTATCCCAATAGCCGAGGTCTTCGATATCGTGCGCCAACGCAACTACGGACAAAGCCTCAATAAAAGCATTCTCCTGGACTTTAAAGGTAGTGAGAGCATTGTCTTCGCCGATGAAAAACTACTGACCGAAGCCATCGACAACTTGGTGAGCAACGCCATCAAATATTCGGACCCGGACAGCACAGTTCATATTGAAGCAATCACCGATGGCGGCAACCAGGCCTTGATTCGCGTATCGGATGAAGGTCCGGGATTTACCGAAGAAGATTACCCGCGCCTCTTCAAAAGATATGAGCGTCTCTCCGCCGGTCCCACGGGTGGTGAATCGTCATTCGGCCTCGGCCTTTCACTGGTTAAGGACATCATGAGTGCACTCAATGGCGATGTAAAGCTGGTCAGTAAACCAGGCGAAAGTGCCGTCTTCGAGCTAACGTTACCGTTACCCGCCAAACCCTAGATGGGAGCCGTCTAGGGAAAGCACAGCGGCCATCAGCTGCTCGAAGCAGGCAGTCAACCATACCCATGCCATGGCAAAAGCGTCCCTTCTGCTTTACAAGCCCACAGGCTAACGCGTATGGTTCTAGTTTTGATGTCCTCATGCAAAACTCAAAAAGCCTCATTCTTCGCCTGATTCATTGCTCACTCCTGCTGCTTTGCGCAGGAGCCTTGTCTGCTGAACCGATCTCATTCCCCAACGCCCAGCAGTGGGCCACGCGCGGGGATGACATCTGGCAGCTCGCCAAGAACGGCCAGCTCACTCAGCTTAACGATGCCAATGGTACGCCACACCCGGTAAAGGTCATTGGCTACGCGGACCTCCTGGTCAGCGAGACACCCGCCAACCTGGAGATCGATGCGCAGTATTACGACTCGTTTATTGATGCCAACGGTCAGAAAATCTCCCCGGATCTCCGCAACATGGTCGACCCCATTAACGGCTTTTCCGCGAGCCAGACTGGCGGCGAATTCCTCAACTTTCCGGCACCCTTCGATCACGACGCCGAAGGGAATCCCCTCGGCCTCAAGGTGGCCAACGAAAAGGCGACAGCAACAAGCGCCACCTTCTTCAATCGAACCGGCGTCCGCTTTAACAACACTCCACCCGGCCGCCTGATGTTTCTCTACGAGATGGCCAGCCCTGCCGCCGAAGGCACACGCTGGTACGCGCGCGAGTTCACCGCCCCAGTTGCCGGCTGCCCCTGGCGCCCCACCAAAGACATTCTGGAGCAGCCCGAGGTTTACCTCACAAAGTTACTCGTTGTGCAGCTCGAAGCATGGGACGACCCCGCTGCCCAGATTCCCGCTAAACTCCAAAGGGGCAGCGTAAAGATCGACTTCGATGCGCATGCCGCCGGTCTCGACTGGCAGGGCACGATGGACTGGATTGCGGCCAACGTTAGCGACGAACTTTTCCCTGCCAATAGCACCTACGTCATCCAACTGCCCGGCCAATACTTGACCGATCCCGAGACACTCGGCATCCAGGCTAGCCAATGGACTAAGTGGGGCAAGGCCGTGCATGAGCTAACCGATGGCCGCCGCGTCTGGCTAATCGGTCATCCCGATACGCGCATCGCGTCCTGGCGCAGCATTGGTGACAACCTTGGCTTGCTGTTTTGCCGTATTACGCGGCCGACGGAGTTCCCCGTCGAGGGTCGGGGCGCGGCCGCCTCCTATGAGGAAATGGTTCAGCTGAGCGGCAACCAGGTTGACTTTCGCAACAACTGGATCGAGTGCCCCGACGGTGCCGCGCAGTTTGGCATTAACATCACGAAACTCGATAACGCCACCATCCTCGATAACATCATCTCGGGCGTTGGCGCAGGCTTCTCCACCGGCGGCAACAGCCAACTGACCAATACCATCATCGCGCGCAATTGGCTGGAGCGCGGCTATGACGCGGTGCAAATGTATGGCAGCTGGGTCGATGTCATCCTGGCCTACAATCACTTTGCCGGGGCGAGTGGCTTCCCTAATCGCCAGGACACCAGTGGCCACCTCGGTTCCAACCTGCACACCGACGGATTCCAGAGCCAGGCCAATCAAAACGGGCGGCGGCCACAGCGCTTCATTGTCTTCAGCAATTTCTCCCAGTTTGGTCGTCACAACTGGCCCGCCGCCTGGCACGAGATCGGTGGTGCCACGCAAAACTTCATCATCGATAGCGACGCCTACGTCGACAGTCATATCTACTGGAACATCTTTCAGAACCTCATGCCCGCCGGCCATCGTGGCATCAAAACCATCGGCCCGGACAAAGATTTTGCCCTCAGTGACCCCAAGACGCGTGAGACCGATTACATTGTCAACATGGGTATTTTCGGCAACGCCTTCCTCGAACGCTGGGACCACAACAACCACGAACACTATGGCTACATGGTCGAAGGCAGCGGCATCGGCGGCAGTTTGTTCCACCCGTTCTACGAACTCATCAACTCCGAGAACGCCTACTTCCGCACGCATGTCGACCGTCAGCCCGCGCAGTTCAAGCAAGTGATCGACGCGCGCCCCGACCCCGCCGCCCGCGAAGGTTGGCAAGCCAATGCCCCCACGATTGCCGACGTTTACGAAAAGCCCATCACCTTTAGCGGAACGTGGGACACCCACTACGAGGCCGACTTCTCGCAGACCACTTACTCGGGAGATAAACTCCTCGAAGGCTTCGTCTCCCCGCTCGATTACGCACCGAAGCCGCATTGGGAAAAATCGCCCGGCGGCGCGGCGCGGCTCACCCCCAAGAGCGAACTGGCCCAGGTCGCGCCCATGCCGACCGATCTGGCCGACTTCCTGGGTGATCCGTCGCGCAAAGGCAGCTTCTTTGATGAGTTTTCTGCGACGCCCATTTCCGCCAAACGGCAGACACTCGACAACCCGTGGCGCGAAGGCTCACCCGACGACGGCTTCGTGCTACACGTCAAATTTGGCTCCGTCGGCACGCCCGGCACGCTGCGCGAGATCATCAGCGAAAGCAACGGCGGCAAGCGCTACGAAGTTGCCTTGACCGAGCGCGACACCGCGCGCTATCGCCTCTACGATGGCGAGGCTCTCGTCAGCGAGATCGAGACCACCGACACCTTCGAAGACGGCGACCACTTGAGCATGCAGGTCCTCACTCCCTACTTTCAGCTGTGCGCCGAAATCGGCTACCCCACCATGCTGCTGACGCGCCAATACCTTGAAAACGGTCTGCGCAAAATCCGCTACGTTAGCAGCACGACAGCACCCGACGCCAACCAGCTCAAGGACGAAAACACACTCTACGTTTGGATGAACCCCGAGGACCGCTACCGCATCCGCGAGCTCGTCAATGGCGAGTGGCAGCTCTGCATCAGCGGCATGGACTCGGTTCACGCCAATGCGTTTCGCTCCTTCTCGCCGCAGCGGCAAGACAGCTTTCACCGGAATCTTCAAAGCAATATTCCCGGCACGCCCGAAAACTACTGGCGCGACATGTATCCGCTCACCGACGGCCAGTGGCACACGCTCTACATCGACGACGAAAACACCGACTCCACCACCGAGTGGCAGGAGGCCGATCTACGCTTTGTCTACTCGCCCAATCGTGGTCCGGGAAACATCGCTATCAACCTCAACGGCAAGTCCGTCGGTGCCAACCGCTACTTCAACGGTATGGCGATGGGCACCGGCCGCCCGCGCGCATTCCTCCGTCACAACATTGACCACCAAGCCAAAGAATGGGATTGGACTTGGACGCCCAACGTCGATCTTCCCCGCGGCCAGGTAACACTCTTTGACTCCTTCGACGGCAGCTATGAGACATTCCGCGTCATCCGCGGTGGCCAGGGCGAATACGGCCTCCCACCAAACACACCCGCCTACCGATCACTGGAAACCATCGGCGCTGCAATATCCTTCATCCGTAGCCCGCTGGATGAATCAGGCCGCGCCCCCGGCTGGGGCAAGCCGGACATCTACCTGCACGGCGAGTAAGCACTTCGCATAAAAAGAGGTAGCGCGGAGCGTCCCCGCTCCGCAAGTAATGAGACGGCAGTCAGAAGTTTTACATCGGGCGATCTGTGGCGATACACATTTCCAGATCGACCTTGATGTCTTGCCGCTGCTTGCGGAGCGAGGACGCTCCGCGCTACCATTTCCACTCCAATACCAAATGAATCCACATAAAAATCCCGGGCGCTTAACACACCCGGGATTGTCTAACTAAGGAATGCCCGCTGGAGCGAGCACAAGCAATAAACTATTCGTCGCCAATTTCCACGGAAAGCACCGGACGATTCGCAACCGTACTGTGGTTCGCTGTGGCGAGTGACCAGTAACGATACGGCGAGTGGTCGGTCTCACTGGAGTTTACCCGCAGGAAGACGTAGTCGCCGCCCGTAGCGCCGTTGTCGTATTGATCGTTCAGGAAGTCGGTTAGATTCCAGTCGCCGGTCGCGTCCGTGGAGACCACGCCCAATGCTTGCGTGTTCGACATGATGCCCTGCTGCAGCTCAGTCGCGCCGGTGTCGCCGCCATAGGTGCCGTTGTAGAAATCACTGGCCAGCACCGCGCTACTACTGCGATAGGCGATGCCGTATAAGTCGCCCTCTCCAGCGAAGGTTCCATTGGAAATACTCAACAAGGTGAAGTCCAGGTTCGCATTGAGAATCGTCTCCCCTGCG